>NZ_JBEXMH010000018.1:0-147659 GCF_040610415.1 Amycolatopsis sp. NPDC004079 | reverse complement strand
TGGTGCGACGCCAGCCACACCAACACGCCCACACCCCCACAACACAACCCACACCCACCAACAACATCAACAAAAAACCACCCGGTGGATCCAGGCCAGATTCCCTCAAGGAGCCCTTCACGGACTTTCACTCAAGTGCTCAGCGGCGGCGGGTGCGCAGGTAGTCGCCTACTACTGCCGCGCCCAGACCGTCCAGGTCCGGGGCGATTACCCGGCCGCCGGAGCGCCGGGCGATGGTGTCCACGAACGCTTCCAGGCGCGGGTCGTCGCCCAGGCGGAAGACGGTGACCGACGCGCCCAGCTTCGCGAGTCTGTCCACTTCGGACAGTGTCTTGTAGATGGTCGCCGGTTCCGGCGGGTAGGAGAATTCCGCTTCGCCGTCCGGTTCCAGATGGGCGGTGGGTTCTCCGTCGGTGACCATGAGGACGACCGGCTGGGCGTCCGGGTGACGGCGCAGGTGGCGTCCGGCCAGCAGCAGCGCGTGGTGGGCGTTGGTGCCCTGTTCCCAGGTGCCTTCCAGACCGACCAGTTCGGGCAGTTCCACGGGCATCGCGTAGCGGCCGAAGGTGATCAGCTGCAGGGCGTCGTTGCGGAATCTGGTGCTGATCAACTGGTGCAGGGCCAGCGCGGTGCGCTTCATCGGCAGCCAGCGGCCCTCTTGGATCATCGACCACGACGTGTCAACCAGCAGCGCTACCGCGGCTCGCGAGCGATGTTCGGTCTCGATGACCTCGACATCCTCGACGTCGAGACGCACGCTCCCCGCTCCGACCGCGGTGGAACGCAGGACCGCGTTGCGCACGGTCCGCGGAACGTCCCACGGTTGCATGTCACCGAACCGCCAGGGACGGCTCGAACCGGTCGGTTCGCCTGCCGCGCCAGCGGATTCGGTCTCCCGCTCGCCCGTTTTGCCGCGCAGCGAATTGACCACATCGGACAGTGCGGTCTCGCCCAAGCGCCGCAATGCCTTGGGCGACAACCGCAAGGTGCCGTCCGCGGCGCGTTCGAACAGGCCTTGCTGACGCAGTTCTCGTTCCAGTTCGGACAGACGGCGAGCGTCGACGCCCGCGTCCGGGCCGAGTTGGCGCTCCAGCGCCTCCAGGTCGATGTCCTCCAGGCGGGCGCCTGGATACGACTGGCCCAACTGCTCGGCGAGGGCGTCCAGTTCCGCCAGGTCGGCCATCGCCTGTGCGCCTTCGCCCAGGCCCAGCGGGTCTTGGCCGCGGAAGCGCGAGGACGACGTCCAGTCCTCCCCCGGCCGCAACGCACGCAGCTGGGAGTCCAAAGCCGACAGTTGCTGCGCCAGCCTCGGGTCGCCGAAGGCTTGCTGCGACAGCTCGGCCAGCTCGGCCCGTTGTTCCTCCGACATCGAGTTCAGCATCCGCTGCGCGGCGGCGGAACGAGCGGCGAGGACGTCGATCAGCTCCTCGACGTGCCGCGGGTTCTCCGGGAAGAACTCGCCGTGCCGCCGCATGAACTCGCTGAAGCGTTCGCCGATGTCGCTCGCGCCCTGGGCGTGCGCGGACAGCAGCGCGTTGAGGTCGCCGAGCATCTGGTTGATCCGCTCGACGTCCTCGGGCCCGGCGTTCTGCATCGCCTGCTTCATGCCCTGGAACCGCGCGTCCAGCAGCTCGCGGCCGAGGAGGTCGCGGATCTGCTCGTACTTCTGCCGTGCTTCGCCGGAGCGCCAGTCGTATTCGTTCAGCTCGCGGACGGCCGCCGCCGTGCCTGGCGGCAACGCGTCTAGCTGCGCTTCGCGGAAGCGGGCCTCGTCGTCGGGGTCCGGGAACAGTTCCCTACGCTCGGCTTGGAGTGCTTCCTGCAGCAGCTGCTGGACCTCCTGCAGCGTGCCGTCCAGGCGGTGCCGCCGCTGGATTTGCGAGCGGCGCTGCCACAGCTGGCGGGTCAGTTCGTCAAGGCCGGCCGTGCGTTCGGTGCCGCGGCGCAGCAGTTCCTCCAGCGCCGAGCGCGGCGACGAACCGCCCATGACCTCGCGGCCGATCTCGTCCAGTGCGTCCCGCAGGTCCGCCGGCGGGGCCAGCGGGTCCGGCCCGTCGTGCCACGGGCCGTAGGCATATCCCTCCGGTAAGAGCGGCATTATTCGCCGTACACCGTCGTGCCGTCGTCGGAGTCCTTCGCCAGCCTGCGGGCGAGGAACAGCGACTCCAGGGCTAGTTCGACCGCCGCCGCGATCCGGCCCGCCGGCTCGTCCGCGGCCACTCCGGCCCGCTGCGCGACCTCGTGCAGCACCGGCAGTTCCGGCAGCGCCGCCAGCACTTCCGCGCCGGGGACGCGTTCACCGGTGGCGACCAGGTGGCCGTCCGCGACCGCGTCGGACAGCGGGCGCAGGTCCAGCCCGGCGAACCGTTCGCGGGCGGTTTCCGCGATCGCGCGGCGCATCAGGTGCACGAGGTGCTCGACCTCGCGGCCCTCCTCGCCGGGCTCGAACTCGACCTTGCCGCGCAGCACGGCGGGCACGGCTTCGAGATCGACCGGCCGCGCGACCGCCGGGTCCTCCCCGGTCACCGCCGCCCGGCGCAACGCGGCCGCCGCGACGGTTTCCGCCGCCGCCACCGCGAACCGGGCCGAGACGCCGGAACGCTGGTCGATGACCGGCGACTCGCGCAGGTTGCGCACGAACCGGGCCAGCACCTCCAGCAGCGGCTCGCCGACCTCCGCGACGAGGTTCGCTTCCTGGCGCACGACGGCGACCTCGGACTCGACGTCGAGCGGGTAGTGCGTGCGGATTTCCGCGCCGAAGCGGTCCTTCAGCGGCGTGATGATGCGGCCGCGGTTGGTGTAGTCCTCGGGGTTGGCGGTCGCGACGAGGAGGACGTCCAGCGGCAGCCGCAGCGTGTAGCCGCGGACCTGGATGTCGCGTTCCTCCATGACGTTCAGCAGCGCGACCTGGATCCGCTCAGCGAGGTCGGGCAGCTCGTTGATCGCCACGATGCCGCGGTGCGCGCGCGGCACGAGTCCGAAGTGGATGGTCTCCGGGTCGCCGAGGCTGCGGCCTTCGGCCACCTTCACCGGGTCGACGTCGCCGATCAGGTCGCCGACGCTCGTGTCCGGCGTGGCCAGCTTTTCGGTGTAGCGCTCGCTGCGATGGCGCCAGGCCACCGGCAGGTCGTCGCCGAGCTCGGCGGCACGGCGGATCGAGGCGGGCGTGATCGGGTCGAGCGGGTGTTCGCCCAGCTCGGAGCCCTCGATGACCGGGGTCCACTCGTCGAGCAGGCCGGCGAGGGTGCGCAGCAGGCGGGTCTTGCCCTGGCCGCGTTCGCCGAGCAGGACGACGTCGTGGCCGGCGAGCAGGGCGCGTTCGAGCTGGGGCAGCACGGTGCGGGAGAAGCCGACGATGCCGGGCCAGGCGTCGCGGCCCTCGCGCAGCGCGGCGAGCAGGTTGTCGTGGATCTCGCGCGCGATCGGGCGCGGGGCGTATCCGGCGGCGCGAAGCTCGCCGGCAGTACGGGGAAGAGCGTCGGGAACAGCGTTCACCCCTTCGACGCTACTGACCGTTCCGGCATCCGTCGATGTGGAGCGGCTCCAGCCGGGCGGGGATCGGCGGAGCCGGGAGGAACCGGTAAAATCAGCAGTCGTGTGCCGACCCAGTGCGACCCTCGCCGTCTGGTCCTCCGCGTGGCTGAACGGGGCCGCGGCGTCCGACGACGTCCTCGATGCCCTGCAGGACTGGGCCGAGGCCCACGACGTCGTCGCGGCGGATCCCGCCGCCGCCGACGCGTTCGATCTTCCGCTCGCGTTCCATCGGGCGGCCACTCCGGTGCAGCTGCTGCTCGCGTTGCGGGCGCAGGGTGCTGGGAGTGTCCAGCTCGTCCTGCCCGTTCCCGGCGACGTGCGCGGGCTGGGCGGGGGCGGGCCGTTCGCTGACGCCGCGTTGCGTTGCGGCGAGGCGGTCGTGTTGAGCGGGCTGGCGTTTGGGCTGGTGCCGGAGCCGATCGCCGAAGGGCTGATGCGGTGGACGGTGTACTCGCTCGCCGCACCGGTTTCGCTGGAGTATCAGCCGTTGGCGGATGCTGAGCATGGGTTGACGGATGCGATCCGGGCCAGTGCCGGGGCGTTGCAGGCGTTGGATGTGGCCAGTGATCGGCCTGGGGTTCGGGCGGAGTTGTCCGCGCATTTGCGGGCTCGGCCGCAGGTTGAGTGGCCTGCTGGGACGCCAGGGCGGGCGTTGCGGGTGTTGCAGCGGGCTGAGGAGATTTCGGCGATTTTGGCTGTGGCTCAGGCGGATGATCCCGGTGGGGCGTTGTCGGCTTCGGCGGTGAACCGGCGGGCCGAGGCGTTGCGGCCGTTGGTTGAGGCTGTTCGGGGGGCTCGGACTGCTTCGGTTAATGAGGCTGTTCGGGTGTTTGCTGAGCAGGGGGATCGGCAGGCTTGAATTTCCGGCTCGTCGCCTGGCGGCGACGTTGCGCCGCCTTGGTTGCGTGGGGCACCCCGAAGCTTGATTGTGCTGACGGTTCGGAGGTGCTTGTCAAGGCGGGAAAGATGCCTTGACAAGCACCTCCGAACCGCAGAGAAGGCTTCGTATCGGGGTTGGGGTCGGGCCGGGTGCCTCGATGGTTGTGTGCAGCGGCGGCGGTTTAGCGGTGGGGCTCGCGCCCCAATGTGGCATTGGGTGCGTCAGACGCACCGAACGCCACATTGGGTGCATCCCGCTGGACGGGCGGGGCTGGTCCGTGAAGGGGTCGTTCACGGACTTGCGCGGGTCGTGAGGGGAACCTTCAGGGACTCAGAGTCCCTGAAGGTGGCCCTCACGGAACGTGTCAGCGGGTGGGGCGGCGAGGGGGTTCGCAGCAGGCGACGGCGCAGGGGGCGCCGTTGACGGTGCAGCCCGCGGCGGGGAAAGGCGAAAGTTTCCGCGCGGGGGCATCGGCAAGGTGTTCGCGGACCAGTTCGACCACCATTTCCGCGAACCTCGGGTCCGAGTCCGGCGTTGCGGCGCGGGCGAAGGCCATGCCGTGTTCGGCGGCTCGGTCCGCGGCTTCGTTGTCCAGGTCCCAGATCACCTCGAGGTGGTCCGCGACGAAGCCGATCGGGCTGACCACTACGGAGTCCACGCCCTGGGCGTGCAGGGCGTCGATGTGGTCGACGATGTCCGGTTCCAGCCACGGGATCTGCGGCGGGCCGGACCTCGACTGCCACACCACGTCGTACTCGGCGATACCGGCTTCGGCGGCCACGAGACGGGCGGCTTCGGCGATCTGGTTCGAGTAGCGGCGGCCGCCCTCGGAAGGCGGGCCGGAGGCTAGATCGGCGCTTTCCGGGATCGAGTGGGCGGTGAAAACCGTGCGCGTGCCGGGGCGGTCGCCGAGTTTCGCGTGGGCCGCGCGGACTGCGTCGGCGATCGTGGCGATGAACAGCGGGTGGTCGAAGAACTGGCGCAGCTTGACCAATTCCGGCGCGTCATCGCCGACGGCGGCGCGGGCTCGTTCGATGTCCTCGTCGTACTGGCGGCACGCGGAGTAGCCGCCGTACGCGCTCGTCGGGAACACCAACGCGCGGCGGACGCCCGCGTCCTTCATCCCGGCCAGGGTGTCTTCGACCATCGGCGTCCAGTTGCGGTTGCCGAAGTGCACCGGAAGCTCGATGTTCTCGACCGCCAGCTGCTTCTCGACCGCAGCGATCGCGGCCCGGTTGAGCCGGTTGATCGGCGAGACCCCGCCGAAGTGCTGGTAGTGCCCGGCGACCTCGAGCAACCGCTCCCGCGGCACGCCCCGGCCCCTGGTGACGTTCTCCAGGAACGGCATCACCTCGTCGGGCCCCTCCGGACCGCCGAACGAAAGCCATAGCAACGCGTCGTAACCCACAGTGCTCCATCCTGCCCCTGTGGCGCTCCGCACGCCTCAGCGCCCCAGTTGTGTACTGAGCTATCCAAAATGTGTTAGCGTGGTTGACATGCCGAGGCCACGCGAGTTCGACGAAACCGAAGCGCTCGAAGGCGCCATGAACGCCTTCTGGGCGCGCGGATACGAATCCACGTCGACCGAAGAACTGTGCGCCGCCACCGGCCTAGGGCGCAGCAGCATCTACAACACGTTCTCCAGCAAGCACGAACTCTTCCGGCGCGTACTGGACCACTACTCGCACCGCGGCATCCGACTGCGGGAAACCCTGCTGGACAACGCCCCCGACGGACTAGGCGCCATCCGCCTGCTCCTCGCCTCGACAATCGACGACGAACTGGAAAACGGCAGACGCGGCTGCCTGATGGTGAACGCCATCGCCGAATTCGGCACCACCGACCCAGAAGTCGCCGCACAGGTGAACGCGGACACCGAAGCACACCTGTCGGCGCTGACGCACTTCGCCCGCACCGGCCAAGCAGACGGCAGCATCACTCGCGACCGCGACGCCACCGAAATCGCGAACTTCATCCACGCCACCATCTCCGGAATCCGCACCATGTCCCGCCGCGGAGCCGAACAAAAAGCACTGACGTCAGTAGCAGAACTAGCGACCAGCGCAGTCTCCCGCCGCTAACCCCGCCGCCCGCAGCCGGAATACGCCCCCATGCGGCATCCGGTGCATCCCACGCACCCAATGCGGCATCCGGTGCGCCAGACGCACCCAATGCCACATTGGGGCGCTAGCCCCCACCCACGAAACCGCACCGACACACCCAACGATCGAGGCACCCAGCCCCACCCCCGCACCCCGATACGAAGCCTCCCTGCGGCCTGAAGGTGCTTGTCAAGGCATCTTTCCCGCCTTGACAAGCACCTTCAGGCCGTCAGCACAATCAAGCTTCGGGGTGCCCCACGCAACCACCACGGCAATGTCGCCGCCAGGCGACGAGCCGCCCCCTGCCCCTAACCCCACCCTAATTTTGTACTGCCAGTTTCAGAAAGAGAGACCCCCGTGCCCGCAGCCGTCTTCGTACTCGGGCTCAGCATCTTCGCGCTGGGCACCTCCGAGTTCATGATCACCGGCCTCCTCCCCGGAATGGCCGCCGACCTCGGCGTAACCATCCCGGACGCAGGCCTGCTGATCTCCGCCTTCGCCGTAGGCATGGTCATCGGCGCCCCACTGCTGGCAGTCGGCACAATCCGCCTCCCCCGCCGAACCACCCTCCTCGGCCTGCTCGTCGTATTCAGCGCCTCCCACGTCATAGGCGCGATCTCCGACGGCTACGCCATCCTCTTCGCCACCCGCATCATCAGCGCGATAGCCTGCGCCGGATTCTGGGCCGTAGCCGCCGCGACCACCGTCAACCTCGTGCCAGAAGCCCGCCGTGGACAAGCGCTGGCAGTACTGGTCGGCGGCCTAACAGTCGCCAACGTCGTCGGTGTCCCGGCGGGAACGCTGCTCGGCCAACACGCAGGCTGGCGAAGCGCATTCTGGGCAGTAGCCGCACTAACCGTCATCGCCGCCGTCGCCGTTCTGCTGTCGGTCCCGCGCACCACCAAGAAAACCGAAGCCCCGCGAATCGCCGAAGAACTCCGAGTATTCCGCCACAGCCGCTTATGGCTGGCACTCGGCGTGATCGCACTCCTGCAGGCAATGGTCTTCGCGACGTTCAGCTACCTAGCTCCCCTGCTGGTCTCCGTCGCAGGACTCCCCGAATCCGCCGTGCCAGTGGTGCTGGCGCTGTTCGGCGGCGGCGCAGTAATCGGCATCTTCGCCGGTGGCAAACTCGCTGACACGTATCCGTTCGCGACGCTTTACGGCAGCCTCGGCATCGCCGTAGCCGCTCTCGTCGTGCTCGCCTTCGCCACCAACGCCGTCGTCGCAGTAGCCGCCGTCTTAGTCCTCGGTGCGGCTGGGTTCGCGGCGAACCCGGCGCTCAACGTCCGCGCCTACGCCGCGGCAGGAGGAACCTCAACGCTCGTCGGCGCAAGCACGACATCCGCGTTCAATGTGGGGAACACCGTCGGCCCGTGGCTTGGCGGAACGACGATCAGCGCCGGGCTCGGCTTCTCGAGCGTGGCATGGGTGAGCGTCGCACTCGGAGCGCTCGCGTTGGCGGCCCTGACGTTCGCACTGCGCCTCCACCGACGCGACACAACCCCGCAACTGGTCACCGCATAAAGAATGGCCCCGCGGGAACACTCCCGCGGGGCCATCCCACCAACAACCTCAGATCCCGAGCGCGTGCACTCCGCCGTCGACCATGATCATCGAACCGGTGGTGGCGGGCAGCCAGTCGGACAGCACGGCGCAGACCGTCTTCGCGGTCGGCTCCGGGTCCGCCGAGTCCCAGCCGAGCGGCGCGCGGTCGCCCCACCCGGCCTCGAGCTCGCCGAAACCAGGAATGGACTTAGCGGCCATGGTCTTCATCGGACCGGCGCTGACCAGGTTGACCCGGATCCCCCGCGGGCCGAGTTCCTTGGCCAGGTACCGGTTCACCGACTCCAGCGCGGCCTTCGCGACGCCCATCCAGTTGTAAACCGGCCACGCGACACGCGCGTCGAAGTCCATGCCGACAATCGAGGCGCCGCTGCTGAGCAGCGGCAGCGTCGCGACGGCGAGGGACTTGAACGAGAACGCCGAGACGTCCACCGCCACCTTCACGTCGTCGCTGGGAGCGTCCAGGAACGGCGCGCCGAGGCAGCTCTGCGGCGCGAAGCCGATCGAGTGCAGGACGCCGTCGAGGCCGTCGACGTGCTCGCGGACGCGGTCGGCGAGCGAGTCGAGGTGCTCCTGGTTGGTGACGTCCAGCTCGAGCACCGGGGCGGGCTCGGGCAGCCGCTTGGCGATGCGCTCCACCAGCGACAAGCGCCCGAAGCCGGTGAGCACGACCTTCGCGCCCTCCTGCTGGGCGATGCGGGCCGCGTGGAACGCGAGCGAGGCGTCGGTGATGACGCCGGTGATCAGCAGCCGCTTGCCTTCGAGCAATCCGGGCAACACGTCCTCCAGGTCGTGGGTGTTCTTCTCGGGAAGGTCAGTGGCCGAGGCCGAGGCCGCCGTCGACGGGCAGCACCGCGCCGTTGACGTAGCCCGCCTCGTCCGAGGACAGGTACCGCACGGCGGCGGCGATCTCGGCCGGTTCGGCGTAGCGGCCGGACGGGACGCTGGCGAGGATCTCCTTGCGCCGGTCCTCGGGCAGCGCGTCGGTCATGTCGGTGTGCACGAAACCGGGCGCGACCACGTTCGCGGTGATGTTGCGCGAGCCCAGCTCCCGCGCGAGCGAACGCGCGAAGCCGACCAGGCCCGCCTTCGAGGCCGCGTAGTTCGCCTGCCCGGCCGAGCCGGAAAGGCCCACCACGGACGAAATGAACACGAACCGGCCCCAGCGGGCGCGCAGCATGCCGCGCGAAGCCCGCTTCGCGACGCGGAACGCCCCGGTGAGGTTCGCGTTCAGCACGCGCTCGAACTGCTCCTCCGACATCCGCATGAGCAGGGTGTCGTCGGTGAGCCCGGCGTTGGACACGAGGACCTCGACCGGCCCCTGGTGCTCCTCCACGAGCTTGAACGCCGCGTCCACCTGCTCGGCGTCGGTGACGTCGGCCTGCACCCCGAAAAGCCCCTCCGGCGCGCCGGACCCGCGGTGCGTCACCGCGACCCGGTGGCCCTGCTCGGCGAGGTCCCGGGCGATCGCCAGCCCGATCCCTCGGTTGCCGCCGGTGACCAAGACCGACCGTCCCACTGCGTTCTCCTCGTCGTCTTCGCGATTGCGCCCGCCTGAGGCTATCGGCTGCGCTGACCGGCGGCGCACCCGGCACTCCCGTCCTAAGCGACGGTAAGGAACCGTGCCTCGACCTTGATGGTTACTCCCCGGTTGGTCACCGTGAGTCGCGACACAGGAGGTCAAGGATGACTACCCGGATCCAGGACGCCGGCTCGGCGCGGGACGAGCGGCGCGTGGTCGGCAACGTGCTGCGCGGCTCGATCGGAAACCTCGTCGAGTGGTACGACTGGTACGCCTATTCGGCGTTCACCGTCTACTTCGCGAAGGCGTTCTTCCCCGGCGGCGATGCCACGGCGCAGTTCCTCAACACCGCGGCGGTGTTCGCCGTCGGATTCCTCATGCGCCCGCTCGGGGGCTGGCTGCTCGGCCGGTTCGCCGACCGCTACGGGCGCCGGTCCGCCCTCGTACTCTCGGTTTCGATGATGGCCTGCGGTTCGCTGCTCATCGCGGTGACCCCGGCGTACTCGACGATCGGCATCGCGGCCCCGATCCTGCTGGTGTTCTCCCGGCTGCTGCAAGGGCTTTCGGTCGGCGGCGAGTACTCCACCTCGGCGACGTATATGTCCGAAGTGGCCACTCCCGGCAAGCGCGGGTTCTACTCCAGCTTCCAGTACGTGACCCTCGTCGGCGGGCAGCTGCTCGCGCTCGGTCTGCAGCTGATCCTGCAGAGTGTGCTCACCGACAAGCAGATGGGCGACTGGGGCTGGCGGATCGCGTTCGTGGTCGGCGCGCTCGCCGCAGTGATCGTGATGGCGCTGCGGCGGTCGATGGACGAGTCGGAGAGCTACCAGCGGGTCACCGAAAACGCGGAGACCGGCAAGGGCGAGCGCGGCACGCTGCGCCAGCTCGTGAAGTACCCGCGGGAGATCCTGCTCGTCGTCGGCCTGACGCTCGGCGGCACGGTCGCGTTCTACACCTACGCCACCTACACGCAGAAGTTCCTGGAGAACACCGCGCACATCCCGCGGCGCACGGTCACCGTGATCATGTTCCTCGCGCTGCTGGTCTTCGCGATCCTGCAGCCGCTCGCCGGGAAGCTGTCGGACAAGATCGGCCGCCGGAAGCTGCTGATGTTCTTCGGCATCGCGGGCACCCTGCTCACCGTGCCGATCATGACGCTGATGGCGCGCACCAGCCAGCCGTTCCTCGCGTTCCTGCTGCTGCTCGGCGCGCTGGTGATCGTGACCGGCTACACCTCGATCAACGCGATCGTGAAGGCCGAGCTGTTCCCGACGCGGATCCGCGCGATCGGCGTCGGCCTCCCGTACGCGCTCACTGTCGCGATCTTCGGCGGGACCGCCGAGCTGATCGCCCAGGCGCTGAAGAAGGCAGGTCACGAGTCGCTCTTCTTCTGGTACGTCGCGGGCTGCGTCCTCGTGTCGCTCGTCGTGTACGCGACAATGCGGGAAACTTCGCGTTCGTCCGCTCTCGAGCGCGGCGAGGACTGATCAGGAGGACGGCCGTGCGCGTGCTGCTCGTCGAGGACGACACCGGGGTCGCCCGGGCACTCGCCGAAACGCTGCACGCGCACGGCCACCCCGTCACCGCGGTCGGCCGCGGCTCGGACGCCCTCACCCGGCACCGGGACGCGGACCTGCTGCTGCTCGATCTCGGCCTGCCGGATCTCGACGGGCTCGACGTGCTCCGCAAGATCCGCCAGGTTTCGCCGGTGCCGGTGATCGTGCTGACCGCGCGCGCCGACGAGCGTTCCGTCGTCCGCGCGCTGCGCTTCGGCGCGGACGATTACCTGGCGAAACCGGTACGGATGGCCGAATTGCTGGCCCGGATGGACGCCGTGGCGCGGCGGGCGAGCAACTCCTCCCCGGCCCCGAAAGACCCGGTCGTGCACATCGAGGACGTAGAGATCGACCTCGGCGCGCGCCGGGTCGTGGTCGACGGCCGGGACATCGGGCTGACCACTAAGGAATTCGCCGTACTCGCGGTGCTCGCCACGCGGCCCGGCACCGCGGTGAGCCGGCAGCAGCTGATGGACGAGGTGTGGGGCGACGCGTACCTCGCTGTTTCACGCTCGCTCGACGTCCACATGACGCAGCTGCGCGCGAAGCTCGACCGGCCCGGCCTGCTCACCACGATCCGCGGCTTCGGCTACCGGCTCGGCCGGAGCTGATCGGTGCGCACTCGCCTGTTGGCTGTTCTCGTCACGCTCGCGCTCGCCGTCGTGGCGGCCTTCGCGGTGCCGCTGCTCTCCGCGACAGCCGATCAGCGGACGCAGCAGCTGGTGATTTCGCGCAGCAGCGACGTCGACCGCTTCGTTGTGCTCGCGCAACAGGCCGTCGATTCCGGCGACGCGACCGCGTTGAACGCCGACGCGCGAGTGTATTCGTCGTTATACAGCGAAGGCGTGCTGATCGTCGACGCGCAGCGGCGGCCGCTCGTCGAAACCGGTGGTCTGACCAGCAGCGATCCCGCCGCGCGGTCGATCATCGAGGCGACGCTGCGGAATGAGCCCGAGGCACCGGTCGAGCGGATCCGGCCGTGGTCGGACGCTCCGGTGCTCTTCGCCCGCCCGGTCGGCACCGGGACGCGGGTGTCCGGTGTGGTCTTGCTGCGGGCTTCGGTAACCGCCGCGGCGGCGGATGTCGGAGCCGCGTGGAGCGCCATCGCGGCCGGGGCGATGGTGGTCGCGGCGCTGTTCGTGTTGCTGGCGGTCCTGCTGTCGCGGTGGATGGTGCGGCCGCTGGTGGAGCTGGAAACCGGCGTGCTGGCGGTGGCGGGCGGACGCCGGGCGCAGGTGCCGGAACGGTCCGGGCCGCGCGAACTGCGGTCGCTCGCGGCGTCGGTGAACCGGATGTCCGACGCGGTCGTCGAGTCGGCGAACCAGCAGCAGCGGCTCGTCGCGGACACGTCGCACCAGCTGCGCAACCCGATGGCCGCCTTGCGGCTTCGGCTCGACCTGCTCGGCACCGAGGTCGAAAACCGCCCGGCTTACGACGCCACGGTCGCGGAAGTCGAACGGCTGGAACGGATCCTCGACGGCCTGCTCGCCCTCGCCACCGCGGAAAGCACCGCGACCCGGCTGGCCGCGCGCGCCGACGACGAGCCCGCTGACCTGGCCTCGGTCGTGGCGGAACGGGTCGACGCGTGGCGGTTGTCCGCCGACGAAGCGGGCGCGACCCTCGTGCCATGCGCGGGCCACACAGAGCCGCTGATGGTGCACACGCCGGAGAGCGAACTCGCGCAGATTCTCGACGTATTGCTGGACAACGCCGTCCACCACGCCGGTCAGGGAGCGACCATCACCGCCGCTTGGGAGTCCACTTCGGACACTGTCACGCTGATCGTCACCGACGACGGTCCCGGCCTCCCGCCGGAAGACCTCGCCCGCGCCACCGAACGGTTCTGGCGTGCCGGCGGCGACGGCGCGCCGCGCGGAACCGGCCTCGGACTCGCGATCGCCCGGGAGCAAACCCGTGCCCGGGGCGGGGTTCTGGAACTGCGCGCGGTCGAACCGCACGGCCTGCAGGTCCGGATCACGCTGCCCGCCGAGGTGACGCCATGACCGTCACACGCCGCGCCGCGCTCCTTGGCGGCCTCGCCCTCGCACTCGCCGCGTGCGACGACACTTACCGCGGCCCGGACCGGCAGATCACCATCGCGTCCGGCGAACCCGGCGGTTTCTACCTGGCCTTCGCCGAGGTGCTGGCCGCCGAACTGTCGCGCGCCGAACCGCGGCTGCACTGCAGTGCGCTGCGCACCGAGGCGAGCGTCGAGAACGTCGAACGGGTCCGCGACGGCACCGCGGATTTCGGGCTGGTGCTCGCCGACATCGCCCAATCCGCCATCTCCGGCGGCGCGCCGTTCGGCAAACCTGTTCCGCTGCAAGCGCTCGGCCGCGTCTACGAGAACTATCTGCAGCTCGTCGTCCGCGCGGAGGACCACATCACCGACCTGCGCGCGCTCGCCGGACGCCCGATCTCGGTCGGCGCGAGCCGCTCTGGTGCTGCGCAGCTGGGCGAACGGGTCTTCGCCGCGAACGGTGTCCCGGTCGAGGCGCAGCACCTGCCGCTGAACGACGCGGTCGCCGCGCTGCACGACCGCCGGATCGACGCGTTCCTGTGGTCCGGCGGGATCCCAACGCCCGCGCTCGCCGACCTCAACCGCACCACGCCGCTCGCGCTGCTCCCGCTGACGTCGGTGCTCCCCCAGCTACGCAAGGCGTACGGGCCGCTGTACGAGCAGGTGCAAGTGCCTGCCGGGGCGTATCGCGGGGTTGGCTCGCTGCCCACGATCGGCGTCGCGAACCTGCTGGTCTGTTCTCCTGCGCTGCCCTTCGACGTGGCTGCGGCGGTTGTGCGGGTGCTTGTAGAGCGCGCCGCCGAGCTTGTGCCAGCGCAGGCCGTCGGGACGCAGTTCCTCGACGTGCGGACACTCATCGGGACCCAGCCTGTCCCCCTACACCGCGGTGCCGCCGACACCTACCGCACGCTGCACGGGTGATCGCTAGATTGGTCGGGTGACCGAACGCCGACCTCTCGCCGAAATGCCCCTCCGCGTGCGCTACCACGAATGCGATGCGCAGGGCATCGTCTTCAACGCGCACTACCTGGCCTACGCGGACATGGCGGCGTTCGAGGTCGAGAGAGCGCTCTTCGGCTCCCACGACGCGCTGCTCGCCACCGGGGTCGACGTGGTGGTCGCCGAGTCGAACCTGCGGTACTTCGCGCCGTGCCGGTTCGACGACGAGCTGGTCGTCGCGGTGTATCTCGTGCATCTGGGCACCACGTCGATGCAGTTCGAGCTGGAAGTCCGCCGCGGCGACACGGTGACGACCGAGATCCGGCTGCGGTACGTGTTCGTCGACACCGAGAACTACCGCAAGGCCGAACCGCCGCCGGAGGTGCGCGGGGCCTACGCGCAATACCTCCCCGAGGCGGCGTGATGTTCCGAGTGCTCTTCTACAGCCCCGAAATCCCGCCCAACACCGGCAACGCGATCCGGCTCGCCGCGAACACCGGGTGCGAGCTGCATCTGGTGGAGCCGTTGGGATTCACCTTGGAGGACAAGCAGCTTCGCCGCGCCGGACTCGATTACCACGACCTCGCGCGGGTCCACGTGCATGCGGATCTGGCTGCCGCGTGGGAGGCTTTGCTGCCGTCGAAGGTGTATGCGTTCAGCGCCACGGCGACCCGGCTGTACACGGATGTGTCTTACGCGGCTGGGGATGTGCTGATGTTCGGGCCGGAGTCCGCCGGGTTGCCGGACGAGGTCCAGCACGCGCCGGAGGTCACTGATCGGCTCCGGTTGCCGATGCTGCCGAACAACCGGTCGCTGAACCTGGCCAACACAGCCGCCATCGCCGTCTACGAGGGCTGGCGGCAGAACGGCTTCGCAGCGCCGTGAAGGACTCCTTGGGGGAATCTGATTCCCCCAAGGAGTCCTTCACGGACTTACGGCAGTCTCTGGCCGAACACCAGCGCGGTGGCGGCTCCGGCCATCAGGATGATCGTCCCCAGCACCACCCACGGCTTGCTCGCGTCGGCGTTCTTCAGCTCGTACCCGATCTGCTCGCCCAGGTCGGCGTACACGCGTTTCAGCTCGTCCGCGCTCGCCGCCTTGTAGAACTCGCCGCCGGACAGCCGGGCGATCTCGCGCAGCGATTCGTCGTCCACGCGGACGTCCTGCTGCTTGCCCTCGATGTCCACCGAACCGTGCTCGGTGCCGAACGAGATCGACGAGATCGGCATTTGCGCCTGTTTCGCCGCCTGCGCCGCGGTGTACGCGCCGCGCGGGGCGTACAGGTCTTCCGGCACCGTCTGCTTGCCGTCGCTCATCAGCACGATGCGCGCGGGCGGCGGGCCGTCCGCGCCGCCGACCACGGCGGAGAAGCTCTGGATCGACTGCATCGCCGCGTAAATGCCCTCGCCGGTGGCGGTGGACTGGGCGAGCTTCAAGTTGTCGATCGCCTTCGACACGCCCGCCCGATCCGTCGTCGGATTGACGAGCACGGTCGCGGTTCCGGCGAACGAGATCAGGCCCAGGTTGACGCCCGGCGTCATGTTCTGCGCGAACTGCTTCGCCGCGTCCTGCGCCGCCTTCAGCCGTGTCGGAGCGACGTCGGTGGCTTCCATCGACAGCGAAACGTCGATCACCAGCATGACTGTCGCCCGGTTGCGCGGCACTTTCTGCTCGGCCGTCGGACCGGCCAGCGAGACCGTCAGGAACAGCAGCGACAGCACGATCAGCACCGCGGGCACGTGCCGGATCCAGCCCTGCGCCTTGGGCGCGACTTTCTCCAGCAGCTCGAGATTCGCGAACCGCATCACCCGGCGGCGGCGCTGCCGCTGCGACAGCACGTACGCGCCCGCCACCGCGGCGACCGCGAGCAGCAGCAGGAACCACCACGGCGAGCTGAAACCGGCGAGGCTCATGCCGTCGCCTCCTTACTGGTTGCCCGGGCGGCGGCCGCGTGAATGGCGATGGCGCTCATGCGACACCCCCGGACCAGCGACGCTTGCGGGCGACCACGAATCGCACCATGTCCGCGATCCAGTCGGAATCGGTGCGCAGCACCAGATGCGCGGCCCCGGCCCGGCGCAAACCGGCCGCGACCGTCTGCCGGTGCGCGTTCGCCGCCGCGCCGAATTCCTTGCGCAGCAACGCCGAAGCGTGCACTTCGCGCTGCCGTCCGGTCTCCGGGTCGGCCAGCACGACGGTGCCGACCTCCGGCAGGTCCACGTCGCGCGGGTCGACGATCTCGATGGCGATCAGCTCGTGCCTTCCACCGAGTGCGCGCAACGGGCGCTCCCAGTCGAGCGGGCCAAGGAAGTCGGAGATCGCGACCGCCAGGCCACGCCGACGCGGCGGACGGCGCAATTGTTCCAGCGCACCAGCGAAATCACCGCGGACGCCCTCGGCGGCACGAGGCGTTTCGGCCAGCCGCCGGACCAGGCCGCGGGCGTGCGGAAGCCCGCCGCGCGCCGGAAGGCGGGTGGTGCCTTCGCCGTTGGACACGAGCGCGCCGATCCGGTTTCCGCCGCCGCCGGTCAGGTGTGCGACGGCAGCGGTCGCGCAGACCACCAGATCCCGCTTCTCGCACAGCGCGGTGCCGAAGTCGAGGCTCGCGGACATGTCCGCGACGACCCACGTCTCCAGCTCGCGGTCCGCCACCGTCTCGCGGATGTGCGGCGTCGTCGTGCGCGCGGTGACCGCCCAGTCCATCCGGCGCACGTCGTCGCCGGGCTGGTACGGCCGCGCCTCGCCGGGCTCCGAACCCGGGCCCGGCACGAGGCCGAGGTGGTTGCCCTGGAGCAAGCCGTCGAGGCGGCGGCGCACTTCGAGTTCGAGGGTGCGCAGTCCCGCTTCCATCCGGTCGCCGCGCAGGACCGGCGGCGCCCAGCCGGGACGTCCGCCCGGGTCTTTCTCAGAGGTGCCAGCCACGCCGCTACCTGACGGGCGCGCCCGCCGGCACCGGGCCGGCGCCGCCCTGCGGCCGGGCCGAAACCTGCGGCAGCGGCACGGTCTGCAGCACGCGGGTGACGATGTGGTCCACCGGCACCCCGTCGGCCAGCGCGTCGTAGGACAGCACGAGCCGGTGGCGCAGCACGTCCGGCACGACGTCGACGACGTCCTGCGGGAGCACGTAGTCCCGGCCGCGCACGAGCGCCAGCGCCCGCGCCGCGGCGATGATGCCGAGGCTCGCGCGCGGCGAGGCGCCGTAGGACACCCAGCCCGCGACGTCGGAAAGCCCGTGGTCGTTCGGGGTGCGCGTGGTGAGCACCAGCCGCACGACGTAGTCGACCAGCGCGTGGTGCACGAACACCTGCGACGCGACGCCCTGCAACCGGACCAGCTCGGCCGGGCTCAGCACCTCGTGCGGCTCCGGCGGCGTGACGCCCATCCGGTAGATGATCTCGCGCTCCTCCTCGGCGGAGGGGTACTCGACGAGGATCTTGAACAGGAACCGGTCGCGCTGGGCCTCCGGCAGCGGGTAGACGCCCTCGTTCTCGATCGGGTTCTGCGTGGCCAGCACGAGGAACGGGTCGGGCATCGGGAAGGTCTTGCCGCCGATCGACACGTGCCGCTCGGCCATCACCTCCAGCATCGCCGACTGCACCTTCGCCGGGGCGCGGTTGATCTCGTCGGCGAGCACGAAGTTCGCGACGACCGGGCCGAGTTCGACGTCGAAGCGCTCGGCGCCCTGGCGGTAGATGCGCGTGCCGAGGATGTCGGCGGGCACCAGGTCGGGGGTGAACTGCACGCGGGAGAACGAACCGCCCACGACGCGCGCGAACGTCTCGACCGCGAGCGTCTTCGCGACCCCGGGCACGCCTTCGAGCAGCAGGTGCCCCTTCGCCAGCAGCCCGACGAGCATGCGCTCCACCAGCCGGTCCTGTCCGACGATGACGCGCTTCACCTCGAACACGGTGCGTTCCAGCAGCTGGGCGTCCCGCGCCGGGGTGCCGGGCTGCTGCCCGTTCGCTCCCTCGGCGAAGCCGGGCTCGGTCACTCTTCCTCCAGGGGTTTCACGTCTGCGTGCTCGCCCGCGACCCTACTGGGTCGAGAACTTCCCGCGACGGTAGCCAATCGCATCGCCGGTGTGACAGCTGTGAAGCCCCTGTCAGCGGTGCTTTTCCAGGTCCTCCGGCGTGTCGATGTCGTCGCTCTCGCCGGGTTCGGCGGCCGCCTCGGCGATCCGCAATCCGCCGAGCGTCCGGCGAAGCGACGCGTTCTCCGGGTGTTCGGGCATCGCCTCGCGCAACGCCTCGGTGTGCCAGGCGCTTACCAGCCATTGCCGCTCCCCTGCTGCATCAACGAGGACGGCGCCGTCTGCTGTGCCCACAGTGGACCTCAGCCGGTCCACTGTGGAGCGGCGGATGCCCGGGAGATCAGCGGCTAGCAGCACGACGATCTCGGCGTCGCCTACTGCCTCTAGCCCCGCAGCGAGCGCGGCGACCGGACCCGCGCCAGGAACGGCTTCACGGGTCCAGACGACCGCGTCGTATCCCGGCCGCCTCGGCCCGCACACCACGACCGGATCCGCCCCGGCCAGCGCCTCGACCGCCCTGCCCAGCAAGGACATCCCGCCGACCCGCAGCTCCGGCTTGTCCACTCCGGACAGCCGGCGCGCGGACCCGCCGGCGAGCACGATCCCCGCGAACCGGGGGCGTTCAGTCATGGCCCCAGGGTGCCCGCCGCCGGAAAGCGGGAGCGGCGGGGGTGGGTGCTCGGCTCTCAGCCGCGAAAACCCCGCGCGCTCCGGGGTCGGGCGGGTTAGGTTGCCGACGTGCCCGACGCTGCGCGGCTGCTCGCCGCTTACGACCGCGAAGTCCGCCAAGCCGAGCTGACGCAGGCCGAACCCGGACAGCAGCTGACTCTCGACGGTCCGCTCGCCCGACTCACCGGGGGCCGCCGCGGTTTCGTCTCCGGCCCGCCCGACCTCGGCGTGACCGGCGCCGCGCTCGACGAGCTGATCGCCCGCCAGCGTGCGTTTTTCGCCGCTCGCGGCGAGGAGTTCGAATGGAAAACCCGCAGCCACGACCGTCCCGCGGAGCTTCCCGAACGCTTGCTGGCCGCCGGTTTCACGCCGGAGGAAACCGAAACCGTCCTCATCGCGCCGCTGGACGCGGTCGCCGCCTCGGCTCCGCCGTCCGCCGACATCGTCGTGCGCGAAGCCGACGGCGACGACGACCTGCTGCTCATCGCGACTCTCTCGGCGACGGTGTTCGGCCACGAAGAGGCCGCAGTCGCCGCGGATCTGCTCGCCCGCGCCCGTGCCGATTCCGGGACCACCACGCACGTCGTCGCCGAAGCGGACGGCCGGTTCGTGGCCGCGTCCCGGCTGGAACTGGTGCCCGGCACCGGATTCGCCGGACTGTGGGGCGGCGCGACCCTGCCCGAATGGCGCGGCCGGGGTCTCTACCGAGCGCTCGTGGCGCACCGCGTCGGCGCGGCGCGGGCTCGCGGAGTGGACTACCTGCAGGTCGATGCGCTGCCTACGAGCCGCCCGATCCTCGAACGGCTGGGCTTCACCGCGGTCACCGAAACGACGCCATACGTATGGAGCCCGCTCAGCCGATAAGACGCGTCGCGTACGGCATGATCCCGCCGTACCGGACCGAAACCACGCGCACGTACGAACCCGATTGCGGGGCCTCGACCATCTGCCCGTTGCCCAGGTACAGGGCGACGTGGTGGATGCCGCCCGAGCCGCCCCAGAAGAGCATGTCGCCGCGGCGCATCTGGGACAGCGGCACCCGGCGGCCCGAGGTGTACTGGTAGCCGCTGAAGTGCGGCAGGCCCTGCACGCCGGCGAAGGCGTAGATCATCAGGCCGGAGCAGTCGAAGCCGATCTTGCGGTAGTCGCCGTACCGGTCGGCCACGCCGCCGTCGCGGATGCCGCGGGTCGGGCCGCTGCCGTTGCCGCCGCCCCACGCGTACGGCATGCCCACCTTGGACAACGCCCGCGCGATCACGGCTTCGATCGAACTTCCCGCCGCCGGGGACGGACGGCTGTGGCTTCCGCCGCCGTTGTCGTCGCCGCCGTCGTCATTGTTGTTGTTGTTCGCCGCGGCCGCCCGCAGCGCCGCCTGCCGCGCGCGCTCCTCGTCCTCGCGCTGTTTCTGCGCGACCCAGTCCTGGTAGCGCTGGCGCTGCCCCTGCAGGCCGTTGACCTTCGCCTGGGCGGCGTAGAGCTGCTGCTCGACGGAGTTCTTGTTGGCTTCCAGCTGCGTGTTCTGCGCGGCCTGGGCCTGCTGCGCGGACACGGCGGCGGACTGCGCGGAGTCCGCGGTGCCCTTCGCCCGGGTGGCCGCGTCCTGCTTCTGCTGCGCGAGCTCCAGCGCCTTGCGCGCGGCGGAGTCCTTGTTGGCCTTCTCGGTCTGGGCCTGCTGGAGCCGGTCCATCGCGTTGAGCCGCGAGCCGCCGATGGCGTTGAGCAGCTGGGCGCGGGCGAGCAGGTCCTTCGGGCTGTCCGAGGTGAGGTACGCCGAGACCGACCCGATCGTGCTGCCCTGCTCGAAGCTCGCGGCGGCGAACTTCTTCGCGTCCGCGCGGGCCTTCTCGATCGCGCCGACCGCAGCGTCCGCCTCCTGGCGCGCGGACTTCGCGTCGTTCTGCGCCTGGGTGGCCTCGTCCTGCGCGGTCTGCAGGTCGACCAGGGCCTTCATGGCCTGTTCCTGCTTCAGCTCGACGTCGTCCTGCAGCGAGCTCAGCCTCTGCTCGGCCTGGGCGAGCTGGTTGGTAAGCCGCCCGACCTCGCCCGCTTTAGCGTTGGCGTCGCCCTTGGCGTCGGTGATCGACGAATCGCTCGGGTTCGGCGGCGGAGGGGGCACCGCGAGCCCCGTGCTCGTCGCGCCGAGCAGCGCGACCAGGGTGACCGCCGCAATCGTCAGGCCGCGCCGGGCTCCGGCGCCGTGCATCGGCGCACCCGCCGTCCCGGACCGTCCCCGCCTGGCCATCACGCCCCGCCACCTCCGCTCGCCGGCCGCCCGCGCGCCGTTTCGGACAAGCACGGACACACCGCGTACCACTGCAGTCACACCACTATCACAAGCAACAGGGAGAACTTACACACCGCGGAGATCATTTCCCCTGTTCGGGGGACCTGCCGGAGGAGCGTGTCCGCATGGCGTAGGTCACTCCGCGTGTCGTCTTGAACGAAATACAGGACACGCGTACTGTTTGGAACGACGGACGAGGTGTGCCCTCCCGGTTCCGGTCTTACGGTGGGGGTGCGCAAGACTCGCCTGGGTCGACCCGACGACCCGGAAACGACACCGAACTGACCCGGGAGGACACGCCGGCGGCGGCGTGGAATCCATGCCACTGGAGTTAGACGTGACTGCACCTAGCAAGGACAGCTTCGGCGCCAAGGACACCTTGCAGGTGGAAGAGAACTCGTACGAGATCTTCCGCCTGGACAAGGTCGAAGGCGCCGCCCGGCTGCCCTACAGCCTGAAGATCCTCCTCGAGAACCTGCTGCGCACCGAGGACGGCGCGAACATCACCGCCGACCACATCCGCGCGCTCGGCGGCTGGGATCCGAACGCGGACCCGTCGATCGAGATCCAGTTCACGCCCGCCCGGGTGATCATGCAGGACTTCACCGGCGTGCCCTGCGTGGTCGACCTGGCCACCATGCGCGAGGCCGTGACCGCCCTCGGCGGCGACCCGGACAAGGTCAACCCGCTCGCCCCCGCCGAGATGGTCATCGACCACTCGGTGATCATCGACGTGTTCGGCCGCGCGGACGCCTTCGAGCGCAACGTGGAGATCGAGTACGAGCGCAACCGCGAGCGCTACCAGTTCCTGCGCTGGGGCCAGGGCGCCTTCGACGAGTTCAAGGTCGTCCCGCCGGGCACCGGCATCGTGCACCAGGTCAACATCGAGCACCTGGCCCGCACGGTCATGGCCCGGGGCGGCCAGGCGTACCCCGACTCCTGCGTCGGCACCGACTCGCACACCACCATGGTCAACGGCCTCGGCGTGCTGGGCTGGGGCGTCGGCGGCATCGAGGCCGAGGCGGCCATGCTGGGCCAGCCGGTGTCGATGCTGATCCCGCGCGTCGTCGGCTTCAAGCTGACCGGCGAGATCCCGGCGGGCGTCACCGCGACCGACGTCGTGCTCACGATCACCGAGATGCTGCGCCGCCACGGCGTGGTCGGCAAGTTCGTCGAGTTCTACGGCGAGAGCGTCGCCCAGGTGCCGCTGGCCAACCGCGCCACCATCGGCAACATGAGCCCGGAGTTCGGCTCCACCGCGGCGATCTTCCCGATCGACGACGAGACCGTCCGCTACCTCAAGCTCACCGGCCGCTCGGCCGAGCAGGTCGCGCTGGTCGAGGCGTACGCCAAGGAGCAGGGCCTCTGGCACGACCCGGCGCACGAGGCGCAGTACTCGGAGTACCTCGAGCTGGACCTGTCGACGGTCGTCCCGTCGATCGCCGGCCCGAAGCGCCCGCAGGACCGCATCGAGCTGACCGACGCCAAGTCCTCCTTCCGCAAGTCGGTGCACGACTACGCCGAGGACGAGCAGCCCACCCCGCACACCAACGTCGACGAGACCGTCGAGGAGACCTTCCCGGCCTCCGACCCGGCCGCGCTGTCGTTCAAGGACGAGACCGCCGTGCCGGTGCAGTCCGCGGCGAACGGGGCCACCGGGCGCCCGACCAAACCGGTCAAGGTGTCGACCGCCGACCGCGGCGACTTCATCCTCGACCACGGCGCCGTGGTGATCGCCTCGATCACCTCGTGCACCAACACCTCCAACCCGTCGGTCATGCTGGGCGCGGCGCTGCTCGCGCGCAACGCGGTCGACAAGGGCCTGTCGGTCAAGCCGTGGGTCAAGACGTCGATGGCGCCGGGCTCGCAGGTCGTCACCGACTACTACACCAAGGCCAACCTCTGGCCCTACCTGGAGAAGCTGGGCTACCACCTGGTCGGCTACGGCTGCACCACCTGCATCGGCAACTCGGGCCCGCTGTCGGACGAGATCTCCGCCGCGATCCAGGAGAACGACCTCACCGCGGTCTCGGTGCTCTCGGGCAACCGGAACTTCGAGGGCCGGATCAACCCGGACGTCAAGATGAACTACCTGGCGTCCCCGCCGCTGGTCATCGCCTACGCGCTGGCCGGGACGATGGACTTCGACTTCGCGACGCAGCCGCTGGGCCAGGACACTGACGGCAACGACGTGTTCCTGAAGGACATCTGGCCGTCCGCGCAGGAGATCCAGGAGACCATCGACTACGCGATCACGCAGGAGATGTTCACCAAGGACTACGCCGACGTCTTCGACGGCGGCGAGCGCTGGAAGTCGCTGCCCACCCCGGAGGGCAAGACCTTCGAGTGGGACGCCGAGTCCACCTACGTCCGGAAGCCCCCGTACTTCGACGGCATGGCCGCCGAACCGGCTCCGGTGCGGGACATCTCGGGCGCCCGCGTGCTGGCGAAGCTGGGCGACTCGGTCACCACCGACCACATCTCCCCCGCCGGCGCCATCAAGGCGGGCACCCCGGCCGCGCAGTACCTGGTCGAGCACGGCATCGAGCGCAAGGACTTCAACTCCTACGGCTCGCGCCGCGGCAACCACGAGGTCATGATCCGCGGCACCTTCGCGAACATCCGGCTGCGCAACCAGCTGCTGGACGACGTGCAGGGCGGCTACACCCGCGACTTCACCGTCGAGGGGGCCCCGCAGGCGTTCATCTACGACGCGGCCCAGAACTACGCGGCGGCGGGCACCCCGCTGGTCGTGCTGGGCGGCAAGGAGTACGGCTCCGGTTCCTCGCGCGACTGGGCGGCGAAGGGCACCAGCCTGCTGGGCGTGCGCGCGGTCATCACCGAGTCGTTCGAGCGCATCCACCGCTCCAACCTGATCGGCATGGGCGTCATCCCGCTGCAGTTCCCGGCGGGCGAGTCGGCGTCGTCGCTGAAGCTGGACGGCACCGAGACGTTCGACATCGAGGGCATCACGAAGCTGAACGACGGCGAGACGCCGCGGACGGTCCACGTGACGGCCACCAAGGAGGACGGCTCGAAGGTCGAGTTCGACGCGGTCGTCCGCATCGACACCCCGGGCGAGGCGGACTACTACCGCAACGGCGGCATCCTGCAGTACGTGCTGCGGAAGATGACGCAGTCCTGACGGCCTGATCCGTTCCGGAAGCCCGTTCCCGTTTCCCGGGGGCGGGCTTCCGGCGTTTCAGGGGTCCGGAAAACAGTCCGGTGCGGTCAGCCCCGGCCGCTACGCTCGAAGGCGGGACTTTCGGAGGGGCGACGATGACGGTCGGCACGGTGGCGCTCGGCGACGGCGAACTCGCTTACGAGGAACGGGGTTCCGGCCGCCCGGTGGTGTTCCTGCACGCGGGCGCGATGACCCGCGCGATGTGGGACCCGCAGTTCGCGCGGTTCGCCGACCGGTATCGCGTGATCCGGTACGACGGGCGCGGGCACGGCGGTTCGGCCCGGCTTCCGCAAACCGCGTTCTCCCACCACGAAGACACCCGAAAGCTGCTCGACGCCCTCGACATCGACCAGGCGGTGCTGGTCGGCTGTTCGTTCGGCAGCCGGGTGTTCGCGGACTTCGCGCTCGCGCATCCGGACCGCGTCGGCGCGCTGGTCCTCGCCTCCCCCGGGCTCAGCGGGATGGAGTTCCGCGATCCCTACATCCTCGGCCTCGAGCGGGAGATGGCCTCGGCGACCAGCCGCGAGCAGGTGGTCGAATGCCTGCTCCGGTCGTGGGTCGACGGCCCGCACCGGAGCGCGGACGAGGTCGATCCGGCGGTACGGGAGGCGTGCCGCTCGATGGTGTGGGAGAACATCGCGCGCGAGCACTCCGCGCCGGTGCCCGCCGAGGAACTCCGCGCGGTCGACCGGGTGGCCGAGATCCGCGCCCGCACGCTCGTGCTCACCGGAGAACTCGACTCCTCCGACATCGTGCGGACCGCCGAACTGCTCGACCGCGAAGCACCCGGCACGCGCTGGGTCCGCGTGCCGGGTGCCGGGCACCCGGTCAACCTCGAACAACCGGACCGGTTCGGCGATCTGCTCGACGAATTCCTGCGCGGCTAGCCCGCCACCGCGCCCGTTTTCGGGTCCAGCTTCAGCGGTTTCGCCTTCGGATGCGAGAAGTCGAACATCCCCGTCAACGGCGCCGCCATCGCGTCGAACGAGCCGCCGCCGATGCGGCCCAGGTGCCAGTTGTCCTCGATGAACCGCAGCACCGACGTCTGGTCCGTCATCGTGTGGTCGACGTGATTCACCTTGCTGTACGGCGAAATCACCAGCAGCGGCAGCCGCGGGCCGTAGCCGCACCGATCCGCGAAGCCGCCCAGCTTCACCGGCTTCGACGTGCACACCGACGCGTCCTGGGCCGAATCGTGCGAGCCGTTGAGGATCTTGGGCGCGACGTGGTCGTACCAGCCGTCCGAATCGTCGTACGCCAGCACGATCGCGGTGTTCTTCCACTGCGGCGACGCCTGGATCCGGTTGATCTCGTCGGCCACGAAAGCCTGTTCGTCCAACGGATCCGAGTAGCCCGCGTGCCCGTCCTGGTACTCCGGGGCCTTCAGGAAGCTCACGGCGGGCATGGTGCCCGCGGCGAGTGCGTCGTTGAAGTCGCGGACGTCGTACTGGTGGTTCGCCTGATCGTGCTGGCCCACTGCGTGCAGCGAGGACGGCGGAAGGTGCTTGCGGTTCGCGGTCGACTGGTAGTACTGGAACGGTTCGTGGTGCGGGCTGTAGTCGACGGACGCCTGGCCGCCCACGTTCGGGTGTTTCGTCCCGCAGACGGCGTATCCGTTCGCCTCGCCGGTGGGCCGGAAGCCGCCCTCGAACCAGCCCCAGGTGACGCCGCGCGCGTTCAGCAGGTCGCCGACGTTGCGGCCCTGGAACGCGCCGAGGTTGTCCTTCGCGGTGTGGTTCTTGTCCGAGCAGTCGTCGAACGCCGGGTCGGGGTCGGTGATCATGGTGCCGACGCCGTGCGAATCCGGCGAGGCCGCGGTGTGCGGGTCGACCTTCGGCTCGCCGGTGACCGAATCGACCGGCTGCAGGCCGTGCGTCTGGCCGGAGACGAGGTTGATCGCGCCGGGGCTGGACGGGCCGAAGACGGTGTTGAAGGAGTTGTCGTTCAGCGCGTAGTGCTGGGCGTAGTTCCACATCGCGGTGACGGTGTTGCCGTCGAAGTAGTTCATCACCAGGCCAGGCTCGCCGAACAGCACCGGCTGCCCGGTGCACTTGTCCTTCTCGGTGTACTCGACGAACTTGTCCATCTTGCCGCCGTTGAACGCGGCCTGTTCCTTCTTGTAGTCGTGCGCCTGGTCGCAGGTGAGCGCCTGGTCCGGACTGAGGCGCTTCGGGTTGTAGGCGTTCGGGTTTCGCTGCAGCAGGTCCGGCGTGAGGCCGTTGACCTTCGGCGTGCCGGGCGCGGCGTGGAACGGGGTGCCGTTTTCGTTGGTGGCGTTCGGATACGTGCCGAAATAGTGGTCGAAGGAGATGTTCTCGCCGAAGATCACCACGACGTTCTTGATCGGCGTCGACGTCGTGAACGTCTCGGCGGCGATCGCGTGCGCCGGCGCCGAGGTCGACGCCGCGCTGCTCGCGCACGCCGCGGCCAGCGCCGCGGTCGCCGCCAGCGCGGCCGCCGCGGTGGCCCGCTTCCTGGTCCGCTTCACTGCAGAACTCCTTCCGCTCAGCCCAGCACTGCCCGGCCGTAGTGGTCGGCCGGATCCGTCACGCCCGGGAACAGGTGGAAATACCCGCCCCCGAACGGCGAGACGTAGTCGGTGAGCGGCTCCCCGGCGAGCCGCTTCTGCACGGCCTCGAACTGCTGCTCGAGATCGCGCTGGTAACAGGTGAAAACGAGGCCCATGTCAAGGTTGCCGTTGGAGTCCACGCCGCGGTCGTAGTTGACCGCGCGGCGCAGGATCCGCTGCCCGTCGGTCTGCGGGGTGCGCGGGTTCGCGAGCCGGATGTGGCTGGTCAGCGGGATGACGGTGCCGATCGGGTCCTCGGCGTAGCGCGGCGCGTCCTGCTCGGCCGCGCCGTCGAGCGGCGCGCCGGTGTCGCGGCGGCGGCCGATCATGTTCTCCTGCTCCGACAGCGACACCCGGTCCCAGAATTCGACCAGCATGCGGATCAGCCGGACGACCTGGTAGCTGCCGCCGTCGTCCGTCCACACCAGACTGTCCGCTTCGGACGGTGCGGGATTGGCGGTGCCGTCCTTGAAGCCGAGCAGGTTGCGCGGCGTCCCGGCCGGACGCGGCGGCGAGCTGAACCCGTCGATCTTCCAGCGCAGCTGCATGCCGCCGCGAGTCGCGCGGGCGATGTCGCGCAACGCGTGCAGCACGGTGTCCGGTTCGGCGGCGTTGAGCACGAGGCTCAGATCTCCGTGGCACCACTGCGGATCGAGCGCGTCGTCGGGGAACATCGGCATCTGCTTGAGCTTCGGCGGTTTGCGCGCGGCCAGCCCGTACCGGTCGTCGAACAGCGACGCACCGGCGCCGACGAGCACCGACAACTGTCCTTTCGGGACTTCCGGGCCGAGGACGCCGGAATCCGCCGGCGGTCCGGTGATCCCGACCGACGCGGGCGCGCCGCCGCTGGTGAGGAACCGCGCGCGGTCGGTGAGTTCCTTGAGCAGCGCGGTGAGTTCGGTGCGGTTCTCGGCGACGACGTCGAACGCGGCGACGATCGAATGTCTCGCGGGTTCCGCCAGCACGGCCGTCTGCCGGGGACCGTGGAACGGCACCGCTCCCCCGGCCGCCGTCGCGCTTCCGGACAGGCCGACCAGGCCCGCGCCCGCTCCAGCGGCGGCCGCTCCGCGCAGGAACGCGCGCCGCCCCAGGGTCACGAGGTCCTCCTCGGCTCGGCGATCGCCGCGACCGGGGCCAGGCGTTCGGTCAGCTCGGAGACGTCGGCGTCGATCCGCTGCCGCTGCTTCCGGTCCAGGGCGGACAGCGGTTTGCCAGCGACGGCCCGCAGATCGCGATCGGTGCGGGCGATCCAGGCGTCGAGGTCCTTCAGGCCGGGGAACCGGGTGGTCAGGAGCGGACGCAGCACGTCGAGGACCGCGCGGGTGCCGGTGAGGTTCGCGCCCGCGGTCGCGAGGTTCGAGCCGCTGCCGTAGTCGGTGCGGCCGGTCAGCTCGAACTGGAGGGTGTTCTCCATGATCTCGTGCGCGCGCAGGCCGAGGTCGTTCTGGTCGATCTGGGCGTCGGCGAACGACGTGCGCAGCTTCTGGACCGCTTGGTCGAGATGATCGGCGACCGGGCTCAACGCGGGCATCGCTTCGTTGTGCCACAAGCCGTTCTCGAGCCGGTGGAACCCGGTGAAGCCCGGATCGGCGGCTCCGCCGGGCAGCCCGGCGGTGGTGCCGTTGATCGCCCCGTCCGAATCGCCGAAGGCGTTGTAGGCGGCGCCGAGCCGTTCATAGGTCAGGTGCGCGGTGAGCCAGGCTTGTCGCGCCGCACCGCGATTCCCCGACCGGACGGCTTGCGCCAGCGCGGCGGTCTGGCCGGTGAGCGTGCCGAGGCCGTCGGCGACGTACCCGTGGTACTGCTTGAGCGGCCCGAGCAGATCGGCGTTGGTCACCGGGAGCACCGCCGGTCCCGGACGGGCCGCGCCGCCGGTGACCTGGACCGTCGGGCCGACGAACGGCGTGCCGTCCTCGGGTGCGCAGCGCAGGGCGTACGCGCCGTTGGCGAAGTTCACCGGCAGCGCGCGCGTCGTGCCCGGGCCGACGCCTTCCAGCTCCCCGAAGACCGTGCCGGTGGCCGGGTCGACGAGGTCGATTTCCATCGTGACAGCGGCGTCGTTGCGGACCTGGAGAGTCTGCGGCCCGGCCGGCGGCGCGGTCCAGCCGTCGCCGCAGGCCGAGCGCGAAACCGCGACCGGACCGGGCTGGGCGGGCGAGCCGGAGCAGCCGGAGAGCACCGCGGTCCCGACGAGGACCGCCGTCCACCTGGCCGCGCCGAACCCACCCGCCCAGCGCCGCACGTCAACTCCCCTCAGGTGAACTTCTGGCGGACACTTTCACCGATCCGCCGACCGCTGACAAGAGGGTTGTGCCGTTATGCCCGGTTCCGGCGCAAGATCCACCGATAGATCAACCGATCAGCCGTTCGCGGGCGTCGTGAAGGGCTGCCGGTCCGGCTGGAACACCTGGCCGTCGGCGGGAACCTTCAGGTCGATCAGGTAAGCGGCGGTCGCGTCGTCGACACCCCGCGCGCGGCCGAGGATGCAGTGGCCGAACGAATCGACCGACAGCAGCCGGGAGTTGCCCAGCTCCTCGGCCATCCGCTGGCCGAACCGGTACCGCGTGGCCGGGTCGTAGAGGTTGCTGACCACCAGGACCGGCGTCGCGGTGTTCGCGCGCCACGGCCCGCGGTACGGGTCGGACGTCTTCGCGGCCGGCCAGACCGGGCAGGCGGCGATGTCGGAGAACACCTGGTAGCGGCCGAACGTCGGCGATTCCCGGTCCGCCTTGCCCGCGATGCCCGGCACCTGCTCCTGCTTGATCCGCATCGGCTTGTCCGCGCAGTTCACCGCGAAGTACGAGTCGTTGCCGGTGTACGGGCTGTCCGGGGCGAGGTCGAGCAGACCGCCGCGGCCCGCGGACAGAGTGCCCTTCCGTGCGGACTGGGCCTGCAGCGACGGGTGCAGCACCGAGTACGCCTGCTGCAAGCCCTCGGCCAGCTCGCCGAACGCGTCCGGCGAATACATCGCGCTCGACGCCGCGCTGATCAGCGTGCCCAGGTCCACTTTCTGGCCGCCGGGCAGCGTGATCGGGTCGGTGCGCACGTGCTCGCGCAGCTCGTCGAACTTCGCCCGCGGGTCGCCCGCGCTGAACGCGCACTTGTCACCGGCCTGAGCACAGCGCTCGAGGAAGCCGTCGAGCGCGATCTCGAAGCCCTGCGCCCGCGCCAGGTCGTAGGTGACGCCGTCGTTGGTGCGCAGCTGCGGGTCGACGTTCCCGTCGATCACGATCGCCCGCGTCTGCTTCGGGAACATCGCGGCGTAGGTGGACCCGACGAGGGTGCCGTAGGAGAAGCCGGTGTAGGTCAGCTGCTGGTCGCCGACCGCGGCGCGCAGCTGGTCGAGGTCGCGCACGACGTCGCGGGTGGACATGTGGTCCAGCAGCGTACCCGCGTTGCGGCGGCAGAACTGGCCGTAGTCGCGATACCCGGCGAGGGTGCTCGAGATTTCCTTGCGCGACAACGGAACCGGCAGCAGCTCGCCCTGGACGTCCTGGGCGTCCTCGGCCGTGGTGAAGCAGCGCAGCGGGTTGCTGGCGCCGACGCCGCGCGGGTCGAACCCGACGAGGTCGAAGCGGTCCATCACCTGCGGACGGAAGGTGCGGTCGCCGGAGATCGGCATCCGCAGGCCGGACCCGCCCGGGCCGCCCGGGTTGAGGAACAGCGACCCGATCCGCTGCCCGGGAATCTTGGCGGCGCGCTTCATCAGCGCGATGTCGATACTGCCGAGCGACGCGTCGTCGTGGTCGATCGGCACGCGGTAGAGCGAGCAGCTGTACAGCTTCACTTGGTCTTCCGGGACGCCGCGCAGCTGTTCTTTGGTGCAGTCCTCCCACTTGACCGGCGCGGTGCGCGCGATCTCCGCGGGTTTGGCCGGTCGGGCCTGCGCCGCCGGGCCTGCTGGCGCCGCGACGGCAGTGCCCGCCAGCCCGGTCAGCGCGGTCGCGATCGCCGCGACCAGTGCTCCGGTTCGTGCTCTTCTCGATCCGCGCACGTGGAATCTCCCCTGTTTGCGCACCCGCCTGATTACGGGGCGTCACCGAGACTGGCATAATCCGGCCAAGCCGGGCACCGGCCAAAAGGAGGATGTGCGGGTTCGGACGAGCGACAACGCGCGCTCAGGGGCGGTCCTCGACGACGGGCTGGACCGGGCCGCGCCCGCACACCGACAGCTGAGCCCGAGCGGCTCCGCGCCCCGGCTGGAGAACAGGCCGCGCGAGCGGGAAGCGTCCAGCCGACGTGCCCCGGGAACGCTCAGCAGCGGGACAGCACGAACACCGGGAAGTCCCGCCGCGCCTCGTCCCGTTCCATCTGGTAGCCCGGCCAGAATTCGAGCAGTTCCGCCCACATCCGGTCGTACTCCGCGCCTTCCAGCTCCCGCGCCTTGACCTCGATCTCCCGGCCGCGCAGCGCGACCGTCGCCTTCGGGTTCTCGCGGAGGTTGTGCGTCCACGCCGGGTTCTGCGGGCGGCCCCAGTTGGAGCCGGTGAGCACGAACTCGCTGCCGTGCGGGTAGTACAGCAAGTTCGTGCTCCTCGGCAGGCCGCTGCGCCTTCCGGTGGTGGTGAGCCGCAGGGACGGCAGGCCGGCCAGGCCGACCAGGCTGATCCGGCCGCCGAACCACCGGTGCAGCTGCCGGTCGGTCGCGATGATGGCGCGCGACGCGCCCATCAGCCTGGGCTGGGTGCCGAGCTTGCGGGCGAGCGCCGCGACAGGGTTACGCACGCACTGATCTTGCCAAACTCACCCCGAACCGCTGCTGTGAGTCTGTCCACCATTGTTCCAGCGCGAACCCGGCGGCGTTCAGTTCCGCCTCGACGCCGCCGCGCCGGAACTTCGCCGACACCTCGGTGCGGATGTGCTCGCCCTCGGCGAAGGGCACGACCAGGTCCGCGCCGGGGATGCGCACCTCCGTCCGGCTCCGGGCGCGCAGGCGCATTTCGATCCACTCGTGCTCGGCGTTCCAGTGCGCGACGTGGTCGAACTCGTCCGGGTCGAAGTCCGCGCCCAGTTCGGTGTTGATCACGCGCAGCACGTTGCGGTTGAAGGCCGCGGTGACGCCGGCCGCGTCGTCGTAGGCCCGCTCCAGCGTTTCCCGGTCCTTCACCAGGTCGGTGCCGAGCAGCAGCCACTCCCCTTCGCCGAGCACGTCCCGCACCGAGCTCAGGAACTCGGCGCGTTCGCCGGGCAGGAAATTGCCGATCGTGCCGCCCAGGAAGGCCACGACCCGCGGCGCGGTGCCGGGCAGCAGCCGCAGGTGCTGGGTGAAGTCGCCGACCACCCCGCGCACCTCGAGCTTCGGATAGTCCGCCGTGATCGCCGCGGCGGCCTCGGCGAGCGCGGATTCCGACACGTCCATCGGCACGAACGCTTCCAGCGTGCCGTGCGCGGTGAGCGCGTCCAGCAGCAGCCGGGTCTTCTCGCTCGACCCCGAGCCCAGCTCGACGAGCGTGTGCGCGCCGGTGCGTTCGGCGACCTCAGCCGCCCGCTGCGCGAGCACCTCGCGCTCGCTGCGGGTCGGGTAGTACTCCGGCAGCGCGGTGATCTTCTCGAACAGCTTGCTGCCTTCGGCGTCGTAGAACCACTTGGGCGGCAACCACTTCTGGTCGGCCGTGAGCCCCTCGCGCACGTCCGCGCGCAGTTCGGCGGCCACGTCCCGGCGATGGCTCTCCAGATCCGCTTCGGTCATCGGGCGGTGCTCCGTTCCAGGGTCAGGGGAAGGATGTCGACGCCGGCCGCGGTGACGCGCACGGCGTGGTGGTCGGGCACGGCGGTCCAGGCCGGGTCCGGATCGCACGGCTCCGACGCCAGCACCACGCCGGTTTCCGTGCGGCGCACGGACAACGCGTGCGTCCAGGCGGTGCCGACGAGCAGTTCGCCGTCGGTGAGGAGAAGGTTCAGCCGGGAGCCGGGGGCGACCGCCTCGACCTCGCGCACGAGGGCGGTCACCGCTTCGAGCGGCTCTTCCCCCGCGCGCAGCCGAGCCCGCAGCAATGCCCACAGCAGCGCGGAATCCGTCGGCGCTTCGAGCGTGAACAGCTCCGTGACGTCCAGCCGTCCGGCGAGCCCGCGCATCGAGCCGGGCCAGCCGCGGACCACGCCGTTGTGGCTGAACAGCCAGCGGTCCTCCAGGAACGGCGCGGCGGCCGCTTCGGTGACCGGCATTCCGGTGGTGCCGTTGCGCACCGCCGCGACGAACGCGCGAGTGCGCACCGAAGCGGCCAGCGCGGGCAGCGTCTGGTCGGTCCACAACGGCTCGCGGCGGCGGTACCGCTGCGGCGGCGCGCCCGGTTCCGGGTACCAGCCGAGGCCGAAGCCGTCGGCGTTCACCGAACCGCCGCCGCGCATGTCGAGCGGCGCGTACGACTGCACGAGCAGCGCGTGCGGCGCGGCGAACATCAGCTCCGCCGGGGACACCGGCGCGCCGAGATAGGCGAGATGACGGCACATCCGGCTAGCCCGCCTCGCCCGGGCGCGGGTCGCGCGCGCACCGGAAGCCGGAGAAGATCTGCCGCCGGATCGGGTAGTCCCAGTTGCGGAACGTGCCCCGGATCGCCGCCGCGTCGGTGCCGAACGACCCGCCGCGCAGGATCTTGTGCTCCGGTCCGAAGAAGACCTCCGAGTACTCCCGGTACGGGAACGCCGAGAAGCCCCGGTAGCCGTGGAAATCCGTGCTCGTCCACTCCCAGACGTCGCCGATCAGCTGGTGCACGCCCAGCGGCGACGCGCCGGCCGGGTACGCGCCCGCCTCGGCCGCGCGCAGGTGGCGCTGCCCGAGGTTGGCGTGCTCGGCGGTCGGTTCCTCGTCGCCCCACGGGAATCGCCGCGACCGCCCGCTCGCCGGGTCGTGCCGGGCGGCCTTCTCCCATTCCGCCTCGGTCGGCAGCCGCTTGCCCGCCCAGCGCGCGTACGCCTCGGCCTCGTAATACGAAACGTGCACGACCGGTTCGTTCTCCGGGACCCGCTCGTGCACGCCGAAGCGGGTGCGCCACCAGCCGTCCGGTTCGCGGCGCCAGAACCGGGGCGCGGTGATGTCGTGCTCGCGCAGGTACGCCCAGCCGGGCTCGCTCCAGAACCGCCGCTGGTCGTAGCCGCCGGATTCCAGGAACTCGACGTACGCGCCGCAGGTGACCGGAGCGGTGTCGAGGACGAAGGCGGGCACGTCGATCTCGTGCGCCGGGCGTTCGTTGTCCAGCGCCCACGGTTCGGCGGTGGTGCCCATGGTGAAGCGGCCGCCGGGCACCAGCACCTCGGCGGGCAGCTTGCGGGCCGGCGCGGGCGGCGGCTCCGGGGCGTGCAGGACCGGTTCGCCCTTGCGCAGCTGGTGGGTGGCCAGCATGGTCTCGTCGTGCTGCTGCTCGTGCTGGGTGATCATGCCGAAAGCGAACGCGCTCTCGGTGAGCCGCCGTCCGTCCAGCGGCGCGGTTTCCAAGACGTCGAACGCCTTGTCGCGAACTTCCTTCACGTAAGCGCGGGCCTCGGCCGGGCCGAGCAGCGGCAGCGCCGGGCGGTCCGCGCGGGCGTGCTGGAAGGCGTCGTAGAGGTCGTCGATGTCCGGGCGCAGCGGCTCCCGGCCGCCGACGTCGCGGACCAGCCACAGCTCCTCCTGGCTGCCGATGTGCGCGAGGTCCCACACCAGCGGCGACATCAGCTTCGAATGCTGCCGCACGAGGTCCTCGTCGTCGACCGCGTCGGTGAGGGCCACGCTGCGCTCGCGCGCCCGGGTGAGGGCGGCGGCCGTGTGCGCCCGCAGGTCTTGCGGGCTCAGCTCCAGCAACGGGTTCTGTTCGGGGATGGTGCTCATCGCTCCTGACTCCTCGAGTCCGGGGTGTGCCGGGCGCGCGGCCCGGCGGTGATCTCGGTCCTGCTCATCGGTCCTGGCGCGGCACTCCGGCGGCCCGGGCGCGCAGCCCGGCGGCCAGCCCGTCGACGGCGCCCTCGGGAAGCCCGGTGGCCGGAAGCCCGTCGATGCCCAGCTCCACCAGCTCCCTGGCGACCGCCGCCAGTTGCGCGTCGGCCATTCCGCGCCGCGCGGCGTCGACCCACCGGCCCGCCGCGGGCGCGCACACCTCCCGCACCTTGTCCACTGTGGACTGATTCGCCAGCAGCGCGGTGACCAGCGCTACCGGCGGCAGCCATTCCCCCGGCGGCTGCCCGTCCAGGTACCTCAGCTCGAGGTAGCCCTGCGGCCGCACCGGGGTGAACATCGTGGTGAGGTGGTAGTCGAGGTCCGCGACCGTCGGGCGGCGCAGCACGGTGGCCGCGCCCCGGCCGCTGATCCACTCGGCGAAGGTGAGCCCGTCGGGCGCGTCCCACGGCCGTTCTCCGCGCGGGAACACCATCAGCGGCGTGTCCATCATCCGCCGGGCCCATTCGCGGGCCGGGTCCGTGCCGGGTTCGGGCGACTGGCTCCGGACTGGTTCGGTTTCCAGCACCGCGAGCCAGCGCGCCGAGGCGAATCCGGTGTCCGCTCCGGCGTGCACGCGGGAATTCGCGAACAGCGCCAGCAGCGGCGGACCCATCGCGTGCGCGGCCGCCCAGCGCGCGGCGACCTCGTGGGTTTCGCCCGCGTCCACGCAGATCTGCAGGCCCGCGGTGCTGCACATCATGGTGATGCCGCCCGCCCCGATCGGGGCGAACCGGCGTTCCATGGCGGCGTAACGGGGCGTGCGCAGAATGCGCCGGGGCGGCCGGTGCTCGTCGATGCCCGCGGCGCCGAGTTCGAGGCCGTGGCGGGCGAGAAGACCGGTGAGATGAGCGAGATCGGCCTCCACAGCCGCGTGCAGATCACGCAGCGAGGCCTGCGGCGGAGCGGAGATCTCCACCTGGCACCCGGGTTCCAGGCTCACCGGCGCACCGGCCGGGAGCGGGATCGCGGGGCTGTCGGGGCGCAGCGTCCGCGGGGTGTGCGGGCCGAGCGCCGTGGCAAGGACATCGGGGTCGAGGGGGCGGACCGGGTCGCCGGTGTGGTGCACGGTGAACTCGAGTTCCACCCCGAGCAGTCTCGGCGGGCCGTGCTTGAAACACACCGAAGCGACGTACTGCTCCCCCTCCGCGCGGTCGGCAAGCACCCGCGCGGTCAGGTTCGCCGCGCTCCCGGATCTGTCCGGAAAATCGTGCACTGCAGTCATCTGTCGCCGTCCGGATCAGGAGGTCCGCGGGGCCGGACCTCGTCGCTCCGCGACGCTACACGCGAGGTCTGACAAAAACAGGGCCGCGAAGTCGGGGAAGCGATCGATAAGCATCTCGTAATCTGTGTTGACCTGGGAGTTCACCGGAAAGATCAGACTCGTGCGCACTGCTCCATCCGGGGCACCCCGGCCGCACCGGCAAGGCGGGTTCGGAGCCCGGGCCCGGTTCGGCCGCGGCATCCCGCACCGCGGCGGCTGCGAGATACAACGCCGGACGCCGAATCCGGGCCGCCCCGCTCACGGCAAGACGGATTCCATGCCCAGGTCCCAACTCAGCCGCGGGATCCCGCACCGCGGCAACCACCAGATGTGACGGCGGAGCCCAGCGCGACCACATCGATTCCCTGCGGGCGCAGGCCGAAATCGGACATCAGCGCCACGCCGAATCCGGGGCGCCCCGGCTCACGGCAAGGCGGGTTCCGTGCCCAGCCCCAACTCGGCCGCGGCGTCCTGCACCGCCGCGACCACCAGGTGCAACGCCGGACGCCGGATCTCCGTGCGGCGATAGGCGATCGACACGGTCCGCAACAACGGCGGGGCCAGCGCGACCACGTCGATCCCCGGCGGGCGCAGCAGCCGCAGGCCCAGATCGGACACCAGGGTGACCCCCAGACCGGCGCCGACCATCGCCATCGCGGTCGACTGTTCCTCGACCTCGTGATTGATTTTCGGCTGGAAACCGTGCCGCTGGCAGGCAATGCGGACCGCGCGGCCGAAATGGGACTTAGGGCTCGCCAGGATCCACGGGTGCTCCGCCAGCGCGTCGAGCGGCACCGTGGCGGACGGCAGCGCGCCTGCCGGGACCGCCGCGTGCAGCCGTTCCACCGCGACTACCGCGCGCTCCAAGCCGTCGCTCCACTCCATCGGGGCATCGGAGTAGTCGATGACGAACGACAGGTCCAGCGTGCCGTCCCGCACCGCGTCGGCGGTCGCCTCCGGGGCGAGTTCCTTCGTCCGCACTTGGATTCCCGGGTAATCGGCCGCCAACGCGGTGAGCGCGGTCGGCAGCAAACCCGAGGCTACGGACGCCCACACGCCCGCGGTCAGCCGTGCGGACATCGAGCCCTGCGCTTCCTCCAGCGCGAGCGTCGCGCGCTCGACCGACCCCAGGATCTCCTCGGCGTGCTCGGTGAGCAGAATGCCGAGTTCAGTCAGCTGGACCCGGCGGCCGAGCCGTTCGAACAGCTTCGCGCCGACGTCGCGTTCCAGCTGCGCGAGTTGCTGCGACACCGCCGAAGCGGTGTAATGCAACGCTGCGGCAGCCGCGGTGACCGTGCCCCTGCGACGCAGTTCGCGGAGCATCCTCAAGCGGTGCAACGAAAGCTCCATGTACGAACCCTAAACAACTTCGTGCACATTCGGTAAATGGACGCGGGCCCCGATCGGGCAGCACCCTCGGAAGCAGGCGGTGAACCGCGCCGCCGGCGGACCCGAGGAGGTGAGTGGCTCGATGGACACGCGGATCGCCGAACCGCTGATGAAGCTCACGTGGACGGACCCGGTCACGGGCGCGCGCGGCTACCTGGTCGTGCACAGCCTGGTTTCCGGCGTCGCCACGGGCGGCACGCGGATGCGCGCCGGCTGCACGGTCGACGAGGTGGCCGACCTCGCGCGCGGCATGGCGAACAAGACGGCCGCGTTCAACCTCCCGGTCGGCGGCGCGAAGGGCGGCATCGACTTCGACCCGAAGGACCCGCGCGCGACCGGCGTCCTCACCCGCTTCTGCGAGTTCCTGCGGCCGTGGCTGGACGCCAGCTGGGTGACCGCGGAGGACCTGGGGGTGCCGCAGCACCTCATCGACGAGGTTTTCGCGACGCTCGGGTTGGAGCAGTCGTACCACGCGGCGATCCGCCGGTCGGCTGATCCGGCTCGGACGCTTCGGCGGGTTCAGGCCGGGCTCAATGCGCCGGTTCCCGGCGGGCAGTTGCTGGGGGATGTGATTGGCGGGTACGGGGTCGCGCAGGCTTGTCTTGGGGCGGCTAATACTTGGGGGTGGGGGGTTGCCGAGACTTCTGTCGCCATTCAGGGGATCGGGACTATGGGAGGCGGTGCGGCTTGGTACCTGCATGAAGCGGGGATGAAGGTCGTCGCTGTCGCGGATGCTGCCGGGACGTTGTACGACCCGGAAGGGTTGGACGTGCCTGCGTTGCTGGAGTTGCGGGACCGGTTCGGGGAGGTTGACCGGGGGCGGTTGCCTGACGGGGTTCAGTTGTTGCCTCGTGAGGCTGTCGTGTCTGTTGACGCAGATATCTTTGTGCCTGCGGCTATTTCTTATGCGTTGCGGGTGGATAATGAGAATCTCGTGAAGGCCAAGGTGGTTGTTGAAGCGGCTAACGCTGCTACTACGCCTGAGGCTGAGGCGGCGTTGTCTGCGCGTGGGGTGGCGGTGATTCCGGACTTTATTGCCAATGCCGGGGCTGCTGCTTGGGCTTGGTGGTTGCTGCTCGGCGAGGTGGGGGCGGATCCGGCGGATTCGTTCTTGCGGTTGCGGACTGAGATGCAGGCCAAGGTCGCGTTGGTGTTGGCGGAGTGGCATTTGGATCGGGTTCCGCCTCGGGTTACTGCGTTGCGGCAGGCGGAGGGTACTCGGGAGGCTCGTGTCGCTGAAGCGCATGGGGCGTTCGGGGCACCTGCGTTGATGATTCCCTGACGGCTCGTCGCCTGGCGGCGACATTGCGCCCTTGGTTGCGTGGGGCACCCCGAAGCTTGATTGTGATGACGGTCTGAGGGTGGTTGTCAAGGCTGGAAAGATGCCTTAAACGTGCCGCTGCGTGCTGACCTGGTGTTTTAGCCAAAGAAGGCTCTCACCTGGTCGTTTCCAGTGTCAAGAGGTCGCGATCGGTTGCACATCGACGAGCCGAAGTCGCAACTTTCGCCGATCTCTTCCCACGACCTTTCCCACGCCGGGGGCCTCCTTGCGAGAGCGGGGAGACCCCGGAGCGGCGCGGCGGAAGTCCCCAGAGCCCGAGAGCACGGCGCAAGGCACATGGGCTGATTGGTCGTCCCAAGGCGTTTCGCATCGGTCGGAAGCGTTAGAGTTTGAATCGCGCTCGATCCGTTGTCCCCGTGCAGGCGGGGGTCTGCGCTACGCAGCCCGGTCGTGGATCAGACCGGGTGAATCCGCCTGCCCGGAAGGACTACTCCTATGTTTTTGACTGTCGGCCCATCGACTGATCCTCGTGGACTGAACCTGACTGGGTGGATCGGGGAGCATCCGATCAACGGCCGCGACATTGGACACTTGTTGGTCTTCCCGAACAGCAGCGCTATTACCGAAGCTATGCCGCTCGTCGCTGAGGTCCTGGGTCTCGTGTCCATCGCGGACCACCCCGGGGCACCGCCGATCGTGCCGACGGTGATCGCGCGGGCTGTGCTGGACGGCTACGGCGTTCACATCGATTACTCCGGGGAGGCCAATCTGTCGCACCCGACGACCAGCGAGTGGATTGCGGCGGCCGAGGACCAAGGCGTCATCATGCTCACGCTGGGCATGGACCCGTGGGCGGGTCGCAACCTGGATGATCTGGACTGCTACCTGTCCCGGTCGGAGCGGCTATTCATGGGTCGGCTCCGGGTTCACGTTCGGGCTGGGACTGACCGGTAGTCAGGGATGTTTGACGTCGGGTTGGTGTGGAGCGTTCAACTCCGAGGCTGCCGCCCCCGGGAGGTCGCGAGGACTGTTCAGCCGAACCGCCGGGGTCCAGCGTCGCGCCCATGTCGCCGGACCTCGGCCCAGGTCCACAGTCGTACCCACTGTGTCGGCACAAGCTGTTCCTTGAGGGTGAGCTGTAGCGGATCGCCGATCTGGTCAGACCACTTGCCGCCGATGCGGACGTCGAACTGCACCGCGACCAGCGCCAGGAAGCCGCCGTCTGCCCGGGGGAACTTCTGGTACATCCAGCCGGGCGCTTCCCCCGCGACCACCAAGCCGGTTCCTCGCGCGTCCGTGGGTTCGCGGTCGTACGGAAGCATCCGGCCTGTCTTGACCCACACCTTCAGCGGCGGGTTGTAGACCTGGACCCAGTCGGGCAGTTTGGACTCAACCATGCTCACAGTAGAACAAATGTTCGATTATCTGTCGACGGGACTACCGAAACGTGAGCCGTACGATGCTCCCCGCGGGCCTGGTGTGCACCCTCCCCCTCATGCACGCCAGGCCCGCCCAGCGGCGCTCGATGCCTCGACCCGCCGTGATTCCCCTGGTCGATCCAGCGGGTGTGACCACTGGGGTTGGCCGCACCTTGGCCCGCCTCCTTCGCCGGTTGTCGGCAAGGGCGGGACGGCCTCTCATCTGGTGGTCGCGGGTTCATCGAAGGGGGAGGGGAAGCGGCGGTGAACTGCTGGTCAGCCTCCCCGGCCGCGTCCTGCAAGGTGATAGCTTGAATCGGGTTGAGGCGTGCATCCGCGGCTGGCGGGGCACGCCTCATCGGGCCGGTAGCTCAGCTGGTTAGAGCAGAGGACTCATAATCCTTTGGCCGTCGGTTCAAGTCCGACCCGGCCCACTCCTGCGGTGATCGTTTCAGCCGCTCGGAACCTGCCCGACTCGGCACGAAAGGGGCTGCGAAGGTGGAGGATAGTCTCGCTGCCGCTGACTTCTCGGTGCGCATACCGTCGCCGCTCATTGAGCTGAACGACCCTCGTTTGGAATCGTCCGGTGTTCGTGTGCTCTTGAAGCGCGACGATCTCATTCACCCTGGCCTCCCTGGCAACAAGTGGCGGAAGCTCAAGTACAACCTTGAGGCGGCGCGACGGCAAGGACATCAGACGATCCTGACCTTCGGCGGGGCGTACTCGAATCACCTGCGCGCAACAGCGGCGGCCGGCCAGTACTTCGGGTTTCACACCGTTGGTGTCGTTCGAGGAGAAGAGCACGCGCCGCTCAATGAATCCTTGGCCTACGCGGTAGATCACGGCATGAGGTTGACCTACCTTGATCGGGCGACGTACCGACGCAAGTCCGAAGAAGACGTCCTTGATCGTCTGATTGGGCAGTTCGGTCGGTGCTACATCCTTCCCGAAGGTGGCAGCAATGATCTAGCGGTACACGGATGCGCCGAGATGATGGACGAGATCGACGTGCCGTTCAGTGTCATTTGTTGCGCCTGCGGAACAGGTTGCACCCTTGCCGGAATCTCAACCAAGCTTCAGTCAGGGCAGCGTGCGATTGGGTTTAGCGTCCTGAAAGGAGGCGGCTTCCTGGAAGGCGAAGTTAGACGATTCCACGCGGAGGCCGGCTATGTCGGCAACCCCAACTTCTCCGTGGATACGCGGTTTCATTTCGGCGGCTACGCCAAGCGCACTGCAAACCTCGACGCGTTCATCGCCGAATTCGAGACCCGCCACGGGATCACGCTCGACTGGGTCTACGAGGCCAAGATGATGCACGGACTGTTCGAACGTATCGCAGCTGGCGACTTTCCTGCCCCTACGACGATCATTGCAGTATTGTGCTGAATCAGACCTTCTCGTGGTAGAGCCGCTGAGCCTGCTTGGATGCCCCCGCCTCCTGCCAAGTGAGATGCCACTCGCCAGAGTTGATGGTGAAGTCACGGCCGAATCCGAGCCACATTCCCCGCATTCTTCGGCCCGCCGGGTCCACGACCATTTGAAGAGTGCCATGGTAGACCGCTCCCTGGTAGTAGCCGGTCCGGGAAGTCTGCTCCCTCCAAGTGCCAGTCGCGACAGCTGCATCCAGCGCGAGTTCTAGCCTCAGCCGCGAGCCTGTAGAATGCGGCAAACTTTGCCCGATCAGTCTCTGCCCTTGCTGGCGCAAAACGACGTAATGTTCTCCGGTAAAAGTCTTTCCTCGCCCGGAACTCGGATAGATGTACCTGCTGTGCCAAATTCCCGAGAACGTGCCTCCCTCGGGAATCGGAGCCGTGACCGCGTGATCCGACTCCTCCGCTAGGGAAGGGCTCGCCGCGGCGAGAGACAATGCCGCACTAAGCTTGACCAGCAACGAACGTCGACTGACCTCGCTACCATTGGCTTTTGCCCAACTTGCGGCGATCTCGGCGACCTCGTGAACGTCGGATGACTGAAGACGCTCAACGAAGTTATCCAGTGACGCAGCTGGGCGTTCGAGCACCGCCAACTGCTGCTGACGCTGGTGCACCGCGTCTGCGGGGCGGTGATCCGCCACGTCCGCGAGGAGATCGGCGACACTGCATTCGTACAGTTCGGCGAGTCGGCAGAGAGCGTCCAAAGGCGGCGCATGACCGGTCGGCAAGGGCCAGAGTTCCCAGTACGAGAAGACCTTGTCCGTCTTCGCATCGGCCGGCCAGCGCGAATTCCACTGGTTCGCGGCCTCTCGCTGACTCCATCCTCGAACGAGACGAAGAGCAGTGCGCATGTTGACGCGGTAGCGCTCGGCGAACACCTGCGCGATCTCTGCCCACGTCTTGGAGTCTGCGCGGAGCCGCGCGGACAATGCTCGCTGCTCGCTCCGCACGCTGCGCGTCGCTGACGGCATGGACGGGCCTCCCCTTCTCAAAGCGTGTGGGGAACATACGCTCCCGCCAGCATAGGGGCGTTTCTCCCCGTTGAACAGGGAGAAGATGCACGGCAAGATCATGGTCTGGCGGGGTGGTATGCGGCCTTGACCTGCGGTTTCGTTAGGAGCTGCACCGCGGGAGCTTGGTCCCTGCCGAACCTCGACAGCCTAAGCCACCTTTGGTGCTCAGTCCTGAGGAACGCGAACCGGGTCCGGTAACGGAGCGCTGAACCCGGAGATGGCGACAGGGAGGTTGCGGTGATCAGACCAGACACAGGTAGCCGTGGGGGAAGGACGCTGCGCGCGGGCGTGATCGGCCTGGGCAAGCAGGCATTGGAGGACCACATTCCGGGCCTGCGTGCCGCGGACAGCGTCGAGTTGACTGCCGTGTGCGACGAAGATCCGCAGATCGCTGAGGAGCAAGGTCGCGCGCTTGAAGTGCCTTGGTATGCCGACGCCGGACTGATGCTCGCTGGCGAGAACCTGGACTTCGTGGTGATCTGCGTGCCGCACGATGCCGGCGCTCGGCTCATCGAGATGTCGGCCAAGCACGGCGTGCATGTGCTGAAAGAGAAGCCGTTCGCTACTTCTCTTGAGCAGGCCGAGTGGCTGACTGATCAAGTCGAGCAGGCTGGAATTCACTTGATGGTGACGATGCAACGTCGGTTCAACCCGATCTACACGAGCTTCCTCCAGCTTGTGGACCAGATCGGCCAGCCGTTCGTGATGGACGCGGCCTACACACTGCACATCGCGGACCCGTCGGAGGGATGGCGCGGGCACTCGGACCGCGCCGGAGGCGGCTGCCTGATCGACATGGGCTACCACATGGTGGACATGCTGCTTTGGTACTTCGGACTGCCCGACCGCGTGATGGCTGACGTATCGGTCGCCGCACGCCCCGACCTCGACTACGACGCTGAGGACACTGCGCTCGTACAGATCGGATACGACAGCGGGTTGTACGGGTCGATGTTGCTGTCGCGCGCGATCGGCCCGAAAACCGAGCGAATCCGAGTCACTGGAAGCAAAGGCATCGTCAGCTTGGAGCGTGGGCGGATCAGTCGGCTCACCAGCGACGGCGAGATCGTCGAATCGCTCGTCCGCGAACAGGCTTGGCCTGCGGCTAGCGTCAGTCAGATCAACCACTTTTCCCATGTCATCAAAGGAGAGCGGCCGAATCCGAGCAGGCCGGCCGACCACATCTCGCACTTGCGGTTCATACACGCCTGCTACCAGTCAGCGCGCACACACGCCGCAGTCACACCGATGGCGCTGGCATGAGCGCCCTGGCCGTCAACGGCGGCACACCGATACTTCGCAGCACGGAGGCTCATTTCAGCTGGCCTCCGATCACCCAGGCGACGGTCACCGCTGTGGGCCGACAACTGGCCGCCTCCGTGTCCATTTACGACCGATCCGGCGTGGTCGCCGAACTGGAGGACCGCCTACAGGAGTACTTCGGTGTTCGCCACGCCGTGCTCACCAGCTCGGGTACTGCGGCGGTTCACTCCGCGTACGTCAGCGCCGGCATCGGGCCGGGCGATGAGGTAATCGTTCCTGCTTACACGTTCCTGGCAACCGCGACTCCGTTACTGCACCTCGGTGCGGTCCCAGTGCTTGCTGACAGCGACGAGACCGGCAACATCTCGGTTTCCGATGTGGAAGCCCGCATCACCGACAAAACGACAGCGATCATGGCTACCCACTTGTGGGGAATCCCCGCCGACGTCGGTGGACTGCGCGAAGTTGCAACCCGACACGGCCTCGCACTGCTGGAAGACGGATCGCACGCGCACGGCGCGGAGTTCGACGGCCGCCGAATCGGCGGGTTCGGCATGGCGGGGGCGTTCTCGATGAACGGGCCGAAGCCGCTGTCAGCGGGTGAGGGCGGGTTCGTGCTCACCGACGATGATGCGGTCTACCACCAGGTGCTTCTGCACGGGCACTACAACAAGCGCTGCCGCAACGAGATCCCCGCTGGCGATCCTGTCTATCCTTATGGGGTAAGCGGAATGGGACTGAAGTTCCGCATCCACCCTTTGGCCGCGGCGATCGCGCTAGAACAGCTCGACCACCTTGACGAATACCTGGCCGGGCGAGCCGAGATCGCGACGTACCTCTGCGATCAGCTCGGCTCCCTTCCTGGCATCTCTGTCCCCAAGCTGGCTGACAGGACGCAGTCAGCGTGGTACGGGCTCCCGTTGATCTACATTCCCGAAGAACTCAGCAACCTGCCCATCGACCGCTTCCACGGGGCCTTGCACGCCGAAGGTCTGCGCGAGGTAGACCGCCCCGGCTCCACGTGTCCGCTCAACCGCCTGCCGTTGTTCCAAAACCCGAGTCCGGTGCTTCCGCACTACCCGAACCCGGGGAAGGTCTCCTACCGATCCGGTCAGTTCCCAGTCGCGGAACAAGTGTGGCACCACACCTTGAAACTGCCGGTTTGGCACCGTGCCGAAGACCTGCCGCTGGTCGAGTCGTACATTTCCGGGTTCCGCAAAGTCATCGAGCACCACAACGAAATCCTAGGCTAGGACACCATGATCACTGATTCTGTTCTCGGGCGGCTAACCCACCAAGCCGCCGAAGACGGCGTGCAAAAACTGGTCGTCGGAGCTGTCGTCGTCCAGGACGACGCCGTGCTGCTGCTCAAGCGTCGTCCGGACGACTTCATGGGCGGAATTTATGAGTTGCCCAGCGGCAACGTCGAGAGTGAGGAAACCCTTGACGCCGCCACTGCACGCGAACTCTCCGAAGAGACCGGACTGACTCTGGTCGACATCGTGGACTACATCGGCAGCTTCGACTACGACAGCAGCAGCGGCCGTCGAAGCCGACAGTTCACGTTCCTCGTGACAGTCGACCGCACCGAACGGATCGCGCTGACCGAGCACGATGCCTATCTCTGGGCACCACTTGACGGCGAACTGCCTGTCACCGAGGAGGTCAAGAAGCTCCTCGTCACGTGGCGTAAATCGCCCAAGCCCGGTGCCTGATCCAGATCCCACCGCCTCTCCGTCTGGAATCGCCCGCGTCCCCATCCGCTACCCCGAAGGCGTTGCCGTGCGGCGCGGACGGCAGTTCGGGGATATCGGCGGCAGGCGGGAGAGGTCGAGCCCGACGGTATGCCGGTCTCGCCCGGCAAGTGCGCCATCTGTCGTCCCTCCGTCCTTTCCCACAGTAAGGGTTCGCGGGCCGTTCAGTGGAGGGTCAACGCGACCTATGGCATCAAATGGCACTGAGTGGCACCGCAATGTCACTTCTGTGCCGCACGGCCAGCGGCAATCGTCGTCGGCATGTCCGGTGAGCTGATCACGGGGCCGACGACCAGCCGGATAGAGGTCGTCACCGACTTAGCGCAGCGATCCGCATCGCGCACATGAGTTGTCCAGCGGCCGTCCAGATAGAGGGGTTCACCGCATGACCGACGTCAGCGGACCATTCATGGCATTCTCCGAGCTTCACCAGCTCGCCGCTCCTTTGGAACCGATTCGAGCGGGCCATCCAGGCGTCGTCGTTGTGTGCTGCCTGCTGGTGGTCATTGTCGCGGTGGTGGCGTGGCTGCGGCGCGCGATGCGGCCGATTCCTCCTCCGCGTGGACGCCTCACTGTGGGCGCGCTCCAATCGCGGCTGGACCACGAGGTGCTTGCCGAGATCGAGCGAGCGCGGTTGGCCGAGTTCCAACGGCTGGCCGAAAAGGAAGCGTCGGAGCGAGCCACGGCGGACACGGTGGTGATCCCCGCGGTGGAGGGCACGCAGCCGCGGAACGAAGCTGCGCAGCAAGCGCGGTAGGTCTCCTCGTGACTTTGGTGCGGCTTGAGCTTCCCGCATGTTGCTCGCCGCACCTCCATGCCTGCCCCGGCCCGGCGCGGCGGCCGTCTCTCCCCCGAGGGGCTGGGGCAGGCCCTGATTTTCAGCTCCGGATCTTCCTGAAGTTCGGCGCGACGTTTCGACAGCTATGGGAGGGACGGAAACCGATGCACATCGCAGTGGGGAGAGGTTGGCGCGTGGGCAAAAAACGGTGGGACGACCTCACGTTGGAAGTTCATGACGGCGTGGAACAGCAGCTCGGCGCGAAAGTCGAAGAGGTGCAGGACTGTCCTGGCACCGCGGACTTCTCCGGTGTTGTGCACACCAAGCACGGAGCTGTCTTCGTGAAGGCGGTCAGCCAGGACGAGCACAGCCAGACTACGGCGCGGGCCGAGGAGCAGCGGCTGAACAAATTTCTTCCCGGCACGGCCCCGCGTGTGCTGTGGCTCAGGCAGAACATGAACTGGGCGATCACCGGGTACGAGTTTGTTCCCGGGCGGTGTGCGCGTCTTCAGCCCGGTTCGGGCGACGTGCGCACGGTGGTGAAACTGCTCGCCGATCTGGCCGTGCCCGAGGTGAAGGGCAGCTTGTACTTTGATTCGCTGGGTGCCCGCTGGTCGATCGAGTCGTCGTGGCGAACCCTGTCCACGAATCATATGCACAGGCTGACGGCGTGGGATCGCGAGAATATTGCGCAGTCCGTCGACATGGAGCTTTACGTCTGCGACGTGTTGTCCGCTGGAACCGGCATCGCGCACGGGGACGTGTCAGAGTCCAACATTCTGATTGACCGCAACGGGTTTCCCAGGATCGTGGGGTGGACGTGGGCGGCTCGTTCGCCCGCATGGGTCGACGCCGCTATTATCGCCGTGCGGCTCGTGGAGGCGGGATACACGCCGGAAGAAGCCGAGAGCATCGTGTCGGCAGTGCCGGCGTGGGCGTATGCCAGCGCGACCTCGCTGGACGCGTTCGCCGTTGCGCTGCTGGGGCGGTGGATACTCAAGAGTCGGCAGCCGAGTCTTACTGACGCGGCACGGCAGTATGCCCAATATCGCCTCTACGATGCACCCGGCGCGAAACACCGTGCGTAGGGCGACATGACGAACGACGTTGACTACCATGCCCTCGCCGCGTCGGCGGCGATCTTGCTTCTACCCATCATCTCGACCGCGCTGTCCCTCGGCGGGGCGTGGTTCATCGCGCGCCGCACGGAAAAGCGGGCCCGCGCAATGCGCAATGACGCCAAGCATTGGCGCGATGAGGCTTACGCGATATGGCAGAAGATGAACGCGGACGACACCGTCCAATTCCGAAGGTTGGGCGAACTGGGAAATACCTTCACGGTTCAAGACAAAACGATCGGCGGGCCGCCGGAACGGCGGGGACGGGACAGTGCTCGCCACCGTGTGCCCGGAGCGACGGCACGGCAGTGGCCGGAAGGCGATCCGGAGTCCCCGGATCGACTGACAACCAGGGAGAATCACGTATCGAATGGCCACCATTGAGGAGAGCGCGAAGACGCTGCGTGCGCTCGCCGAATCCGCAGGCGAAGTTGCTGGGTCGAAACCGTACGGCGAGCCAGCTTTCACCACCAAGGTCGAGGACGAGTTCACCACGATTCTCGGTACCTGGCTGCGCACGGCGCGAAAAAGCAAAAATATCCGCCTGGAGGACATGGCGCACGCGACCGGGCAGGCGCTAAATACCATCTCATGGCACGAGCGCGCCATGACGGCAATGCCCGTCGCTCGCTTCGTCCATTACTGCATTACATATGGCCTGTCTCCCGGAGCCTTGCTCGATCGCGCACTCGAAGAAGCCACCGGAGTGCGGCCCGAGGACACGGTGACAGTGGACTTGCATAAGCTGGCCCAGAGCGGAAATCCGCTAGCGTCCTGGGCGGAAGCCTGGTTGAGAAACCTTCCCCCGAACATGAACGGCCGTCTGCGTCTTCCCCGGCCGGCGCAGGACCAGATAGCCGAACTGTGCGGGTGGAACCGGGAGCAGCTGCTAAAACTGCTGGAGGCAAACCCATTGCTTCCGCAATAGGTTTTGTAGCTGTGCGGCAACAGGGCTGGGTTCCCTCGGGCCGATGTCCCGTCATAATGGCTTGCCGTCCGAGCCTAGCGGGAAACATAGCCGCATGGCGAAAGCTCGGGATACGGGACAACCTCCCGAGTGATGCCCCATGGTGTAACTGGAAGCGCGAGGGACACAATCCTATCGGTCCGGGTTCGATTCCCGGTGGGGCAACATGACGGCATCTTGGCGGTTGGAAACAATCGGAGACGTGATCGCCGGGCAGGCGCTGGACGAGGGCCTTTCCGCAGATGCAGATTGGGTTGAGGGACCGGGTGACTGCATGGAAGGGCTGTTCATTCCTCGGCGTCCGAACAGGTTCGCGGCGTGGGAAGCGCTCGAATGGTATGCGCATGGTTTTACGGCGAGCGAGTGCGGCGAGAAGGTACGCGCTCCTGCTTGCACCGTCACTTCCTGGATGCGCCGCATCGGCGCGCCGACTCGCCCGCATCACGTCAGCCGGAAGCTGCGCCGGGACAGGCTCCAGTCCGACGCCGCGCACGCGATCAGCCAGGCGTGTCCTTGGTCCCCGCTCCGGTCACTCCCGACCGGATGCGGTTCGTGTACACGAAGAGAAGGGAAAACATGCGTTCTAGAAAGATCGCAGCAATCGGCGTTGCCGCCATCGTGGCGACCGCGGTACTCACCTCCACCGCTTCGGCGTCCGAGTCCGACGGGAGCCCCGGTCCCAGTGCGCGGCTCATCGGCGGCGAGCCCGCACCGGCCTCGGTCAAGTTCGTCGGGGCGTTCCTGTTCGACGCCGAGCACGAGGGCCTGCGGGACGCGTTGACGTGCGGATCGGTCGTGGTGGGACGCCAATGGATTCTCAGCGCCGCGCAATGCGTCGTGGATCTCGGCATCCCGGGTGAGATCCCGGTCAAGGACAAGCGATTTCATGTCCGGGTGGGGCTCGACCGCACCGTCGGCGGTGCCACGGCGAACGTCGACGGACTCTTCATCAATCCGCACTGGACCGGCGAGGTCAAGCCTCCCCGGAAGGTCGGCGACGTCGTCATGATTCACGTCGACCGGCCACTGAAGGCTCCGATCGTGCGGATGGCGTGGTGGTCGCCGGCACCGGGCAGCGTGCAGCGGACGTACAGCTGGGGTGCCACCGTGCCCACCGCGCATCCCGACCGTGACAAGCTACCGACGAAGCTCCAGCAGTTGGACCTGACCGTGCTGCCGAAGTCCGAATGCACGGACGCGGGGATCAGCGACGGCGAGTACTGCACGAACCACAAGAACAACACCGGTGCGGCGATCGGCCCCGCCTACGGCGACGCGGGCGGCCCGGCGATCTTTTACGACTGGCACGGCAGGCCGTGGGTGACCGGGATCGACTCGCGCGGGGGAAGCCCTGTGCCGGGGCAGTCGAACACCGCTTTCACCGACGTTTCCGCCTACAGGGACTGGGCCGAGGGCGTCATGGACGACCGTTCCTGATCGATAGCCGGTGCGGAGCCGCATGCGCGCGGCTTCGCACCGTCCCGGATGCTCGGAGCGGAATCTTGGCGAACCCAACCCCTATCGTCCTGGTGCCTTCGGCGGCGCGGTTCCTGAAGGACAACTCGATCGAGTTGCGCAGGGAGCTGGCCGTGCGCACTCCCTTGAATCTCCCGTGCGTCCGCGAGACCTGGGTCATGATCCTGGAGCGAACCTACGAGATCGGCTTCCCGGATCACCTGATGTGGCTCCACCTCGAAGTCCGCGAGGGCGGGGCCTTCCGCTGGGACGAGGCTGTGTACGACTTCGCCCGCTGCGCCCGGCTCGGGACACTGTCCTACGACGAGTACGTGGCCCGCGAGGCAGGCCGCTCTCCGGACGTTGTCCTCACGCTGGACCACCACGAGAAGTGGACTGAGTGCGTGAACCGGTTTCACGCAGTCCGGAAGTTCCTGAACTGGGACCCGGTGATGCTCGGACGATTCTTCGAGATGGCCCGGCCCCTGCGAGCCCCGGAGATCGGTCCGGCGGAGGAATCCAGCGGTGGGCCTCCGCCGGGCGAAGCCTCGTGAGTACGGCGAAAGGCGTCACGAGCGGTCCAGCGGGCCGCAAGCGCACAAAAAGGAGGCCCCCGGCACCGAAGTGCCGGGGGCCTCCTGCCCCACAGTTGTGGGGAATACGGCTCGCTCTGTATCGGGACGATCCACCCCCGCTGAAGCGGGGACCACAGGTCAGGCGGTCGTGAGACCGCGTTCGGGGGTGTTGCGGACCGCGTACACGAGGACGGCTCCGCCGAACGCGGAGAGGAGCTGCCACCAGCTGGTGGAGCTGTCCGCGGCGACGATGTTTGCGGCGGCGGTGAGGCCGGTCATGATCGCGGCGAGGGCGGCTTTGGTGACGGATGCGCCGGGGACGTTCGGCGCGGTGAACACGGCCGCGGCCGTGGCGATCGCGATCAGGATGTTCACCCATTCCAGGGGGCTGATCGTCTGGTCGCCGGTGAGGGCAGCGAGCGCGGCGGATGCTCCGGCGGCGAGGACTGCGGCGGCGGCTTTGGCGTACTGCATGGGGTTCACCGGACGCTCAGGCTGGCGCTGCGCTCGGGGTGGTCCGCGGCGTAGCTGTAGATGAGGCTGCCGTTGGTCGCGTCGGGTGCGACGGCGATCTTCCACGGGCGGAGCCGGTCAACCCGGTAATCCTGCTCGTAGCTCCATTTGTAGTCGAAGTCGGTGCCCTTCGGCAGTCCGTCTCCGGCCTGCCAGATTCCGTGGACGATCATGTAGTCCATCGGGCAGTTGATGCGGATCGTCTTGGCTCCGGCCGGGATGTCGAACGAGACTGACCGGCGGGTGCCGGGGTCGAGCTTCATGTGGGTCTCCTCGTCGTCGATGAGGCGGGCGGTGGCGGTCGGCGGTGGGCCGGAGGAGAGCTGGAGCGCGGGGAGGTTGTCCGTGTAGCTGAGGTCCACGGAGCCAGCGGTGCCGCCCGGGATGCGGCCGTTGCTGGTGTATTGGTGGAGGTCGACGCGTCCGCCGTAGTAGCGGACCGCGTGCCGGGTGCCGTCGTTGACGTTGTATTCCGCGGCCCAGGTGACGTCCCAGTCGTAGGGCCAGGTGTCGGGCCGCAGAGCGGTGAGCCAGCTCGTGGAGGCGTAGAGCGCGACGCGCGAGTAGCTCTGGTGCACGCGCTCCAGGAACGCGCGGGCGAAGCCGGCGCGCGCCGCGAGCGGGATGCCTCCGGATTCCAGATCGAGAGCGGGCAGCAGCTGCCCGCCGTAGCGGCGGTACATCGAGACGAGCACGTCGGCCTGGCGCACGGGGTCGCCGGGTTCGGCGAAGTGGTAGCCGCCCCAGGGGATTCCGGCGTTCTTGCATCCGCTGACGTAGGCGTCGGCGGTGACCTGGGCGGGGCCGTTGCCGTCGGAGTACTTGATGTATGCGCCGTCCACGGCTGCTTTCAGTGTGTTCCAGTGCGTGACGGCGTTGTACTTCTGGTAGAGGTCGACGATCAGGGCCATGGCTCACTTCCCGATCTGGGAGCAGTCGCGGTCCGCATAGGCGGTCTGCATGTAGGTGCGGAACTCTGCGATGTGCTGTTTCCGTTCTGCGGTAGCGTTTTCCGGGGATTTGGCGACGGTGTCCAGGACGTAGTTCCAGAGGTTCCGGCTGGCGTTGCGGGTGTCGTTGCTGGCGGTGCAGGTGTCGATCTGGGTCTGCCGGTTGGCGGCGGCGAGGTCTCCGGCCCGGTTCGCCGTGACGGCGGCGATGATGACGCCGATGGTCAGGAGCACGTCCAATGCAAGGGAAATCGCGAGTCCGACGATGAGGTGCCGGTTGCGTCGGCCGTAGGTGCGCAGGCCGCTGATCTCCTCCTTTAAGTCCACAACGGACTCTTGGAGGCGGGAGGCGGCGGCGATGGCGGGGTTCTGCGGTTCAGTCATCCTTGATCCCGTATGCGCTTTTGAGCATGGTGGACAGTTGCTTCACGACCACTTCGAGTTCCTCGACCACCAGGTCTGCCCGTGCGGTGAGTCGGGCTACCTCTGCGTCGTAGGAGGCGGCACGTTCGGGTGCCGTGTTGTTGTCGGGCACGCTTTTCCCCCACCTCATCCTCATCGGTTGTCGGCTCCGAGGCTTCGCAGGCGGTCCGACATCTCGGTCATGACCTGGTGGAGTTCTTCGAGCAGCTCGGCCGCTTTCGTCGTGAGGGCCTCAACTTCCTCGGGCGCGTACTCACGAGGTGCGTTTGCCGCGTCGTCGCTTTGCCTTGGGGTCACTCGAAACCTCGCTGGATCGGATCAGCTCCTGAAGGATGGGGATCATCTGCTGAAGCGCCTGGAGCTGTTGCAGGACAGGCATGAGCGCCCGTGTCGTGGTGATGAAGTCGCCGACGACGGGCAAGAGGCGTTCTTGCAGAACTTGCGCCATGGCGTCGCGCTGGGCGTCGGCCTTCTCGCGTTGCTTGATGGCGCGATCGCGCTCCTCGATCAGCTTGTCGACCGACGGCTTGGTCCAGATCCATCCCGTGATCAGGCTGAGGACCACCAGGCCGAGGACGCCGAAATTGACCCACGTCGTGACGTCGGTCAGCTGGTTGCTGTCTGCCAGGTTCATCGGGAGGAGAGGAATTGTGCGGTCATCTCAGTGGGGATGACGGCGACGCCCATTGCGGCGAGCGTTCCACCGGAGGCGGACGTGTAGTTGTTCCAGTAGATCTTGTCCCCGGCGGAGAGCTGGATTCGTGCCCGGAAGCAGTTCTGGACGGTGCCTTCGGTGCCGGTGCCGCTGGGGACCACGCGCAGATCCGTGGCAATCGAACTCGCAATTGCCGCGCCGTTCCGGAGGATCTTGCTCGCGGCGACCGCTCCGGCCGCGAGTCCGGTGGTGTTGCTGTGGTAGGTGAGCTGGTAGTAGCCGTCGAGGCCGACGGTGATGTAGCTCGGGGTCGCCGCGGTGAACCAGCCGAACGGGTCCTCCAATGCCTTCCACACGCCTGGCGCGAACGAGTCCCCGGACGGGAGGCCGACGTTGGCCGACAGCGCGACGCGGCACGCGGGCATGGCCGGCGCTTTCCGGCTGAGTTCGGCGACCTGGCGGCGGAGATCGGCGAGCTGCTCGACGAGCGAGCCCGTTCCCGGCGGCTGGGTCATCAGATCACCGCCAACGTCGTTTGGATGTCCAGGGCTACTGTGCTTTCGGATTCGTTGCTGAATCCGAGGATTCGCCGCCGGTACTGGCCGTCTTTGATCCACGGGTGGCCGGAGACGCCGAAGACCGGGGCGTCGCCGAGAGCCCAGCTGCCCAGCGTCGGCGACACGGCACGGCCGCGGCTGGTGGTGCCGTCCACCCGCACGGAGCATTTCCAGGCTTCCTCGGGCGCGCTGAACTGGGCGAGGTCGGCGGCGGCGTAGGCGTCCAATGTGGACTTGATGACCACGGACGTGTGTTCGTTGTCGACGTAATCGGTCGGCGGGTAGCCGAGAGAGATGAGGGTGTCGTTCGAGGCGTAGCCCGCGAGCATCGTCCGTTCGGTGCCGGACCCTTTCACCCATGCTTTGGTGCACGGCGAGGCCGCGCCGTTGACGTCCACGTCGATCTGCCCCAGCGCGGCTCCGTAGTCCCACACTCCCGTCGAGGTCTGGTTGCCCAGCGTGGGGGAACCGATGGCCAGTTCCCAGCGGATCTTGGTGCCCGCCGCGGTGATGTAGGGCCGGAAATCGAGTTCCGGTCCTTTGTCCACCTTGGACAGTTCGTCGAGCCGGTCCCACACGGTGGCGAGGTCGTAGCCGAAGTACGTCCTCGTGTTCGTGCCGGTTTCGGGTGCGGGCACGTCGATCGGCAGCCCGTAGCCGACCTGTGCGAGGTTCGCATTCACGATCTCGCGGGCGATGCCGCGCAGCGTGAAGTTGTTCAGCACCAGGTCGTTGCCGATGTGGACGATGTTGTTCGCCGGACCGGCGGGGTTGCGCAGGACCCGCCGGGCGAACAGCCCCTGGATGCCGGTGCCCGACACCGAGAGGTTTCTGGTGTTGTTGTCGTACTGGTAGGTGAAGACCGGCCCTGCTTGGCAGATGTAGTCGTCGGCCAGCACGATCCAGGTGTAGCGGCCGGCGTCCACATAGGCGTGGAGGTCTACGGCCGAGTTCGCGCGGTCCTCGGGCAGGACGTTGACGGTCCAGCTGCCCTTGTCCGTGAGGCGGCGACTGAACGAGGGCAGGTCGCGCGGGGTGACGTCGGACAGGAGCGTGCCGGTGACGGTGTCGGCGATGAGGACGCGCCAGGTCGCCATCTACACCGCCGGTGGCTGTGTGGTGGCCGGGAAGACGAGGCAGTTCAGCGTGTTCGCGCCGACGTCGTTGCCGCGGTAGCCGAAACCGGAGTTCTGGTTGACGTTGTCGCGCATCCCGACCGACAGCACGATGTCGACGTTCCCTGTGATCGGCCCCCAGTGCGTGGGCGCGACATTGGGGACGTTGAGCTTGTCCGCGGTGCTGCCGTAGGTGTGGAACCGGGTCCACTGGATGATCGCGCCGTCTATGGAGCCGGTGGTGACCCGGAGGTCGGCAGCGCACCCGCCGGTCATCGTGATGGACGCTTTTCCTGTCGGGAAAACGAAATACGGCACGCCCGGGTCCTGGATGGTGACGCGGCAGATCTCCCGGGTAACTCCGTATCCGGCGGTGAAGCTGTACTCGCCGGGCGGCGCGGCGGCGAAGTAGCGGACACAGTTGAACGCTCCGCGCCAGCCTTGCTGTGCGCCGTAGTAGACCTGGTGCTGAAAGCCGGGTGCGTGCACCCAGCGCTGGTCCCCGGGGTAGGCCCCGGGTTCCGCGAAGGCCGCGCTTGCGGTCTTGGCATCGTCGCCGTAGAGCGCGCGCATCCCGCCCCGCGCCACCAGTCCGGGGCCGCGGAGATCCTGGATGGTCGCGGCGGTCAGGGATGTCGCGTTTTTGCCGACGGTGACCGCCGCGAGCGGAGTCCATCCGTTGGTCGGCGTCGGCGTCGGCACGGTCGGCGTGCCGGAGGAGTAGTCGCCCTGCCACACCTCGACGGTGAATTTCCGGACGCCTGAGGCGCTTCCGATGGCGGTGTTCAGGTCGTCGTAGACCCTGGCCACGATGAGGTCGATCCGGTTCTGCGTCGAGCTGGCCGCTGCGAGGTTCAGCGTTTTCTGACCGTCGAGCGCGCACATGTACGCGCCCTGACCGGGGCTGTTGATGACGCAGTTGCCCATCTCGACCGTGACCGACAGGGCGTTGGCGACCGGCGCGACGCGCATCGCCATGTGAGTGGGGGTTCCGGTCGCGCCGCTGTCGCCGGAGGCCATGACGCCGCTGCGATAGTCGATATAGGACAGATTCGGTCGCGGCATGAGCACGCTGTCCAGAGCCAGCCGTGCATCGGCCAGCCCGACGCGGGACTGCACGGCCCAGGGGTCGAACGCGCTCTGGGCCACGGCTCCCTGGGAAACCATGAATTACGCTCCTGCCGTGGGGAAATTGTCGAGGACCGGTCGGAACTGGGATGCGCGCAGTACTTCGTCCGTCATCGGGGTGGTCCCGTTGAAAAGCCAGTCGCCGATGTTGAGCTGGTAGTAGCCGAACCAGCGGACGGTGGTGCCGTCGATCCGCGCGTCGGTGTCGCCGCCGAAAGCGAAGTTGATGCGGTCGATGAACCAGGCCGCTTGCGCCGGGTCGGTGTACTGGACGCAGTCGTGGGTGTCCACGACCTGGTAGTAGGACGGCGGATCGGGCTGGTTGGAATACACGCCCATTGCGCGTTTCTCCTTGCATTGCAGTGGTTTTAGAACCAGCTGGCGCGGTAGGTCGCGGTGACGTACCCGCCAGCGTTGGGCGTCCCGGAGTGGGACAGGCCGACGGTCAGCGATCCCGGCGTTCCCGCGGCGGACGGCGGGATGTTGAACGCCTCGAAATTGGCCGGGTACAGCAATTCGCGCCGCGTGGTCGATCCGTTGAGGATGACGGCGGGCGCGGCCGGGTCGATGGTTACCCAGTCCGTGGACGAGAGCGTTCCGTTGTACCGCAGCGAATATCCGGTGCTCGTGGTCAGCGTGGGCGTGGTGAGCGGCCCGTAGAGGGTGTAGACCGGCGTGGCCGGTGCGGTGCCCGGGTTGTTGAGCACCATGAAGCCCGAGCCGTTGAACGTGCCGAACGCCAGACCGGTGGTCGCGGAGCCGAGTCCGAAGAACAGGCCGGGGTTGGTGTCGGGGCTGACGACCTGGTTGAAATCGAGCCCGTCGCCGGTGTCCTGCGGAAGGCCGGCGTTCTGCGTCTGGGTTTCCGGGCTGTATTTGCGGGGGTCGGGTGCCACCAGTTGAAGGGAGAACTCGATGCCGGGTTCGGACACGATGTCCAGCGGGGTGCAGAGGATCGCGTCGTCGAGGTAGACGTCCAGGCTCAGGACGCCGATTTCGCTGTAGCAGGTGAGTTTCCCCGGCGTCGTGGGGTCCGACAGCAGGCCGAGGACGTTCGCCTCGGCCTGCCGCAGAACCGCGTAGTCGGGGTGGTAGCACCGTCCGGTCAAGGAGACGATGCGCTCCTTTTTCCATCCGGGGCCGCGGAACATGCCGTGTTTGTTGAGGCGCGGCGAGAGGGCGGCGTTGGTGCCCGGGGCACCCCAGAATCCTTCCTCTTTGGTCAGAATCCATTGCACGCCTTGGGGATCGCGAACCTGGTAGGAGTGGTGGAAGGTGAGCCAGTCGAGCGTCCACACCTGACCGCCGAGCATTGCGCCTCCCTAGAGCCTTGCGCCGATGGACAGGTGGCGGTCGATGACGTGGGCGATGTGCTCGGGGCTGGCGTCGGTGCGCGCGTTGACGGTGACCGACCGCCCGCCCCCGCCGCGCTGGAGCCCGGCCATGGACGTGAGGGAGTTCCACTGGTCCTGGGTCAAAACGGCTTCCGGTTTGCCCGTGTGGTTGGCCACAGTGGAGTAGCCGGGCGGGAGCCATCCGCCGTCGTCGTACCAGTGCGGGCTGCGCGAGAGCCATTGCGCGTAAGCGGCTGCGGGACTGCCGTAGTCGGGCCGGTCCCGGATGTAGCCCAGGCCCCACAGGATCTGGGTGGCGGCGTTGGTGCGCCAGTCCGGCGCGACGCTGCTCATTTTCTCCGGCGGCAATGCCTGTGGGATGCCGTACGCGCCTGAGGAGGCGTTGCGCGCCAGGTAGTTCCAGCCGGATTCGCCCTGCCACAGCGCGATCAGCGGGGCCATCTGCTCCGGCCCCCACCCGAACCGCGGCAGCGCGCTGCGGGCGAAGTTCTGCGCTGCGGCCACGGCAGGGCCGCCGCCGACTGTGTTCGCCGAGATCCGCTCCACGGCGAGCTTCTGGAGACGGTCCGCGCCGTAGGCGGCTTCCCCGGCACCGCTGCTCGCGGCGATGTTGCCGGGGAACTTTCCGCGCAGGGCCTGGATCATCCCGAGCGTCTCCGCGAACGCGGACGCGACCAACGCGGCCGGGTCCCAGGTCGCGCCGCCGCCGGAGACGAACTGCCCGCCCACGACGGGAAGCGAGGACTGGACGGTGAACTGCGGGTCGTCAGCGCCGTGCGCGTCGCCGCCGAACCGCACGTGCGTGCCGGTCGACTCGGCGTTGACACCGCCGAGCGTTCCGGCTGTGTGCACGGGGCTGGCCCCGAGCGCCCACGCCGAGCTGAGGCCGCGCACGAATCCGGGCCAGGGTTCCGACGCTGCGACGCCGAGGCGCTTGTACGGCGTCGGGGCGTCGAGAAGCACGTTGGTGATCGCCGACGCCAGGCCGGAGCAGTCGTAGCCGCCGGGACCTGTGCCTCCCCAGATATAGGGCTTTCCCTGTTGTGCGGCGGCGAACGCCTGCGCCTTCGCGACTTTCGCGTTCAGCGCGGAGCCGGTGTCGGCGACGATGCCGCCCTGGGCGTACCCGGCGGCCTGGAGCGCTTCGGCCTGCCCGGAGCGCAGCGCCTCCAGGAACGGGTAGATCCGCTTCGTCAGCCAGGCGGGCAGGACGTATTCCCCATTGGACAGTCGCGTCAGGATCGAGTCCGACGTTCCCGTCCCGGGTCCGCGGACCGGCCCGCCTTCGGCGAACGCGATCGGCACCGGCTGGAGGTGATGGTTCAGCCCGAACGATGAGTCCAGGTAGTTCCAGGCCGCAATCAAACCCGCGTTCATCGGGCCGGCGAGGGTGTCCACGACCGGCCCTCGGGTGTAGGCGCGGATGGCCGACCAGGAGGAATTGACCCATCCCGCGGTGTCGGCGAACGCCTGCCCGGTCTGCTGGAGACCGGTGCGCAGCGTGGCCAGGTAGCCGCCCATCTGCCCCACGGAGGCTGCGGTGGACGCGGTCATGCTCGCGGTCGAGCTGGCGACCGTGGCGGCCGTGGCCGTGAACGCGGCCCGCACCGGCGGATGCAGTGCCATGAGCGCGGTCAGGGCCGGGTTCACCGCACCGTTGATCTGCCCCACCAGCGGGACGAGCGCCGACGCGGTGCACGCAATCACTGCGGTCTGGAGCGCGGCAAGCCCGGCGGAGAGCACGGCGGCTTCCTCGGTGGCGGCCTCCATTGCGGCCGTGAGCGCGGCGAGCTGGTCCGCCGACATCGGCAGCGCCGACGCCGTGTCCGGGCTCGCCGCGGTGGCGGGCGCGGCCGGGGTCGTCACGGCCCCGCTGGCGAACCCCAGCACCCCGCCGAGCGCCATCTGCGCCAGCGGGGCGAGCAGGAATCCCATCCTCTGCGCGGTTTCGCGCAGGATCGCGACGGATCGCGGCGAGTCGTTGACGGGGATGTACGCCTCGTCGCCGTCGGGCCGGTCGCCGATGACACGCCAGGAGTTCGGCGGGACGATCGAGGCGACCTTGGCCGACATCGCCTGTACACGGCGGAAACCGCCCCCGGCGTAGAACTCCATCAGCGCACCGGATGCGTTGTGGAACGGCAACGGCGGCGCGCCTGGCGCATTCGGGTCCGATGTGGACGGTTTCGGCGTGAACACCCCGATGCCGGAGAGGTAGTCCTCCATCCACGTCCGGTACGCGGACAGGGCGTCCTTGGCGGGCTGGGTGTCCGCGTCCAGGATTGCGGTGCCCTTGGTGTGGTCGGCCGCGTCCTTCCAGACAAGGACCTTGCCGTCCGCCGGGTCCTTGTACGCGTCGAGGGTGGTTTCGGCCTTCGTGCCGTCCGCGTTGACCTTCCAAATCGTGACTTTGCCGGTGGCCGGGTCGGTGACGGCGTCGAGCTGCGCCTTGCCGATGGTGCCGTCCGCGTTGCGCTGCCAGAAGATCGTCTCGCCGGTCGCCGGGTCGCTGTCTGCGTACAGGGTCAGCGTGCCCTTCTGGCCGTTGGCGTAGATGACGGTCGTGTCGATCTTCGTGCGCGCAGGACGGTCGTCCGCGTCGATCTTTATTTCGGTGCCGTCCGGCAAACGGACGATCGCCTTGCCGAAGTCGTCGATCGTCGCCGTGAACCCGGCCGCCGACGCAGACGCGAGGTCCATGCCCTTGATGCTGTCCTTGATCGCGTCGGGCAACGGACCTTTGTACGTCCGCACCAGGTCCAGCAGGGCCTTGTTCCGTGCCTCGGTGGACTTCGCTTCGCGCTCAAGCTCGGGCAGAGCATGGTTGCGCGCTTCGGCTTCTCGCTGCGCAGCGTCCAAAAGGGACAGAATCGAGTGCTCTTCGGACCGGCGGGCGTTCGTCAGCTGGTCGGCCGCGTCCCGCGCCTCTTTGCTGTCGGCGCTGTGGTCTTTGACCGCCGCGTTGTAGTCGTCCTGCGCCTGAGCGATGGCCTTCTGACTCTGCTCAAGATCAGCTTGCGCATCGCGCAATGACAGGCTGGCCTCCGCCAATTCCTTGGTGGTGTCACGGAGTTTCTGCTGCGCCTCCCACTGCTTCACGGTCTGCGTGGTCACTTTGCTGGCAGCTGATTCGAGCAGCAAGTACGCGGCGCGGGCGTCGCGATTCGCCCTGATCTGCTCGCCGACCGCGCCGACGCCGTCGAGGATGGCCCGAACTTGCGCCGTTTGTTCCTTGTTCAGTCCGGAGACCGTGTTGCCCCAGTCGTCGAACGTCTTCGTCGAATTGCGGACGTCCGTCTCCAGCGAGCCGTAGTCCTTGCCCGCGTTGAGGGCTTCGTGTCCGAGCGCCGCGAGCTTGTCCGCCTGCTGGTCGGTCAGCCCGGCGCCGTGGACGATCGAACGGAGCGCGGCGTCGGACGCCTCGGCGACTTTGCCGAGAGCCGTGGTGTTGCCGTTCGCGGCTGCCGCGTACATCTCGAAGCTCGAACCGGCGACGCGCGCATTGTAGGCGGCGTTTTTGTCAGCAAGCGCTTTGTTGTTGGTGTTGATGATGTTCTGGTCGAAGATGCCGTTCGACTGCTTGTACGCCTCGGTCAGCGAATCGACGCCACGCCGGTAGTCTTCCGCTTTCCGGGCGGCCTCCTGCTGCTTGTCGATTAGTGCGCCGAGCAGCAGCGTGGCACCGGTGATCGCGATCCCCCACGGGCCGCCGAGCGCGCCGACCAGACCCGAAACCGCTCCCGTCAGTCCCTTGCCGATGGCGCGCGCGGTTCCGCCAGCTGCCCCGGCAAGCCGGTTCAGCCCGCCCTCGAACGCATCGGCCGCACGGGTCATCCCGCTGCGCACGGATTCGCTGGCGCTGGTGACCGCAGTGGACAGTCCCTCGCGGATGCGGGTTCCGATATTCGCGGTCGCTCCGGACACGACGCTAACGGCGTTAGTGAGTCCGTCCCGGACTGCGGGGCCGAGGCCGCGGACCGCGTTCCCGGCGACCGTGACCCCTGTCGACAGCCCCGTGCGGACGGCGTCGGCCATGCGGGCGGCGGCACCGGTGCCCTGGTCGAGCACGGCCGCGGTTTCGCGCACCGGCGGGTTGAACGCACCGCGCAGCTTCGCCCCGGCGCTCTCCATGCCGGTCGCGACCCGTGCCATGGCCCGGTCGAGCAGATCCGCCGGGTTGCGCGCGGCTTCGAGCCCGTTGACGAGCCGGATGCCGAGGGCCGAGGTCGTGCGCGAGACAGCCGCGCCGACGTCGTCCATGCGCTCCACGAGCGAGACGGACGCCGGGCCGATCCGGGTCAGGATCGAGTCGGCCGCCGACGACGCCGCCGCGCCGACCCGGACGGCCATGTTCTGGGCACCGGTGGCGAACTCGGCGATGCGGCTGCGCATCTGGTCGACCTGACGGGCCTGGGCAACCAGCGAAGCGCCGGAATTGCTCCCGCCGCCGGCTGGAGTCGCGTTTGCCGCGGCCTGCGTGCTCATCCACTGACGCGTGGCGCGGTCGCCTTCCCTGTAGGCGTCCGCCAGGCTCTGGGCAGCCTGGCGCAACTTGCCCGTGGGGTTGATGGCCGCCTCGGCGACGCCGGACCAGCGGCCGGTCCCGTCGGCAGCCTTCCTCAGCCCGATACCCAGCCGCTGGAGGCCGGTCTTGCCGGAATCGATCGCGCCGAAGACGCCGCTGACGGAGCGTCCGAGCAGGATGAGCGCCGTCGCAGCGAGGCCCGCGCCGGCGAAGAGATTGGTCAGCAGCGGGTGCGCGTCGGTGAAGGCACTGATCAGCTTCGCGAACTCGTCGACGATCTTGACCAGGCCCCCGCCGAGCGGAGCGAGCGCAATGGCGAGGTCGTAGACCGCCTTGCCCACGTCGAACAGGAACCGCCCGACGTCCTTCAGCTTCTCCCCGGCGTCCGACATGAATCGCGACAGCTCGCCGGTGGACCGCTTGCCCTGGATGAATTCGTCAAATGCCCTCGCGCCGGTCGCGGCGAGCTGCGCGAAATTCCGCATGACCGGACCGCCCGCGACCAGAATGGACCGGAAGGCGTCCGCAATGGACAGTCCAGCGCCGCCCAGGTCGTACATGACCTGGTTGTTGTCCCGCATGATCGTGGCGAAGTCTTTCCGCCACGGCCCGGACGTCATCATCCGCGAGCCGCGCAGCGCGAGGTCCCCGAGCACGTTGGCCGTGTCGGTCAGGCCCGCAGTCAGCTCCGGTGTCAGCTCCAGGAGGTTGCGCCACGCCACGGTCAGCTTCGGCAGGAGCGCTGTCTGCACCGCGTCGCCCATGTCCTGGAGCGCGGGCTTGGCTTCCTTCTGGAGAAACGACACGAACGACTGCCCGGCGGGGCTCAGCTTGGACATCGCCAGGGCGAACTTGTCCATGGCGGACGAGCCGTCCTGACCGGTTTTCTTTGCTGCCGCGGCGAGGTTGCGCTGTGCGTCGGCGAGTCCGCGCTGAGCGTCGGCTACTGCCTTCGTCGCTGATTGGTTGGCCCACGCGGCATGCTCTTGTGCCTGCGATACAGCTTTGGCCGCGCTTGCGGCCTGGGCCTGGGCCTGCGCGACTTCGCGCGCTCCGTCGGACCTGGCCTGTGTCAGGGACCGTTCCGCGTCCTGCGCGCGGGCCGTTGCCTGCTCGGATTGCTTGTGGGCGGCGATGACCGCCTTGTCGCCCTCGACACCGGTCGCTGCGGCGTGCTGGGACTGCTTCTGAAGGTCGGCGTAGCGCTGACGCACCTCGTCGAGAGACTGTGCGGCCTGGCGGGCGGCGATGTCCGCCTCGCGATAGTCCAAGGAGGACGGGCCGAGACCGGCGTTCTTCAGCGCCTGGAGCTTCGCCTGCGCCCGCTCCAAGGCGATCGAGGCGGATTCCTCGTCCAGCGCAGCGCCTTTGAGTGACAGCTTGAGGTCTTCGATGCGCTGCTTGGCGTCCTCGCGAGCCTGGTTGAGCGCGTCCTGTGCGTCGCGGGCACTGGCCTGCGCAGCGGTCAGCGTGCGTTCGGCGTCCTGCACGCGACGCAACGACGTCTCCTGCGCCCGTGCAAGGGAGTCTTGCGCACGAGCGGCGGATTCCCGCGCTGCGGCAACCTGTTCCGCGCCGGTGACGGCGGCGTGGTCGGCAGCGGTTTCCGCTGACGCGAGCGAGCTGCGGGCCGACGCGAGAGCGCTCTGCGCCGCCGCGACGGAGTTCGCTGCCGAGACGCGCGCTTTCGCGTTCGTGCTCGCCTTGCTCGCAGACTCGTCGTCCGCGGCCTGGTAAGCCTTGAGGGCTGTCCCTACGCCGTTGAACGCGAGCAGCGCTGCCCCGACGCCCTGAGTGAGCCCGCCGAGCGCTGCGGGGATGGTGGCCAGCGCGGCGGCGGCGGCCGGAGCGGCGTAGCCGACTGCCGCGACGCCCGCGGTGAGCAGGGCCATGATGCCGATCGCGCGGGACGCCTCGCTGGACTCGACGTTGATTTCGGCTTTGTGCCCGTTGAGCCTGGAGATCTCGCCGTCGAGGGCGGACAGCTGCGCTTGTGCTGCCGCTGTGTCGGCGTCGGCCTGGATCTCCACTCGGCCGCGTTTGGCCTCAAGCGCGGCGATGCGCGCTTCTGCGGCAGCGGTCTGGAGATCGATGTCCACGCCCATCTCGGGCGTGCGGCTCTCGAACTCCGCGAGCTGGGCACGCGCCTTCTCCAGGTCGAGATCGACCTGTGCCAGCAGCGAAATCCGCTTGGCCGCCAGTTCGCGTGCTTTGGCGTCGGCGAGCGTGGTGTCCAGGTCGGTGGGCAGCTCGACTTTCTGGCCCTTGCCGACGCCGGAGAGCTGCTTACCCACATTGGACAGATCAAGCGTGGGCTTGCCGAGGTCAACCTGTGTCTCCTTCGCGGCGCGTTCTGCCGCGCGACGCAAGTCGGAGCCGAATTCCTTCGCATCGATGCGCGCTGGAATGTCGATTGGCCGCATCCGGGACACGAATGCGTTGACGCGCCGCTGCGTGTTGTCGAACGACGGGACCACGTCGATGAAGGCGCGGCCGATCTCGTATCCGCCTTTGGCCACCGGGGGTCACCTCCCCCCGGTCATCCGATTCACGATCTCGTCGAGGCGCGACACCCGTTGGCGGGATTCGATGCGCTGAATTGCGGTCTCAGGTCGGGGTGCCCGGTTCGGGCGGTGCATGGCGCTGCGCTTGGAGGAGTGGACGGCGACGAGGGTTTCGTTCACCGCGTTCACCGCGTCGAACAGGTTGTCGAGGCGGGCCACGACATCGCTGTAGCCGGTGAGGGGAACGCGCGGCTCCGGCGCGTCGTCGGGTTTGGGCAGTGCGGCGGCGATTTCGGCGAAGGACTCGTCGTTGTCGATCGCGGCTTTGTAGTGGGAATGCCGTGGCAGCCGGGCAATCAGTCGGTCGAGCTGCCCCCACGGCTTGCGGCCCCGGAAGTAGTCGAGCAGGTCCCATCCGCGCTCGAACAGGTCGGCTTCGATCTCCTCGCCGAAGCGGTCGAGCAGCTCTATGCGGCGTCGGAGTTCGTGCGCGGCGGCGAATGCTCCGGCGTGCTTGCCGCCGGGTCCGGGGATTTTCCCTCTGCCACCGCGGTTTCGTCGTCTTCGTCGTCGGCCTCGTCCTCGATGAAGCCGAACTTGCGCATCACGTCGATAAGGAAGAGATCGAGCACGTAGGCGGGAGCGTCTTCGGAGATTTCGGCGACGCGGCGGCCCGCTTCGTCGCCGAGGAGCGCGACCAGGAGCGCGTCCATGTCGCCGGTGTCCTGGGCGGCGCGGATCTTCTTGCCCTGCCGACGCGTGGGGTACTTGATGATGTACGTCTCGTCGGGGGTGAGGGGCAGTTCGATCGAGCGGTCGTCGTTGTCGGTCTTGGCTTCGGCGACGTAGGCGTCCCAGCCTTGGAGTTTCTTCATGGGTGTTCCTTGGGTGGTGTCGTTGGTCGGTGTCGTCAGGCGGTCTTGTCCGGGCCGGAATCCGGGGACGGCGCGGGCGCGGTCTTCGCGGGCTTGGCGGGCTTCGCCGGTGCGTCGGCGGCGGATTCGTCGGCGGGCCGGTAGCCCTGGCCGTAGCGGAGCGTGTTGTATTCCGCGGGCGAGCGGGCGATGAATTCCCGCCCGTCCGGCGCGACGAGGCGCGCGGCAAAGTTCTCCATGGGTTCTCCCGGAAAGTCGTTGCGGTGTATGGGCGGTCGGGGCGTCGGGGACACCACCCGTGACGCCGACGCCCCGACCGGGTCTTCTGTCAGGGCGTGGGCGGCGTGGTCGCGAAGCCCATGTCCGCCAGCAGCGGAGCGATTCCAGGACCGCCCCACATCTCCCGCATCGCGTATCCCGCCGTGTCGTCCACATAGGCCGTGAACGTCAGCGGGTAGCGCAGCTCGTCGCCCTTGGTCCACGGCTGCTCGGCGAAGTCCGTAATGGACGCTCGCGGACAAAAACGCGCGAAATAAATGGTGTCCGCGCCCTGACCGTCGCTCGCGACGGCGAGCAGCCGCCAGTACCGGGTGGACGGAGTCCGGCTTCGGTTGAACGCAATTTCCTTGGTCGTCGCATCCGGAGTGACGCCACTGAGGTCGACGTTGTGGAACATCTCCAGGGACAACGCCTTGGTTTCCTGCGCCAGGACAACGAGACCGGTGACGTCGGAGCTGATGTCACGCCGCGTCGGCTCGCTGGAACCGTGCGAGCGGACGTCGTCGGAATTCACGTCCCGGGTCCAGTTGATGCCGTCGGATTCGGTGTGGTGGCCGAGAGAACGCCAGGCCGGCGGAAGGGCGACCAGGTCACCGGACGCGCCGTTGGTGATGGCCTCGACAACCGCCGCCGATTCGGGAGCGGCGAAAATGGCCGCGTCCTGAGCCTTGCGGATGAGCTTCTGCTGCCGCTTGGCAATAGTCGCAATAGACATAGGTAGCCCCCTTCGTGATCGGGCTGAGAGAGCAGCCCCGGGCAGGGGCTGAGAACGGCGGACCGGATCAGCGGACGCGGCGCAGCGCGAGACGGTAGGTCGCCGTGCAGCGCTGGCTCGCCGGGTCGCCGTAGGGCACGAAAACCGGTGCCGACTCGGTCCAGGACTGATCGATGCTGGTGTGGTCGAAACCCGTTGCGGGGGAGGCAATCACGAGCTGCCTGCACTGCTCGGCCAGATCCGCCGCCTGGCGGCGGGTGGCTCCGTAGCAGTCGACCTGAATGCGCGGAATGTCGGTGATCGCGTCATCGGACCCGCCGGTGCGGCGGATGACGACGAGCGGCGGTGCGATCACCTCGGGTGTGGCGAGCGCTGTCGGACCCGCGGATTCCAACAGCGCCAGGGCGAAATCTTCGATATCGGGGAACGGGCTGAGAAGCTCCACGGCTCACCCCCGGTGCTTCCGGGCCTGCCCGGGGTCGGCGTCCTCGATCCGGTCGAGGATCTTGGTCAGCGGACGCGGTGGGACGTCAATGTCCTTCGACCCGATTTCCAGGATCGCCGCGTAGCGGGTGTTGGCCGCGATGACCACGCCCGCGCGGGGCAGGCCGTTGATCGTGACCGTCACGGGCTCGACGGTGATGGAGTCGACGTATTCGCCGGTGTTGCGATCGAACAGCGTCGGGGCGAGTGCGCGAAGCTCGTCCGCCCAGTAGCGGCCCACGACGCCGGTCATGTGCCGGGAGACACGGCGGCTGGTGGCCAGCCGGGTGAAGCCCGCGCCGTCCGGCTCGTATCTGGCCATGAGCGCTCACCCCGTGATCCGGCGCAGCGACACCACCAGGTGCGGCGACCAGCCGCCCCAGGGCGACTCCCACCGTTCGGGCTCGCCCTCGACCTGGTAGACGGTGCCCTCGACCTCGATTTCGTCGGACGGCTCGATCGTCGCGGCGGCCGGTACGAACAAGCGGGCGTCGGCGGTGACGGTCGTGGACCGGTCTTCGGCCTCGGAGCTGCTCCGGGGCGCGAAGATGCAGTCGCCGACCCTGAATGCGCCGGTCAACTGGCGGTCGCCGTAGCGGTCCTTGCGGTACCGCTTGACGCTCACCATGTGCCGGTTCACAGCCATGGCTTGTCTACTGTCCCGACGGGGAACAGCTCACAGCCGAACTGGTCTTCGGCGTAGAGCGTGCTGTCCCAGTGCTCGCCGCGCGTGGTTCCCTGCGTCCACAGTCCGGTGGTTTCCTTGCGATACCGGCGGACGATGGCCAGCTCCGGCGGAGTGAGATACACCCCGACCTCCGCGGCCTTGAGCGTGCGGGCGAACGGGCCGAGCGTCTGGGAGATCTCTGCATCGGGGTTGCGATAGGTCCGCAGCGCCGCCCCGAGGACGACCCGGACAAGCGGAGCCGGTGCGGCGACCTCGCCCGTGAGCGGGTCCACCCAGTCCTGCCGGGTTTCCTCGCGGACCAGCGCCGAGGCGTCGTCCAGCGCGGCCTGTGCTCGCGACTTCTCCGGCCCGGCAAGGGTGTCCGGGTCGAGCCCGAGGCGGGCTTCGAGGTCGCCGAGATCGGCGAGCGCAGGGAGCATGACGCCTCCTTACGCAGCGGTGATCTTGATGGCGCGGACGAAATCCGGGTTGGCGTCGGTGTCCGGGCCGTCCGGGCCGTCCGCGATGATGTTGGTTCCGACGTAACTGTCCACAAGGGAGCGATCCTGGACGTTGCGGAAGTCATAGTCCCGCAACCACCTCATCGCGAGTCCGGCATACGCCTGGCTCCGGCCGTAGCTCGCGCCGTCCGGAATGGCCGGTGCGCGCATCGACAAAACATACGCCGTGCGGTGGAAGCAGAAACCGACGTTCGGCGGCAGAGCGTTCGACACGTAGATGTTGCCGAAACCGGCGATGCGGCCGATCACCGCGTCGCGCAGAGCACTGTCCGAGCCGGACTTGTCCGCCATCGAAATGTGCTCGGACTTCAGGAACACGCCTTCCAGGTCTGCGCCGACAACGCACGTGCGCTCGGACATGGGCACGTTGCTCTTGTTGAGCGCAACCCGCGCGTCCACCAAGGTCTTGTACGGGTCGGCGGTGTCGAGGGTGAGCGTGGTCGCGTAGGTCGCGCCGGTCATCTCCGCGGCCAGCTTGTTTTCCAAGCCTTCCGCGACCGCACGCACCTGCGGCGCGAGGATCTGCGCCCCGAAGTTGGTGATGTCGAGGGTCAGTTCCTCGTCGGTGATCGGGATCGCGCTGTAGACGTCCTCGTCCAAGGTTACGTCGACCTTGGTTTCGGTGAGTTCGTCCATGGTGATGATGCCCGCGCCCTCGGACGTGGTCGGGCGCGCGCCGCGGAGAGTCCGGGTCCGCGCGGTGGTGCGCGCCGGGACACGGATCGAGATCGTGTCCCCGGCTGCTTGGGCGAAATCGCCGGCCGCGTCGCGCCAGACCAGCGCAGGGAGAACGATCTCCCTCTGGAGCAGGCCCAGCGCTGCCGCGGCGATCTTGTTCGCCTTGAGAAACGTGTTAGCCACGTTGACCTCCTTAGGGGTCATGGACCGCCAGCGGTCCGCGCGGCTCTCCGTGCGTTGCGATCGTGCGAGTCGAGATCAGTGGCGGCCGATGGAGTCCGCGAGCTTGCGCGGGTCCATTTCCTCCGGCTCGTCGTCGGGATCGCCGCCTCCGGACAGCCGTTCCCGCGGCTTCCCTGGCGGTTCTTTCTTGATGGTTTCCTGGTGCGGGGCGAACAAGCCGAAAAGTTCGTCGCAGTCGGCCTCAAGCTCTTCTTCGGTCTCGCCGGAGATCCGCTTGGCCACGGCCTTGATGTGCGCGAGGCTCGCGCCCTCGGGGGCGCGGTCGAGAGCCATCTGCAACTTCGCGGCGTTCGACTCGGCCCGTGCGGCGCGCGTCTTCGCCTCGTCAGCGGCCTCCTGAAGGCGCTGGGATTCGGTCTTGTCCTTGTCTTCGTATTCCTTCAGCTTGTCGAGCAGCTGCTGCCGGTCCTTGCGGGCCGCGTTGCGCTCCCGCTTCATCGCGTCCAAGGCGCGCTTCCCGGCGTCGCCGAGCTTCTCGGCGTCGCCGTCCTTGTCGGATTCCTGCTCGGCACGCTCCGGCTGGTCGGCCGGCTTCGTCTCGGAAGTCTCGTCCGGCTTCTCGTCGGCGTTGTCGATGCCGTTGCCGTCGTCCATTCGGCATGTCCTTCCCATTGCGGGATGGCCGCGGGTCGTTGCGACCGGCGGCCGGGATGGATGGGGGTCAGCGCTGCGCGCGCTGTGCGGGGATCTCGACGGACCCCCGGGCTTCAAACAAGGACCGGAAGACGTTGACGGTCTTCCGGCCGCTGGTGTCCTCTTTGGCCGTCTCCCACAGCTGGTTGAGGTCGCGCATCGGTTGCGGCCACTCGTCCTTGGGCAGGTGGCGGAACAGCGGTTCGACCTGGCACATGCAGTAGTCGTGGTATTCCTTGCCGGGGCCGCGCTTGCTGCGCGCGGTGGTGCGGTAGGCGACCTCGGCGGACCGGTAGACGGGTCCGCGCGAGGCGAGCATGGCGCACCAGTAGCAGGGTTTCGGGCCGAGGACGCGTGCGTACCCGACGGCCTGTTTGTCGGCGTGCACGGCCTCGTCGATGGCGTCGCGGCCTCCGCCGACAACCAGCCGTGTGCCCGCGCCGGAGACTTCCGCCATCGCGGCGCTCGCGATGGCGTCGATGTCGTGCCCCGTCGTCATGGTGTCGTGCTTGATTTTCGCCGGACCGGTAGCGATGAGCGACGCACGGATCTGCTCCAGGTTCGGGATCACGACGTCGCGCAGGAAAGCCGCGTGGAAGATGCCGTGGTCGGTCTCCGCGTCGCGGAACTTGTCGTAGTAGGTCAGCGACAGCGTGACGGACTTCGCCCGGTACGCCAGGACGAGATCGGTCATGAGGTCCAGCCATGCCCGCGCGGTGGCGTCCAGGCGCAGCGGGTCCAGAAGCGGCCAGATCCGGTGCAGTTCCTGAAGAAACTGCGCGCGCAGGGCGAGCTGGTCCCTGCGGTAGCGCCGGGTCAGCCGCTGGCCGGCGATCGTGTCGGCCATGGCTCACCCCGCCGGGGATGCTTGGTCGGCAAGGGTTTTCGTCATCCGCGCAACCGGGTCGGCGTGTTCCGCCATGCGCTCCCACTCGTCCACGTCGGACTTTTCGACGCCGGGCAGCCGCTGCCAGAGAGCCTGCACGGGAACCTGGAGCATGGTTGCTGCCTTGCCCCACGCATCCACAGCCTGGGAGATAGAACGGACCTCCATGTCCTGCCACGTGACCCGCGCGAGCACGTCACGGGCCTCGTCCTCGTGGCCTTCGAGCAGGGCGGAGAGCCGCAGCGTCTGCCCGTGGCTGCGCCCGAACGATTTCTGCCGCTCCGCGACCTTCTGTGTCAGGCCGGCGCGAGCGGCGGCGAGGGCTTCCGCGGAGAGGTTGACCAACTGCCCGGTGAGGGTGTGCGTCGGCGTCTGCGTGACGGCTGCCAACGCCTCCACATCGGACCGCCACGAATCGATGAAGCCCGTCAGCGGCGACTCGTCGAGGGTGCCGAATTTAGTATCGGGGTCTTCGGCGACGAGGAGGTCTTCCTGCCGCAATTGGAGTTTCTTGCGGTTGGCTTCCTCTTCGGTATCCGGCTGCGCCATCCCGGAGACCGTGCGCACCTTCCACGAGGAGAAGTGCTGCGTGACCAACCGATCGAACGAGGTCTTGTTCACCCGCGCGGCGGCCGGGATGAACGGCTCCACCTCGCCCGTGCTGCGCCCTTCGAGGTCGAGCATGTTGGAATAGCGGATGAACGGGGTCACTCCCGCGCCGTGGGTTTCCGCGGAGATCCATTCCGGCTTGGACGTGGAGCTGTCCATGCTGACGTAATGAACGTCTTCCTCGTCAAAGAGAGAGATCAGGTAGCCGCCCTTGTCGGCCTTCGCCACCTGGATGACGTACATGGGCCAGTCGTCGTCAGCCGGGTCCTGGTACAGCGCATAGCACTTCCGCGGCGAAACACCGCGCATCACGGAGCGCTTGCCTTCGTGGTCCTCGCCGGGAAGGACGCGGACGTAGGAGTATCCGTAGGCCAGCGCGGCGCGGTGAATAGCGATCTGCCGTTGATCAAAACCATTGGCGTGCCACGTTTTCCATGCCGGAGAGACCTCGCCGTCCGGGCGAGCCGAATCCAGCGTCGGGGATCGGTAGCCGTCCACGTACATGCACTGGCTGACCGAGGTCACCACCAGACCCAGCCAGGGGATCTTGCTCATCTCGGCGAGCGCCCGCAGCTCCGGCGTGGCCCGGCGGGGCAGCTTGATGTCGTCCTGCTTCCACCGGTACCAGCGGTCGATCCGGTCGAGCCTGTCCCGCTCGTCGTGCCAGGCGGGGAACATCTGGTCTTTGACGAGTTCGACGACAGCCTTGCGGCCCAGCATCGCGCCTCCTTTGCGTGCAGAGGTCGTGGATGCAATGGGCTGGTGTGGCGCTTAACGCCAGTAGGATCGGGCGATGTCTCAAGCTCAAACAGCGCTGGTCAGCGCGATCACAGCGGCATTCGTCACGATGGTCATCGAGTACCTTGCGAAACCGCAGCTGGAAGCGCGCAAGGACCGCATCGTCGCAGCAAACCGGGAACGTCGGGAGGCGATGGCGAAGCTTGAGTTGCTCCCACCTTTTTATTTCGATCTCGTGTTGCTAGCGGATCTAAACCACGGATCGGACGTGGGGATCACCGCTTTGAACGTCGCTCGCGATGAGGTCGACGCGTTGCTCCGAAGTCTCCTGAAGTTCGAGCACCTGCTTGGCAAACGGCAGAGACGACTCGCTAGAGAGTTCGAGAAGAGCATGTCAAGCAAGCTAGGGCGGCTCGGGGTCATCGAGATGATGCACGAGGAGGGCTATCTTCTGACTAGTGCATTTATCTTCGCGGCAAGGCGCGCGTTGCTCGAAAACGTATCCGGGGTCAGCGACCTCCTGGCTTTGCGTCCATATCGGCCGTGGTCCTACTTTCGCAAACTCAGGGAGCTGAGAGAATCTCTCGAACAGTCTGATCAAGCTATCGACAACATCCCGGCGCTTGAGCACCGACGTACCGAGCTGGATCGGGACAGATTGGGTGCGTCATCACCAGACGCGCCCTGACCGCTTCCTGCGCCGACTGGGGTTGTTGAGCACCAGGCGGCGCACCATGCGTGCGCCGACCATGCAGACGGCGAGGTCGACCTTCTTGCGGGATTCGCGGTGGCCCTTCCACAAGGAAACCCCGTACCTGTTGGGAAAGCGTTTTGCGTTGCGTGCGTGGGCGCGCAGGCGGCCGTCGCCTTCGTGCAAGAGCGTGTGTTCGCCGATCTCCAGGGCGCACCGTTCGGCAGCGGCGGTGAACTGCGCTGTCCTTTGCGGACTGGTCATGTCCCACATGACCGAGTGGCCTTGCCGCTGGCCGCCTTCGGCCCACAGTTCGAGCTGTGCTCCGTACCGACGGTGCCATTCGTCGAAAAGCGCGTCCCAGTAGCGCTCCTGGGTCTCGTCGTCGAGAGTGTGGGACGGGTCCCCGAAGAACGCGACAACGCGGTAGGTGGAGAACGCGGCGTCCACGGCCTGGTCCACGGATTCGCGCGGCGCGAGCCACCCGTCACCGCGACTGCCGGGCGGGCGCTGCCACATGCCGACGACGCCGACCAGTCCATCGGACAGGCGGCAGGCGACGATGCCGGTGGCGTCATCCGATTTGGACATGTCGGCGAAGAGGGTGACTTCGTCGCCGGGTGCGAGCGGCGGAACGTCCTCGCCGGCCTGGCAGAGATCGAAGTCCTTGAGGTCGGTCCATGCGTCTTCGGCCGCAACGATCTGGTTGTACCAGAAGCGCCGCGAGCGGCTGGGCGGGCTCCGGCGGTCGGCGATGGCCGCGACGATGCGATCCGTGGAGAGCCAGTAGGAATCGCCGCGCACGGCTTCGACAACCGCCGGAGCCGCTTCGAGGGTCAGCGGGGCTTCCGGCGGCGCTTCCAACGAGTCGTACAGGATGCCGTGGGCGAGCCCCATGGCTTCGGCTTCCTCGTACGCCTCCCGGGCTCGCTGGGCAACGCTGTCTTCGGACGGTTCGTAGGCGTTGGTGATCGCGATCGGACGTGTGCTGCCGTCGTTGGACTTCGTGGCGTTCCGGTCGATGACGGCATCCATCTCGTGGCCCTCATTGGACAGAAGCCAGTGGTGCGTCTCGTTTTTCACCACGCTCGTGGGACGACCGCCCTCCAGCGCTCGCGGCGAGGAGGTGACCGCTTCGATGCGCGCTCGGCCGTGGTCGGCGTAGATGATCTCCTTGCCGAGATCGATCCGGTAGCGCTGAAGTGCCCGCTTGGTGAAGATCTGCGGGAACAAAGTCATGGTGTTGCGGGTCTGGTCTTTGCTGACTGCGGCGATTTGGACCCACGCCTCGGGATGCGGCTTCGCGACCGGTTCCCCGTCGTCGTCGAAATGCGAAAACCGGCACGGGCCAACGAATTCCACTGCCGACCAGGTGGCGAGAAGCGGGTCTTTCCCCCAGCCCTTGAGCCGCTGCACGACACCGTCTCGATAGACGAAGCGGCCATTGGGGTCAATGGCGTACCACCAGAGCGTGAGCCGGGCCTGCTCGTCGGTGTAGCGCCACGGGCGGCCGTCGCCGTGCTGGAGCCAGTCCGCGGTCCACCCGAGGATCTGCCAGCCGAGAGTGAGTTCAGGAAGGATATATCGACCGTCGTTGTCTCGACGCCAACTCGGTCCGATCTTGACCGGCGAGTAGGAGGGGGCGTCGAGGGCGGTCACGGAGGATCACCCCGCATCCCCCGTTTGGAGTACGAATCGGAGACGGGAAACGCCCCTGCGAGCAGCGGAAACGCTGCTAGCTTGGAGCGCCCCGGAACAACCTGGAGGACAGTCGAAGATGTATCCCAATGGCGAAAAGATGTTGGCTGAGGAAGAACTCAGGCGCGTGGCCAGTGACATCCGCGACGCGATCTTGCGGTGGAAGCGGGAAACGCCGGCCGCCGATCCGAATCACGTGAGCGACCTGAGGTTTCGGGTGGCCTCGGGTTTGCTGATTCCGGAGGAGGAGCCGTCAGCGCCCGGCGAGGGCGTGATCGCGTTCAAGACTGCCGGGGACATCACGGAGTTGACGATCACCCGGGAACTGGCACAGCGCCGCCACTGGCGAGCCAAGCTCACCTACTAGTCGACAGGTCTGGCCGGAACGCTCCGCCCACGCTGCCAACACTATTGACTGTCCACCTGAACGTAGAGGTTTCGTATGGCTTCGGAATGGATCGCTGGCGCAATTGGCGCAGGAGGGGCTGTGATCGGCGCGGCAGCGACGCTGACGGCGAACTGGATCACGGCTCGCAGCCAACAGAAGGTCGAAACGTCCAAGCAGTCTGCTGCGAACACGGAGGTGCGGCGGTCGGCCTGCGCGGAGTACCTGGCAACGCTCTACGCGCTTCAGGACAACATGCGAGAGGTGATCCGCATATGCCGCAATGTCCGTGAGGAGCAGCAAGTGGAGGACTCATACCAGGAGTACTTGACGACGTGGAAGGCATTGCACGAAAAGTGCGCTCCTGTCGTGCTTGCCGGACCGGCGGCATTGGCCGATCTTGCGAACGACGCCCGGCAGAAGATCGCGGAGCCAGCGGGCGCAGTCGATGATGTCTACTCGGCTTTCAAGCGAGGTGCGCAGAAGTTGCACACTGACAAGTACTTCATCGCTGCCCGTGGGGCGGAGGAGGCAGTGAACAAGTTCGCCACAGCGGCCATGGACGGGCTGAACCCCCGGAGTTGAGACCCGGGGCAACCGGCGGCCCATGCCGGTCGGCTAGTCGATGAAGACGGCCCTCGTCGCGCCGTCGTGGCCGTGAACGGCGAGGGCTGACTTCAGGTCCGGCCAGATGACGATGCTGGCGTGTTCGCCGCGCCAGGCGATGGTGACTTTTCCGTCCGGCCAGACGACCCCGTCGGCGACGCGGCCGGTACCGGAGACGCCGGTGACGTCTGCGTCTCGCTCCAGCGCGAATCGCCGCGGCTCGGTCATTCGGACTCGGTGAGCTGGAGTGTGTAGGGCTTGTACTCGAACTGGTCTGCGACCGCTCCTTGCACGGTCATAGTGAGCGCCAGCGAAGGTGTCTCGTCTCCCCACTCCAGGTTGACGTTGCTGGAGTCATCGACGAGGAACTGCAAGGCCACGAACCGGTCCTCTCCTTCGCCTCCGTTCTCCAGCTTCTGCGTGCACTTCACTTTCGCGGTGATCATCCGGTGATCCTCTTCTTGTATTCGTTGATGGCGGTGACTCCGGCGTTGTCCTGCTGTGTGGGCTGTGCCCGCTGGAGTTCGAGCCGGAGCCGGCGACGAGATCCCTCGGTGGACAGCAGTTCCGACGCCGCGCTCATCACGGCGGCGAACATCTGCGCGCCCATCGACGCGCCGCGCTGGAGGTGCTGGTGCATCGCTTCGGCGACGTAGCGAGCGGTGGCCCAGTCGGACGGTTCGAAGAACTGGGACTGGCCGGATTCGCCGAGGCTCTCGAACCACTCCTTGGCGATCGGATGCCAGGTCGGGTCTGCGTCTGGAGCGGGAACCTGCCCCGCGGCGACGGCGACTTGTTCGCGTTCGGCGAGTTCGGCCTTCGTCTTGTGCCCCATGATTTCGTCGGTGCGCTTGCCGACCGGTCCTCGCTGGCCCATTGCGGTGCCCTTTCGTTGCTGCGCAACGGTTGCCGGTGCGCGGTGATGGTGAGCGGATGTCTCTTAAGCCTTGTCGCCGGGGGCATGGCCCGGGGTCGCTCCGGTGGCCATGCGATGCAGGACGTTGCACATTCCCTGCGGGTCGACCACGTACTTGCCCAGGTGGTGCACACAGCGCTGGAAATCGCCGGGAGTGTTCCAGCGGATCTTGGCGGCACCCTTGCCGTAAGCCCAGAACTCCTTGAGGTGCTCGCCGTCGCCGGGGTGATGGTCGGGCGCGGCCATCGCGGACCTCCTTCGCGGTCAGTCTTCGAGCAGCACCCCGCCGCGACCGTTGGGCACGTACGTGCCGATCCGGACGTAGAGCGCCTCGTAGCTGCCGGGCTCCCGGCCAGCCCGCGGCGGGTCGTGGAGGGCGTAAACCGCACCGGTTTGGCCGATCCAGCCGACTTGCGCCAACGCGGCGTCGGCGGAGCGGAAGGCCGGACCGTGCTCGGAAAGAGCGAGCATGAAGTTCCCCTCGATCGTGGAAATGGCGGTGGCAGCGGCGAATTGCGACGATTCGCGACTACGCTGGGCTGATGGATTCAGAGTTGAGCTGCGACCGGTCCTTGATCCATCCGGGCACATGCCGAGGTCGCGTTCACACGTACGACTACAGGGGCGAAACGGGCGGTCAGGGCAAGGCGTACTACCTGTGCGAAGGCCACGCGCAGAAGATGCAACGCGAGCTGCCCGACTGCTGGTACCTCGTTCGCCGTGAGGACGTCGAGATTCCGGAACTGCCTCCCCGGCAGGCGCACGGCGAGAGCGACGCGGCGAACCGGCTGCTGTCCCGCGCGAAGAACGCGCTCCGCGGGGACGGGCTCTACCCGGGTCATCACGCTCGCGCGGGCGTGGAATGGGACGACCGCGAAGGAAAGTTCAAGGCCGTGATCGAGCTGTTCCCCCACCCGGACGACGCCTGACCGGAGACGGCCCGGGGTTACGCGGAACCGCCGGGCCGCGGCACGACGGCCAGGATCGGGGCGCGGTGGGTCGAGCTGCGCGAGCGCGCGGAAGTGCGCAACTCTCCGACCAGCGGAAAGTCTCCTTCGCTCACCGGCGGGAGACGCAACCTAGGTTGACAGTCAGCCGAGCCGATCCCACGGTGCGCCGCTCCGCCGATCGGCGAGCGCTACCGGGACAATGAGCGCCAGGACGACGACGAGGAACAGCATGGTCAACCCCTTGGCCTGCGGATACGAAAGGCGAAGCCCGTGGACCCCGAAGCCTTCCTCCGCCACCTCGAAGTGGGTCTGTTCATCCGCCAGCTCGGCATGGACGCGTCGGACCTGCCCGAGGCCCCGGACGGGGACGCCGGTCCGTTGATCGTGCACCGCACCGAAGACGAGGTGCACCGTTGCTTCGTCTGCGGCCAACGGGCCGCAGTGGCCTTTCTCGTGGAGACCCAGAAAGACGATCGGCGCTGGCTGGACCTGTGCGTGCGCAACGCAGAGCGCCTCTACGCCTGGGCTCTCGAACGCGCAGGAGAGCGCGCGGACACTGGCCACCTGTTCCCCGAGGCGGAGCAGTGACCTACCAGAGCAGAGCTGCTGGCGGCGAGTCCACTCGCCAGCGGATCTTCAGCGCGGCAGCCGAGCACGGTTGGACGGCGACGGAAGCCAGCGCGGAACGGGTCCGATTCCAGTGGGACAGCCGACCCGGGGTGCGATACCGCCTTGAGATCGGGTTCGGAGAGGCTGGACGTCTGCGAACCGCCGTCGTCGGCGGAAGCCGTCCCTTGCCGGGGCCGCACTTCGCGAGCCTGTTGGAATCCATCCTCGATGCACTTGACAAGCAGGCCGGCGCATTCCGCCGACAGTGGCCGGAAGCGAAGAGCCGATGAGATGCCCCGGTACAGCAGGGCAAAGCTCTCCGAACCGCTAGGCCAGGTTCGCCTTCCGCTCCGCGGCTACCCAGTCCCGGAACTCGCGCAGCTCCTCGTCAGTCTTGAAGATGCCCTCGCGTGCCCAGTCGTCCACCGACCGGATCGGCTGCGCATCCTTCTCCGCGAACAGCGCATCCCGCAGGGAGGGGCCGTCCAGCCCCTCGTGCGCTGACTGCTCTCGATCGCTCACCACGAAGGCATCGTACCTCGATCACGGCAGCCGGCCGCGGCGCGGAAAACAGCGTCATCTGATCCCGTTTTCGGGCGCGCACAGCGTCGGCCAGCGGTTCTTAGGGTTCCCTATGTCGGTCGAAAACCCGGGAAGAGCCGGAGATGCATTGCCGACCGGTCAGCGTTTCCGCTGGCAGGGGGCCTCCCCCCACCTGTTTCCGCTGGTAGGATCTTGATCATCTGCTGTCTGTCGTGTGTGGACGGAAAGATCGGTTGGTGATTGACCGGGGATCTTTCTGTCGGGTGTGGAGGGTGGCGGGCGGTCACGCGTCCTGGTGTTCGGCGATGCGGGCAGCAATGGCGGCTTTGGTGCCCCAGGTGGGGAGTCCGAGCGCGTCCGCTTGCGTCTTCAGTTCGGCGAGGGTGGCCGTGTCCGGGTCGGGGGTGTCGTCGGGTGCCGTGTCGGTGGCCGGTGCGTCCGTGGCCGTGTCGGCAGGGCGCGCGTGTCCGTGATCGATGAGCCATGCGGCCTCCGTGTCGGACAGTTCGCGCGTGGTGCCCGTGCGGTGCTGCCCTAGGCGGTGCGTGTAGGTGACGCGCATGGCGCTATCCCTTCCGTTGGTCGAGGGGGTGCGATTCGGCCGGGCGCAGTCGTGCGCGCCGTTGGGTCGCGCGTGCCTCGACCCCTTCGCGTGAGGACTTGTGTCGGTGGCAGTAGGGCGCGGTGTCCTGATGAATGGGCGCCAGGTTCGCTAGCGAGTGGTCGTCGCCCGGTCGTATGTGGTCGATCGCGTCGGCACCGGTGCCGCCGCAGACGTGGCAGCGGCGTCCGTGAGTGCGCATCACGTAGGGCACAACCCGGCTAGCCCAGTCGCCTGGGAGTCGCGCGTTACGGTCCGATCCTTCCCAAGCCAAAGTCTCTGACCTGCGCTTTCATAATCTCAAGGTAACGGGTAGATAACGACCGTACATATTTGTGAAACGCGTAAGGCTGTTATGGCGACGTTGTCTGCGTACGGCGCTTCACCCCGGGCCGAACGGGAGCCCCGGACCGGCTGACGGAAGTCAGCCCCCGGCAATCCCCGGACCCCCGCCGAAGCACCGGACACCAAGACCCCGTAACCGGCGAGTCCCAACCTTCCGGTGTCGGAGAAGTACAGAGCAGCTATCAGGGCGTCGGCGCGTGTGAAGTAGCGCGAGTGCGCGAGGGCTAGAGCCCGTGGGCCACCACGGGAATTCCGTCCCGTTGCGCGCGTGAAAGACAGTGAGCGTTGACGGGAAATTGGCTGATCCACGGAACTGCGGAGGTTCCAGCCCGTGAGGGTGTATGGCCCATCCTTGATAGCGACGCACCCCGAGAGGATTGGTGCGGAAAGCGTGACGCGGTGGAACCCGTTAGATCACGTAATAGTTCGCCAGAAGATACAGGCCGCACGGGACCACCTTCTCTATGCCCGTGCGGTGGCGACGCTTAGGGAACCGGGCGGTCAGGGGAAGCTGACCGGACCCGCATACGCGTGCGTTAAGAGGCACGCGCCTAGGCAGGGAACGCAAACGGCGAGCGGCTGGACATCCGTCCTTACAGGGCAAAACTGTCCCGCCGGTGCCGGGGCGTGCTGTGACAGAGCACGCCCGGCAGGCACCCGGCGCGAACGTCCTACGTACCCGATTCACCGCTAGATCATTGGCCATTCTGGCGAGACGTTGACCCGAGCGCGCACCGGTTGTGCGCGCGTCCGTCTCGCGAGCCGTCCGCTGAATCGTCAGGTGTATGGACTAGTGCGCCGTATCCGCAATCGACAACGGTGGAGCACGGGTCTTCCCGTGCTCTCGCCGTGTCCGTTGTGGACAAACGAAGGGAAGAACCATGGGCAGATTCATTCTGGTGTATGAGAACTACGGCATCGTCGTCTACCACTGCGCGGGCAGCACGGGCTACGTGGATTGGGTGGTGTGGAGCACGGACGGGCAGTGTCTGGCGCGGCACCGCGAACCGGCCCCGGAATGTTGATAACGCGCAACGGTGCGGCACGGGCAAACCCGTGCCGCGCCGTGTCCGTTGTGGACAGACAGAGAAGGGGAATCATTATGACGCGCTCAACGATCTCCGCTGACATCCCGGTCGCGGAGTCCATGACGAACGGCCGGACGTACCAGCCCGCAGATGTCTACGGGGCGGGGAAATTCAAGGCGTTGCGCGACTTGGGCTACCGGTTGGGACTGGCATGGTTCCAGGCCGCTGCCATCGCCGCATACATCGTGGAACACCACGCGGACGTGGCGCTGAACGTGCTCGAAAACCGCTACGGGCATTACAAGGATGAGGCTTGGTACGACCGGAACAGAGGGCTGTTTTGGTACGACTACTACGCCGCTCAACCGTCGCGCAAACGCTACTGACCTAGAAGCTTTGGTGGCGCACGGGTTTCCCGCGCGTACGCCATGGCCGCTAGGCCACAGTGGACGGATTCGAGGGAGTAGAGATGTCTGGACAGTTCGCGTTGGACAACGTGCGTAGCCACCGCATCACGCAACACGGCGACACGGTGACGCTGGTGTTCGCGGACGGCGACCCGATGGACGAGAACGTCACGTCCGTTCAGGTGGAGATGACCGTAGAGGGGTTCGCGGGTTTCCTCCGGGACGCACTCGGGGCCACCGCGTAGGGCTAGCTATTTCGGTCGCGCGTACTCGAAGTGCGCGCGTGCCGTGGCCGCTAGGCCAGGAAATAGGCACAGGGAGGGGAAAGGCTGTGGATCTTAACGAGCGTATGGAGTTCGGGCACGTGATCCAGGTGCACGAGGACAGCTCGATCACGGACGCGGACGGCATGCACGCGCCAGAGGTGTACGTGACCACTGATGCGGATGGGCAGATTCTCGACGCGGACGAACGGGAGATGACCGCAAGCGTCGAGGCGCAAGGGTGGGAGCTGATGACCGGATACACCGGTCAGTACGGCTACCGAGGGCCGACCATGCACCCGTCCGAGTACGTGGGCGGCGGACTCGAACAGGACATATTCGCGGAACCCGGTTACTACGTCGCGTGCGTAGTGGAAGTACTCGACAACGCGGAAGGCGACCCTGCCGGGTGGGTTGTCGCACGCAAGGACGGCTAGCGGTTTCGGTGGCGCGCAAGGGATTGCGCGTGCGCCGTGGTCGCTAGGCCAGACGAGAGAGGGAGAACCGTTATGGGTAAGCCGGATTGGTCGAATATGCACACCGTCGCGGAGATCGGGACGCCGGTCTACGTGGACGAGTTCCTGGGCGGATGGGTGCCGGGCAAGGTCACGGGCTACACGCCCGACGGTGAGGTGCTGGTGACCGCATCCGCCGATCGGCCGGGATACAAGCGCGGCACGGAATTCCCCGCGAGACCCAATGCAGTGACGCCCCGAAAACACCGCTACCTCAAGGGCGGGAAGTACTACGTCCGGGGTTCGTGGGAGTTCGCCGGACTGCCTGCGGAACATCAACCGCGATGGGCTTCGCCGGACGACATGTGAAGCCCGTGCGCCATCGGTGACCACCGTCCCGCATGGACGGTGGTTCGCCGTGACCGCACGGTCAACCGAGAGAAGGGGACGAATCTTGAACGGCAATGACTGGCCCGAATGCCCGACATGCAACGGCAACCACGACGTGATCGGCAAGTGCCGCACGTGCGGACATCCGGTCTACCGCGATTGTGAAGGCGACATCTTGCACGCCGACTTCGCGGAAGTGTTCACGCGTGACCACGGCGATCATCTGCCGGAGATCACCGTAGTGGCTATGCAGTGGTGGCGGGACTTCAACGGTGACTCTCCCGCCTGCGGCGAGCAGGACGCGGACCGGGCAGACATCTTCACCGAACCCGGCGACTACGTCGCGACGTTGTACCGCGCGGATTCCTCCAGCCGGTGGACGGATGTCCGGCCGGACGAGGTCACCGGAGACACCATTCTCTGGCGCGACGTCGAAACGTACGTGTCCGACAAGGACGGGGCGAACCTTGGCTAGCGCGGCAGAGCGCGCGGAACGGCTCGCCTACGCGCTGGTGATGGGGCACGTGAATGGCGACGACGCACGGGGGCAGCTTCGGACGGCGCTCCGCGAACGAGCAGTCACGGCCGACGCGGACGCACTGAGGCAATTCCGCACCGGTTCGCCCGTCTGGGCATGGCCGCAAACCGCCCCATGGTCCGGTTTCTAGAGCGCGCGCCATCGGTGGGGAGCGTCCTTGCGGACGTTCCCGCGCCGTGACCGCACGGTCAACGAAAGGAAAGCTCATGCAAAGCACAACATGGACTGTCAGCGTCGTCCGATTCGACGACCGGCCGGACCATCGCGGTCTGCCGCGCAACACGGGGCACCAGTTGCCGCCGTTTCTCGTGCAAGGGCCGGAAGATCAGGCGTTCGCGAATGCCCGATCGATCGCGATGCGCAACGTCGACCACACGAGAGCCCGGGTCACGATCCGCGACGCGGACGCCGAGGACGCCGACCCGATTTGCCGGACCCTGTACGCGGACGGGTGGAGTGAAGAGTTTGTAGAGCACGTCACCTCACGAGTGACGCTGTCGCACGTGATCGCGGGAGTGGTTCAGTCCGGCGGGCCGCACGAGGAGGACGAGCCGGATACGGATTCCGTCCGCGCTTTCTTCGCTGACGGCACTTGCCTGGCGGAACTGGTGAGGACCGCGCGTGGGTCTTGGCGGATCGGCGATTCCGACTACATCGGGAACATGTCCGCGTCGGCGCGCAACACGCGTTTTCGGGATTGGCTGGAGGCGCTGGGATTCATCGCCCGCCACAACGGAACCGCGCTCGTCGTCGAAGACGCGGAATGACCTTGCGCTGTCCGCGGGGAGCGTCCGGATCGGACGCTCCCGCGCGGTCGCCGCACGGCCAACCCATGCGGAATACAAGAAAGGGACGAATCATGTCTAAGGAAACGTTGCAGTGGCTGAACAACAACACGCTCATCGGCTTCACTGACAAGCGCGGCCACGCGTGGCACTATCGCGCGGCGGACCAGGGAGAGCAGTCCAACCACTACACCGGCGCTGTCCCCGTGGAGGACGTGATCTCGCGCCTGTTCTACTGGCAGGCCGCGAAGGGAACCGCCAAGGCCACCTGGATCACGGACGAGGGGGTGACCAGTCGCGAGGACAACAAACGGTTCCCGGTCGGCAGAGTCGACACCGGGGACATCTTCGGGTACTTCGCGGACGGCTACGAAATCCACCAGTACCGCGAGTGGCTCGTCAATCAGGTTCAGAACATCCTTGACGACGGCTTGGGGATCGGTTCCGCCGGACTGCTCAAGAACGGTGCGCAAGCGTGGGTGAGCGTCGAAGTGCCGGACACCGTGCGCACGCCGGAAGGCGTCGAGTTCCGGCCGAACCTGTTGGCCTGCACGAGTCATGACGGAAGCATCGCGACCACGTACAAGCGAGTCGTGACGAACGTGGTGTGTGACAACACGATGGCGGCCGGGCTGTCGGAGAACGGCCAGCAAATCAAGGTGAGGCACTCGCGTTACAGCAAGCTGAAGCTCGCCGAGGCGCGGGACGCGCTCGCGATCATGCACACCGTGGCCGACGACTTCGCAGCGGAAGTGAAGGCCCTGTGCGAAGTCGAGGTCAACGCGAAAGAGTGGTCACGTTTCCTGGACGTCTACGTGCCGACGTCGGACGCGGACTCCAAGACGAAGCAGACCACCGCGGCGAATAAACGCGCCGCGCTGTCGCGGCTGTGGAACAGCGACAACCGGGTCGAGCCGTGGAAGGGAACCGCGTTCGGGGTTCTGCAAGCGGTGAACACCTACACGCACCACGAAGCCACAGTGAAGAACGCGTCACGTCCCGAACGGAACATGTCCAATGCCGTGCTCGGCAAGTTCGACGCGCTTGACCTGGACACCGTGAAGACGCTGGACCGCGCGCTCGCGTCGCTCTGACCGTGCGCACATGGTGGCGGGCACCGAGCGGTGCCCGCACGCCATGGCCGTACGGCCAATCCCAACAGACGAAGGGAAGTAGGAAATCTCAATGATCACCGAGATTGTTTGCCCGGTCACCTGTCCGCCGCTCGCGCCGGAAGTCGGGAAACTGGTGTCCGGCGACACCTTGGGCGACAGCATCATTGTCGAGTTCGGCGACTTGGAAGAGCACGGGGTCTATCACTGCTGGGAATGCGGCAAGGCTTTCATCAGCGGACAAACAGGCCCGATCGTTCGCTACGGCGGACCGGACGACGACCCGGCAGACCTCCGCGGGTTCCACGAACGCTGCGCCGAGCGATACCGCAAGCGCTGTGTTCCGCTGGTGGTCACCGTCCATCCGGACAGTACCGCGAGCGCGACCGGCCCAGGCCGCGACGCTGGCCAGGCTGACAGCGTGACCGTCCGGATAGAAACACCGATCCTGTTCGTCGCCGTGCTGAGCTACCGCTACGGGGAGTTCGTCTTCACCGCGGCAGGAACCTCCGCGGCCGAAGCGTTGGAACTCATGCGCCAACGATGGGAAGTGTTCCAAGGCGAGACCGTGGCGGAGATCGCGACGGAGGCGTTCGACTCGCTTCAAGATCAGGTCGACATCCACGAAATGCAACCCGGCTACATCCGACTGGACTGTTAGCCCGCGCGCCATCGGTAGTCACCGTCTGTTGTGGACGGTGATTGCCGTGACCGCACGGTCATCCCCCTAAACGGAAGGAGAAAACATGGGCGCATCCACCGAAGCCGCACCGTCTGAAGATCCGGCGTTCGCAGTCGGGGATGACATCGGCGATGGCTTTAAGGTCGTCGCGGTCGTTGAGGCTGTGGGAGCGCGCGGGCCGATGTGCTGGTGCGCCGACTGGCAATGGAAGCCGCACGCCCGAGCCGAGTACGGCACGATCCGGCCGGGAACGGAGATCGTCTACGCCGCGCGTGCAACAGACCCGTTCACGGTTGTGGCCTTCCATCCATGGTGCGTAGAGGACCACAGGAGCTTCAACGATCCGATCGTGCGGGCACCGTGGGGCGTTGTGGTCACCGGATACCGGACTTTCTCCCAGGCCTACTACTGGGACAACACCAGGGCCGGAACTCGTAAATGGGTGGACGACCGCCCCGGCGTCACCGTGCAAGCGTGGCTGCGGTGTTTCACCAACGACCGTCGTCGTCAAAACGATCCCGACTATCTGTACGTGGAAGACCCGGCTAACCCGCTGTGCGAAACGACGAACAACGCGGGCATCCCGTGCATGGAACCTGCCACGTTCCGGCTGGAGTTCACGACGGGCTTGGTCGCGAACGTTTGCTTGGGATGCCACACCTCGATATCGGCCGCCGTGAGCGGAACCCTTTACACCGAAGCGTTCATCCAACGCGCCTCCCAGAAGGAAGCCTGATGGAACAGCCCGGACACACAACTGACGAACTACTGGCTCGCCTGCGTGGCCTGCTCGCCGAACTCGACGCGCCGAACCGCTCGCGCAGCGCGCTCCGCGGTTCGTTTGAAGCCTTGGACGCAGCACTCGCGTCGGGCGCACCGATCCCGCACGCCTGGCGGTGCGCCGCAGGCGACGTCGTGCGGCACACGGCACCGGCACCCCCGCCTCCGGCGGTGAGAGTCGAGCCGAAGACGGAAATCGGGCCGCTGGTCGTCGTGACGACGGGCAACCCGCACGACCGCGAAGTCTTCGACTGCTGGTACTGCGACGGGGTATTCCCGGACAACAGCGTCGCAATCATCGCCCGCTACCCCAATGAAACCGTCGAAGAAGCTCCGTACGCATTGCACTCGACGTGCGCGGAACGAGTCCTCGACAGCGACCGGCCCATCGTCGTCACACTGCACCGGGACGGCACCGCATCAGTGACCGGCCCCACCGGCACTGCGGTGACCGTGGTCGTGGAAACCGCATGACCGACGAAGCGAGCGGCGCCCGGGACTTCTTGTTGCTGGCGAGCCTCAAGGTGTCCGGGAACCTCAGGCACTCGGACGGCCGCTGGGAATACCTCGGCCACCACTACCTGCGCGGCGAACGTACCCCGGCCTGGCTGCCAGCGAACTCGACCGCGGCGACCGGATACGACCGGCTCCTGAGCGACGGCCTGATCGCCCTCTGTCCTGAGGGCAACGCCCAGTTCGTCGACTGGCCGAACTGATAACGACGCCCGTGCGAGGCATGGTGCCAGGCGTTTCATACAACGCCTGGACGCCACGGTCGCGCGGCCGGTCCTAATCAATGCCTAGAGAAAACGAGGAGGGCTCAGTCATGCCCGAAAACCCGCACGGTTCAGTGCCCAACGAGGTATGCCGAACTTGCTTCGTGCCCCTGAACCGCTGGAAGCCGATGGGAGCGCCCGACTCTTCGGCGGAATGGCGACACCCCCGTCCGCCTGCTGACGGGCACGCGCCGGACCCGATGCCTCGCGCCGACGCGCCATACGTCGTGATGGTATGTGACTTCTGTTCAGGCGACGGAGCCCGCTGGGCGTACGCGACCGGTCGAGAGGTCACGAACACGTTGGCCGTCGCCGAATGGAGCGGTCGAGTGGTTGAGCACAAATTTGCTAAGCGCTGGAGTGTCCCGAAACCGGTCCTCGAAGGAACGATCGACCTGGCAGCCCAGGTCTTCAGCGACCGGTGGACGGCCTGTGATCCGTGTTCCGATCTGATCGAGAAGCGGGATCTGGAGCGGCTCATCACCAGGGTGCGAAGACTCGACGAACAACGGCTCGGAAAGCCGCAAGGGCCGCGGTCGGCATACCGGGAGCACTTCGCGAAGTTCTGGAGCCTGGTCCGGGACCGCGAACCGATCGACGTGCGCCGCAGCTAGGCGGCTCGGACGCTCGCGCGGCTTCGCTCGCGGCCGATCCTGCGGGGTCGGCCGCGTGTCGTGGCTACACGGGCGACACGAAGCGGTGACATCGGCGAAAGCCGTAACGTTTGGTCGGCACCGGTGCCGACCACGGTAAGGAGAAACATGGAGATCAAATACCCCGACAAGGACTACCCCGGACTGTCCCGCGACGAGGTCGTGAAGTGTGCCACGGAGATCGAATGGAGAAAGCTGATGCTCCGGGAGGCCCGCCTTCAGACTCTGCTGCTGGAGCAGCTCGTGAGCGCGGTCGGCGGCAACGGCGAGAAGCTGGAGCAGGTCCGCGAGCATCTCGCACACTGGGAGGTCCAGTGACAGCGGCCGGGCAGCCCGGAAGCCACCACCCCGCCGGCTGAGGGACCTCCCAGCCCTGGCACACCCGCCCTCGACGGGCGAGAGAAGGAGAAAGACGGTTGGCAAGCAAGGCAGTACGCATCAACGAGGGCATCCTGGCCTGGCTCACGGAGAGCGAAGCGGGCGTCGCGGCACAGGATTCGTACCGGGAGGGCGAGGACCCCGCGGCGACGCTGTACCGGCATCTGAACGCGCTCAAGCGGCAGAGTGACGGGTCCGTGCTCGCGGCTGGGCTCACGTCCGACGAATTGGAGACGCTGCGCGACGCGGCCGACCGGATCATGAACCCGTCGGATGTGCGTGAGGGCGAGACGCCGCCGTCGCGCGGGCTGCGGAACTCGGCACGGGTCCTCATGCGCCAGTGCGCCCAGGCGATCGCGGCCGGGCCACCGCTGGTGTCCTCGATCAACCCCGAAGAACAGGGGCCGCTCGTCGTCGAGATCGAGCAGGATCCCCTGGTCGCCCTGCTGGCTGCGGCCGACAAGCAGGTCGAGCAGCTGAAATACGCATTGGCCCTGGCGGAGGAGCAGAAGCGGGAGATACGCCGTTTGAGGGACGAAAAGATCGCGCATCTTGCCGAGAACAACAAGCCGACGCAACTCGGGAAGAGGTTCAACCTGAAACCCCCGCAGGTCAGCCGCATAATTTCTGACCGCCGCGACGCGGAGCAGCAGGGGTGACCTGTCAACCTCCAGATGGGGTAGCCCGCACGGGAGACCGCGACAGGGCTGGGTGTATCACTCAGGGTAGTCGGCCGAACCACCGGAATGGCGCAGCCTGTTTCGGTAGAAATTTCCGAGATCAAGTTCTAACGTCGCGTTGCGAGTCGAGTTTCGACACAGGGCGACTTTCCGCGACTGGCGCGGGGGTCGGTGCGACGGGGGCGCGGGGCGATGACGCCCCTGCTTCTTGTTGCGCAGAAACAATATTCCGAAAGAAATGGAGAGTTCATGACGGCCGCAGTCGTGGAGACCGAGTACCCGAGCGCGGAGCGGATTCAGTTCATGGGCCAGGAGCTGAACAAGCGCATGGGACAGATGGGCCTGACCTACAAGAGGCTGGCCGACCGCTGGAACGTCAGCATCAACACGGCGCGGAACACCGTGTACTGGCCTGTGGACGGGGTGAACCCCCCGAAAAGGCTCCCGGCGCTGGAAACTGCGCTGAAGCTCCCGAAAGGCAGCCTGCTCGACCAGTACTTCGCCGAAGACGTCGACCCGGCGTACTGGGAGAACGCCGCCGACGAACCGAGGCCGAAGCCGAATGCGAAGAAGCCGACGGCGCAGCGGTCGGCGACGAAGATGTACGCGAAGACCACCTCGCCGCTTGCCGTTTCCTCGCCGCGCACGTCGAAGGACACGCCGGCCTTTTCGCTGCCTCCCGTGTCCGCGAGGCCCGCGGACGGCGGCCTGCTGAAGCAGCGCGTCGCCCAGTTGGAGCGCGTTGTCGAAGCGCTGGTCGAGCAGCTGGCCGAGCTGTCCGGAGCCGACCCGGGGAAACTCCTCCGGGACCGCGGCATCGAGGTGTAGTCGACTGTGAAGAGAGCCGTGCTGTACCTCGCGGCGCTGGCCGTGCTCGGATGGTGTCTGGGAAGCGCGTTGCTGAAGACGGACACGGTGACGATGTCCGGCCATGTCTGGGCCTCGTGCGCGGAGCTGGCGAACCGTCCGGCACCGGCGGTGTCCGATGAGGACGGGACGGGGCTCGGCGGGTCGGCGAGCATGGACGTCACCACGACGCCAGGCGGATGCGTCGGGCGGTTCGTCGTCTCTGGTGTGCCGGAGAAAGAGCGGTACATAGTCGCGGTCGGGCGGATTTCCGCACCCGTGCCGCGCGGGTCGGTCGGCACGGTGGAACTGTCCGGCCGGTGACTCAGCCGGGCTCTTCGCCCGGCAGCACTGACCACGTGGGACGCGGCGGGCGGAAACCAAGCTCGAACTGGCCTCCCGCCGCTCCGTGGTCGGCCTCGGTGCCCTCGTCGGGCTCCGCACGGCACCACGCGACCGAAATCAGTTCAATCCCCAGGACGGCGATCGTCAGTCTCATGTCGACGCCGCACCCGCTTTCTCAGCGCAGGAACGGAGAATCATGACTAACTCGGCGAACGACAAGGACGAGTACCTGGCCAGCATCCCGTTCGAGTGGCTTTTCTGCCGGGGCTGGGGGCACGACGTCGACAAGCCTTCAGTGCGCCGCCGAAAGCTGCGCACCGGCGGTTTCCTGGAGCGGCTCAGGGGCCATGCTCGGGCTACCCACTGCGTGAAGTTCCATTGCCACAACGGGTGCGGATACTACGTGCGCCAATTGTTCTACGTGAGCCCGAGGCTGAAGAAGTTCGAGGAACTTGACCCGGAGGTGCGCTACGACAACCCCGACTACAACGTTCGAGGGTTCCGGGTGACGCGCGCAGAAGCTCGTGAATTCCTGCTGCGGCACGAGCTTGACCGGGTGACGACCACGCTGTCCGAGGCCGGGCGGTCCCGCGAACTCTCGGCGGTGGGCTGAGCAGAAAGAGGCTTTCTGCCGACCGGCGCGGGGGCGTCGGCGCAGCACCTCGGGGGAGACTGAACAGGGAGCGTCCTGGGCGATTTTGCGCAGGGGGTGTCTGGGCGAAACGGTACCATCGTGCACACGCCCGCGCATTGCCCGGCTCCCGATTTCCTTTGCCACGGAAGCGGTTTCCGTCATTCTTCGTCGCAATGCGACGCATTTCATTTTGCTATCGGAGGCCGTCCATGCCTGGCCGTGTCCAGGACCCGCTTCACAAGACCAAAGCCCGCCTGAGATGGCTGGAGGCGATCGCGCGACGGGAGTACTTCACGGTTCTCTCGGAGGTGAACGGCCGTCGCCGGTGGATGCCCGCGGGCGTCGGCGTCGCCGCCGACACCTGGCTGACGCTGCCGGAAGTCGCGCCGCTGTGGACGTCGGAACGCACTGTCCTGCCCGAACGCGAGCGGCTCTACCGCATGACGCTGACGTCGGCGGGCGAGAGCCTCCTTTCCCAGTGGCGGGACATGAAACCCGCCGGGTGACGCGCCGCACCCGGCTGCCCGGGTGGCACCCGGTCCCGTAGGGGGCGACCGGGTGCCACCCCTCACACCGAACGGAGCGACACCATGAATCTGGAGGATGCGGCCGAGCGGAAGGCCGGCGCGACCGGCGACCGCCGGCCGACAATGCTGTGCCATTCAGCGCGGGCACTGCCGTTGCTTCCGAGCAACGCTCGTACGTGCGCGGAGTGCGGGACAGGGATCTGGGTGAGCATGAGCATGACGCCGCGCGTGGACCGCGGCGAGATCCGCCCCTTGTGTCCGCTGTGCATGAGGCGGGTGATGGATTCCGCGTCGGACATGGAGTTCGAGATCCCCTCGGAGCAGGCTTCCGAGCTGGCCGCCGTTGGCGCGTTGGGGGCCGCTGATCAGCTCGTCGCCGCGCTGAACGCCAAATATCGCACCGGTCCGCGGTTCTACTGCCCGAAGTGCGGGCGGGTGTCGTCGCATCCGAAGGACGTCGCGGAGGGATACTGCTGGCACTGCCACGATTGGACGGGCCGGCGCGGGGAAGGGCGGGAGGGCTTCAATGGCTGAGCTGGTGACCCGCCGCGAGTGGCTGCGGCGCTGGTGCACGGCAGCGGGGTTGCCCCAGTCGCTCGCCGAAGCCGCTTACGCCCAGGCTGACGACGACGGGCATTGGTCGGGCTACTGGGACGAGCTGGTGGACGCGGACAGCGGGCATCGCCCTGCGGGTCTGCTGCGGTGGGTGCGGCGCAACGAGGACAAGCCGCATCGCTGCCCGGAGTGCCATCGGGTGGTGACGTGGGATCGGGAGGCGTACGGGCCGCGCACCCGGCTCAGGTGCGTGCGGTGCGGCGTTCAGTGGCGGGCGGGCCGCCGGGTCTACCCGTGGCCTTTGCGCGCCCTGCGGCGGCGCTGAGCGGTCTCGAACGCGCGGAGGTCGGCGACCCGGTACCGGGGGCCGTCCGGCGTCGGGGTGACAGGCAGTCCTTTCTCGCGCCAGGCGTAGATGGTCCGCCGGGCGACGCGCATCTCCTCGGCCGCCAGGTCGGCCGTGAGCAGGTCCATGGGCTCGTGGATGCTCGCGGCCGGAAGGACCCACGCCTGCCCGACGGCGGCCATCTGAGCGTCCATGCGGGAGCATTCCTCGGGAGCTTCCTTCGCCAGGGCTTGGCGGTATGCCTGCGCGACCCTGCGGGAGCGGTCCAGGACGGTGTCAGCGGGCCATGGCCACGCTTCGGGCTCGCGCGCGGTCACGCGACGTTCATCCGGCGGTCGGTGAGTGCGAGGCAGAGCGTTTCGTACTCGCTCCAGGTGTAGCGGCGGGCGCAGTCGCGGCACTCGATGAGTTCCGACCCGTCCTCGCGTTCGAGCGCCATGGCCTCGCACCGGGGACACGGGACGGGCAGCTTGTGCACCAGCCGCGTCTGTCCCAAGTAGACGCGCGCCTTGTACCGCAGGCGCAGCATCTCCAGCGCGCCGTCCAGGCCGTCGCGGGTGACCTGGACACGGCGGCCGTACTCCCAGCGCACGTGCTTTTCCTCGCGCAGCGCCAAGAACGCCGATTGGGCGCCGACGAGGAGCTTGCAGGAGCGGTCCAGATACCAGCCGGGCCGGACGCGGCCGACGAGCCGCCATTCGACGTTGAGGACGGCGGCGACGCTGCCCGCCCACAGCCCGGTCTCCGTGACCATCTCCCGCTGAAGCGCTTCGACGTGCGGGCGCAGGGGGATCGGCAGTTCCCGCGTCATGCGCACGGGCTCCCCGCCGACGGTCGACCCCTTCCCCAGGATGAGGTTGAGCGCGGCGTAGTCGGCGGGGAGTTCGGCGATGGCGCGCTCCACCTGACGGGCGCAGGTGTCGCACAGTCCGCTGGCCGGATTGATGTGCTTCCCGACCCTGCGGCCATCGGCTTTTTCGTGGTCGGCGCAGAATTCGCCGCGGTAGCATCGATGCTCCATTTCGCCCTTCCCCGGTTGTCGCGTAACGTCGGCACCGGACGGACGTCTATGGCTGCGTTCCTGTCGAGAGGCCCCCGGCTACCACGGGGGCCTCTTCTATTTTCGGCTAGTTCGCATCGTCGTCAGTCGCATTCGATCGCACCCAGCACAGAATGGTCACGGTGAATCCGAGCACCATCCACATCACCTGATGGTCGAGTGTCCAGAGGAACAACCCGATCATGGCTGCGGCGAAGCCGATCGGCAAGGCGCATCCCTTCACGCCGATTCCGCGTATGTGGGGGTGCCGTATCCGGCGCGGAGGAGCAGCGGCACCAGGTGCTGGAGCTGGAGCCGGACGGGAATGACGACCGAGCTGCGGCGCAGCGGGCTGCCGAGGTCGCGGGTGGCGAGCTGCCCGAGGTCGCCGATGGGCAGGTACGCCCACCAGCGGGCAGGGTCGGCTTTGCCGGGGCGGCGGTGCACGAGGATGCCGTAGTCGGCTCCGGCCGCCACTGCCTGTGTCTCGGTGTCCACGAGTGCCGCTTCGATGTCCGCGTCGCTCATGTCGGCCAAAGCCTTGCACTGCCACACCAGGCCCGGGGTGCCCCGGATGTCGCCGAAGTCCGCGGATTCGCGGTCGGAGGTTTTCCATCCGGTGACGACCGCGCGTTCGGCGCTCGGCCACCAGATGCGCAGGAATCTGGCCAGGTCGCGTTCGGCTTGCGCGCCTTTGTTCCGGCTGGCTTTGCCGATCTCAGCTGCTGTTCGTGTCGGCATCGCTTGCCTCCTTCGCGTCTTCCAGCACCCTGACGACGGCGTGCGCCCACCTGTCGCGGGCGAGGTTGCTGTCCCTGAGCGCGTCGCCGATTCCGTGGAGCGCGCGGGTTGCGGCGACCACACCGGTGTTCAGGCTCCGCAGGTGCTCCGCGATTGCCTCGGTGTGCCGCTCGATGTCGGCGAGTGCGCGGGCTTCCGCGCCGCCGGGAGTTGTCTTTGTCATCGACTGTCCTATTTAGAACGGCGGATCGCCGGCTGGGGTCGTCCAGGCGTCGTCCTGCGCGCCCGAGCGCGCGGCTTTCTGCACTTTCACCGTGGCGTAGCGCAACGACGGCCCGATCTCGTTGACGGTCATCTCCACGACCGTGCGCTTGTCCCCGTCCTTCTCGTACGACCGTTGGCGGAGCGTGCCGCGCGCCACGACGCGCGAGCCCCGGACGAGGCTCTCGGCCAGGTTCTCGGCTTGCTGGTTCCAGACCGCGCAGCGCAGGAACAGCGGCTCGCCGTCCTTCCACGTGCCGGATTGGCGGTCGAGGGTGCGCGGGGTGGAGGCGATGGTGAAGTTCGCGACGGCGGAGCCGGAGGGCGTGAACCTCAGTTCCGGCTCCGCGGTCAGGTTCCCCACGACGGTGATTTCCGTTTCGCCCGCCACTTAGTTGTCCTTGGCGGCGCGGGCGGCGGCGACCTTGGCACGGAACTCCGGGTCGTCGGCCATCTCCCGGAAGGTCTCGCGGACGCTCTTGGCGACGGTCAATCCGATGCTGACCCCCATCAGCACCGCGTTGAGGAGCCTCACGATGTCGGTGGCCTGCTGGATTTTCTTCATTGCTGTCCTTCCTGGTCGGCGCGGGCCAGCTCGACCCGCGAGGGATGGAGATCGCGGATCTCCACGTACTGGCCGCGCCGGTGCCCGCGCGCGAGCTGGCGCGTGCACCGGCGGCCGGCTGCGGCGTGGCAGTACGGGCACGCGTATCCGAGCGCCGCCGCGTCCTGCGGGGACGCGCGCCGGGCGACCCAGCCGAGCCGCGCGGCGAGGTCGCGGATGACGGCGCGAACGCGGTCCGGGTTTGCCGGGGTGATCGGCGAGACGGGGAGCTGGGCGCGCGTCGGCGGCTGGCTCCGCGTCGTGCGGATCGCCGCCGTGACGTGGCCGGGCATCAACCATTCCGTCGAGCTGGCGTAGTGGTTCAGGATCGCTTCGCGCGCTTCCGGGAACGTCCAGCGCGCTCGTCGTGCGGCCTCGTGCCAGGCCATGACGGTGGCGGAACCGGGCTTGCGGTTGTCGTAGCTCATGGCGATCGCCAAGAGCTGGCGTATTTCGTCCTCAGTGGTCACTTGCGGGGTCATCTGGTTTCTCCCGGGGGAAGCAGTCCCCCTGGCGGTTGCGGCGGTCCTGGGCCGCCGGAGCCGCGCAGGAACTCGACAATGCGGGCGTCGGCGTCGGCGCGAGGGCGCGGCGGAGACGGGTCGTCTTCCCAGCACCCCTGGTTGAGCCAGGTCGCCGGGTGCTTCGTGTACTGCGGGTTTTCGCCTGCGCGTTCCTCGGCGTAGCGCTTCGCGCCCGCGATCATCGCGTCGGGTTCGCCGCCGCTGCGGAGGGCGCGCTGCCAGGCCGATTCCGCCGCCTTCCGGCCGACGTGCTTGGGGTAGGCCGCGTAGAACTCCTGGAACGCCGGATCTCCCCGGCTCGTCTTCGGCTCGGCTCTGCGCCGCGTCGGCGGCGAAGAGGAGAGTTCTCCGTCAGGAGAACTCTCGGGTACGGGATCGGGGTTGCGAACGTGCGGCGAACGTGCGGCGAACGTTCGCGAGGTGTTCGCGGGTGGTTCGCGCGAACCATTCTCGTCGTGACCGGCAATTATCGAAGACGCTCGTCGTTGTGCGCGCAGGTTTCGCATCCGCTCGCGAGCGGCTTTCCGCTTGCGTTGTGCGTCGTCGCTGTTCGGGTTGTAGTCGGCCCAGTCGTGGAACAGGAATCCGCCACGGGTTCGCCTCCACAGTCCTACGGCCGCCAGCTTTTCGGCGTACGCCGGTCCGTCCGCATCCAGCCGCGGCAGCACGTAATCTGGCACGAATCCGTCAGTGAGATTCGCGCTCGACCACGAGCCCGCGAGTGTCCAAAGACCGATCGCCGCTGCGCCTGCCGCCAGCGCTTTCGGGTGGGAGTTGAACCCGTCGTCAACCTTGAACCACACCACCGGTCGTCCTCATCCCTTTCGTAACTGCCGGTCGCGTGCCGTGCGTGAGTCAGGCGGCCATGAGCCTCCAGTCGGGAATCCGCCGTGTCTTGCGGCCCTTGTTGACCATGGAGACGATGACTTCGGCCATGGCGTCGCCGATGCGGCAGCTGCGGAGTTTTTTCAGCTGGCGGGCGTCGCCGATGACGCCGACCGGGCCGCCGTCGTGCTTGGCCAGTTCGACGGTGAGCTTGCGGAAGTCCAATCCCTCGCCGTAGGAGAGGATCACGAGCCCGATGCCCTCGATCAGCTCGGCGCGGACCGCGTCGGAGTTGTGGCCCCAGGCAGTGGTGAGGGCGTTGATCAGGGTGTCGCAGGCGGCGGCCTGGCCGCCGTCGAATCGTCCCGCGCCGTTGTAGATCTTTTCGAGTGCGTTGACCGCCAGGAAAAATCCGGTCCCGGACGCACCGGTGACCCGCCAGCCGTAATCCTCCAACATGGAGTTCAGGAGAACTGCGGTCTCATCGCCCTCGATGACCCGCACGCGGAATTTCACGACGGGTCGCATCTGTCGCGTGTCGTTGTACAGGCGGAAAAGCTCTGCCTCTTCGCTGAGCGAGAGCCCGGAGAACACTTTGCAGTCCATCGTTTCGTCGCCGAGGCCGCGTTGCATCATGGCTGCGGCGCGGTGCTGCCCGTCCACGATGTGATGGGTGCCGTCGTCGCGGAGGGACACGATGATCGTGCCGAGAGCATTGCGGTTGAGGTTGTCGGCGATCTTGCGGACGCGGTTGGGGTCGAGGCTGCGCTGGACCTGCGGGTCGACGCCGAGGTGATCGGCGCGCAGCTGCTTCAGCACGGGCGGGTTCGGTTCGGTTTTCGGCGTGGGCATGGCTGCATGTCCTTTCAGTTGTCGACGGTGTCCTTGATGAGCCTGCGAATACGGGTGAGGGCTTGGATTCCTTTCGTCATGGACCGCACCCAGGCCGCGCGCTCGTCGGCGGTTGCCTGGGGGTCGACGGCTTCGATCTGCTTGAGCGCCACGTCGAATCCGGCCATGTCGACGGCGATGCGGTCGAGCGCATCGGCGGAGATGACGCGGGCGTCTGTCGGCCGGGGGCGGCGCTTGGCGGTGACCGCGGGCGGCGCGGGCGTTTCGACCGGCGGCGTCTTGGTCGGCACGGCTTGGCTCGGTGCGATGCCCCGGTCGATCCGCTGAACGAACGTTTCCTGTTCGTCCGCGTCGAGGTCGGCGACGCGGACCGCCGTGTACAGCGGAACCCGGCCCTCTTCGGTCATCTTGTTGAGGGCTTCGCTGCCTTTGGCCTGGACCCGGCGGGCGCGCTGGACGGCGACTTGGGAGACCTGGAGCAGGTCGGCCGCGTCCCGCCGGGTCGGGGACGCCTCGGTAATGGAGTCATATGACGCCTTTTCCGAGGGCCGACCCGGCAGGCGGGCGGCGAGCCTGCCCGCGACCATGGCGCGCTGGGTGTCGGTGAGGTGCCGCCGGTGGAGGTTCGCCGAGATCACGTAGCGCCACGGGTCGCCCTTGTAGGTGGCGTAGCGGGGTTCCACCCCCGCTTCCGCGCACGCGAGGTACCTGTTGCGGCCGTCGATCAGCGCGCCGTCCTGATCGGTCGTCAGCGATTCGAGGAGGCCGTTTTCCTTGATGTCCTGCACGAGTTCGGCGAACCGGTCCGGGGCCATCATGGGGAAGATCTCCGCGGCCGGGTGGATCTTCACGTGGTCCGGCAGGGAACCCGGCATCGTGGCCGTCATGCTGCGCCCCTTTCGTAGATGCGTTCCGCTTTCAGCGCCCCGTAGACCAGGTCCGGCAGCTCGACCGGGCTGGCGGTGCCGTCGTCGTGGAGCCACACGTAGATCCGGCCGTGCTCGGTGGTGAGCCACGCCGGCATCTCCGCGGGATTGCGCGGCTGGCGGACGCTCCATCCGTTGGCGTAGGCCGTTTCCGGGTGCTGGTGGATGAGCCCGTGGCAGCCGTCGGTGTTGCCGTGGCCGCAGACGTGCAGGAGGTTGGACAGATCCCACGTGCCGCCCTGGGAACGGTTCTTGCGGTGCTGCGCCTCGCGGGCGGGGCGCAGCCCGCACACCTCGCACCGGCCCCCGGAGCGCGCCAGGAGCTTCTTGCGCGCGAGGCCCGCCTTCATTCGCAGGCGGCCTCGATGTCCGCCGCGCTGTCGACCAGCTTCCTCAGATGGCCCCTCATCTGGTCGTCCAGGACGGCGTGCGCGCGTCGCGCCGTGCCCACGACGTTGAGGGCTTCCGCCCGAACTTTTGCGGTCTCGGCCTTCGCCGCTTCGAGCCGGACCCTGAGAGCTACGTTGTCTTTGTTGGCGCTCTTGAGCTTTTCGGCGAGCGCCTCGGCTTCGCGGCGCGCTGCGAGGGCTCCCTGATGATCCTCCATGATCTGTTCGGCGATAGCGGGGTTCATCGCGGTGAAGATCGGTACTTCGTCGAAGGAGCCGTGCACTCGTGCATAGCCGTGGATGCTGTAAGTCGTTCCGAGACGCCAGTCCCGAGTGTCAGACATGATTTTTTCCTTGTCTTGTCTAGAGTTCTGCGCGGCCTTCGGCATGCATCCGGTCGACTTCCCGGGCGCTCGTGACCAGGGTCCGACCGTTGGCGTTCTGCTCGCGCAACTGCTTCAACTGTTCTTTGTGGGCGTCCGCTTTTGCTGCCGTGACAAGGCGTTCGAGGTAGAGGGCCGCGACTTCGCCGTCCGCTTCGGCGGTGGTTTCGGCGGTGGCGTGCGAGACGCGTTCGCCTTCCGCCTGGGTCCGGAGGATGGCTTTCGCCCTCGCGGCCTTGTGTGCCGCTTCGGCTTTCGCCGCCGCGATGGCCACGGGCTCGTACTCGGCAGCCTTGATCTGGTAGGCGCGGGACACGTTTCCGAGGCGTGCCAACGGTTCGGTCACGGTTCCTCCGGCGAGAGGATCACCAGCCCCCGGGGGCGATAGTGGTCTCGGCGGATGAACCCGAGGTCTTCCAAGGTCCGCAGGTGGTGGTGAACGGACGACACCGACCTCAGATGCACGCCGTCGGCGATCTCGCGGACGGTGGGCGGATAGCCGATGTCCTTGATGTGCGCGCGGATGAAATGCAGGACGGCTTCCTGGGTCTGAGTGAGGACGGTCATGCCGTTTCCTCCTCGCGGAGGCCGTGTTCCTTCAGGTCCGCGAGGTAGGCGGCCAGAATTTCGTCCCCGGCTCCCTGGATCTCTTCGCCCGTTCTGGCCGCGAAGTCGGCCATCACGGCGTGCAGGTCGAACCCCTGTTCCGTGGCGTGCTCGCGGATCTGGTCGAGCAGAGTCGTCGCCTTCGGCTCGCCGCGTTCGTAGCTGTCGTGGTCGGGATCGCGTTCGCTGGTCGGCAGGCACAGGGCCTGGATGAGCGCGGTCCGCATGGCCACGGACATGGCTTTGGCGGTGCCTTTGTCTCCGACGTCGAGGGACTCTCCGGGGGCCTGGATGTCGAGGTGGTCCCCGCCGGGGCCGTAGACGCGGTACGTCACCAGGACCGTGCATTCGCGCATCGGTTTACCGTGGGCGGACGTGATGTCCCGGTACCGCACTTCGACGCAGTGGGGGACGATCGCGACACCGCAATCGCGCAGCGCGGGGCCGACCGCGTTCATGACCGCGTCGATGCCGCGAAAGTTGAAACGCTGCTGGTCGTTCCAGTCTCCCTTGGAGACGGAGCGGACCTGGGCCATGACCTCGGCGAGCGCCTGGACGACCGTGATGTGCTGCTCTGTCGTGTCGGCGGCGGTCATTCGGCACCGTCCAGAAGGGACGGGCCGGCGATCTCGTGCCACCGTTCGGCGATGATCTCGGTCGAGCCGCGCTCGGCGCGGTAGGAGATGTGCGGGTTTCCCTCGGTGAAGCCGATCCCCGGCACGATCTCGCCGGTTGCGGGGTCGACGGCTTCACCGTGCCGTTTGGCGGATTCCAGGATCTTGTGCTGGAACGCCGGGCGGACGTCGCGGAAGGTCTCGTCGGGGTGGTTCTTCTCCACCCAGGCAAGGAACTCCGCTCCGTCCTGGACGCAGGGGTTCGTCCGGCCGCGGACCTTGGTGAGCTTGCCCAGGGTCGTGCCGTCGTCCAGGGTGGCCGCTTTGCTGTCCCCGGTGTCGAGGACTGCTAGGAACTCTTCGCGGATCTCCGTTTCCAGGTCGTTGATGCGTGCTTTGAGAACCCTCAGGACGGCGTACTTGACCGCGAGCGCTCGGGTTGATTCCTGTAGCTGCGTTGGTGATCCCTGCCTGCTGGTCGAGATGGGCCGGTATGCACCGGCAATCGGTAGGGGTGGCGTTGACGCCCAGGTTCCACGCCTGGGCGGGGAATCCGCAGACGCTGCATGGGATTCCGTAGGCCGGGTAGAGCGTCACTCGTCCGTCGCGAAAGGAAGCGAGACCTCGCCGGTCCGGTTTTCTCGCTGCTGTTCGAGCAACTCGCGCGCGGTTGCCCATCCGTTCGAGCCTTGCGGGCAGGCTTCGATGTCGTCGATGGAAACGGTCAGCGCGACCCGGCCACTGGAGTGGGCAACGGTTTTGCTCAGGGACACGGCCGCCACGATCATGTGGCCGTCGTGATATCCATCGAGGATCGCGTCCGTGAGTGCGGCGAGTCCGTTGTGGCTGGTGCCCGGCAGGGTGCCGGACAGGGTGATCGTGGCCATCGTGCTTCTTTCGTGTTCTTGCGCGAGAGTGGAGGCGGGACGCGGGTGTCGGGGTGTCCGCGCCCCGCCTCCGGTCTTATGAGCCGACTGTCACCATGGCGGCGGCGTGCGCGGCCGGGACGGACACAGCCGGGCGGAGGCTCTTGCCCGGGACGTGCTCGATGTCGATGCCCCAGTCGCGGAGGATGCGGTGCGCCTCCACGATGTTGAGCTGAGTCCAGGCGATCATCGGCTCTCCGCACGCGATGTACACAGTGGACACGCGAATGAAAGCCGTGCGCTCCAGGAACTCGACGTGCGTCCCGAACCTATCTGCGATCCGCACCACGTCGTCCAGCCGCGCGTGATGCAGGCGGATGCCGATCCCTTCTCCGGGGCGGATTTCCGCGCTGATCGGGTCCGGCAAGCCCGGAAAGTCGATGAAGAGCTGCCGGTACGCGGCGGCGCGCTCGGCCTGAAGCGTCATGCCGCCACGCGTTCCCGCGCCTGGGCAGCTTCAGGAACGGCGATGTCGATCCAGAGGTTGATCGCCTCGTGAGCCCGGCCCAGCAGCTTCCCCGTCATCGAGCGGTCGGCGCATCCGCTGACGTATGTCACACCCGCGCACTCCGGGACGTCGCCGGTCGGAGCCGCGAAGTGCTTGGCCGCCTTCTCGTACAACGCCTCCGCAACCGTTGCGAAGTCGTCCAGGGTCGCAAACGGCTGGAAACCGCCGTTGTGCGGCTGACTCCACGCAGGCTTCGGCGTGACGAGCGAGGGCAACCGGCGCACGGTCGCCCGGACGTCGTGCACGATTGACGCCGCGAGGCTCGTCATGGGCGCTGCCGCGAGCCGCACCGGCGGGCAGGACGGCATCGGCGGCGTGCGTCCCTCGGCGTGCGCCGTGGCAATCGTGATGGCGTCGCGCATGGTCCGGAGGTCCATCTCTTGGATGCCGTCGGACAGCGAGCGCTTGAGAAGTTCCGCAGTCCATGCCCACCCCTGGCGCATGTCGAGCTTCGGCGCGTCGACTGTCCTGTGGGCCAGGCGCAGCACCTTCACCGAGCACGGCGAGCAGAGGACTTTGACAAGTCCGGTGGTGTCCGGGTCGATTTCCATGGTGGTGTGCGTGCAGTAGCGGTCGTTGACGAATTGCACCATGCGGGCCAGCGGGAACGGGCTGCACGACGGGGTGTCCGAGATGGGATTGTCGCCGTTCTCCCAGGAGATGACATTCATGCCGCACGCGTAGGTACGGCTTCGGGGGTGACTGCCCACGGCGAGCCGGGGCGGGGTGCTGAATTCCGTGATGGGCATGGGTGGTGTCCCTTCTAGCGTCGTTTGTTGCGTGGCAACGGGTTGGCGTCGTACCAGGCGTGGGCGTCGTGCATCGCCGCGGCGTGAGCCTCGGTCTTGCGTCGGTGATGTCGCCGGATGGCGTCCCGATAGGACTCGGGCAGCGCGTACCAGCACGCGCGACACGCGAATCGATGTCGCGGTACCTGAGTCCCACACCCTCCGGGGCATGAATGGGTGCGGCTCACAGGCTTCTATTCCCGGACGGGCGCTTCCGGAGTGCTCGCGGGTTCCTCGTCCGGCGTCGGCGAGGCGTCGGGTTCCGCTTCCGGTCCGGAGTCGGGCTGCGGCGGCTCGTTGCTCTCGGGCACGTCGGGCTCCGCGGTCGCGCCCGGCCACCGCATATTGCGGAGCTGGGAGACTGCGCGGCGCTTGCGACGCAGAATCTCGTTGAATGTCGGCGTTTCCGGGTCCTTCTTGAGCGTCTCGGCCAGCGGCCGTTCGGTCACGCCGGACAGGTCGATCGCGGGGAATGCCGTTGCGGCAGTCATTTCATCCTCTCTCACAGGAACAGCAGAGCGCCGAGCGCAACCAGGTTCACGGCGAGAACCAGGGCCGCGGCGCAGAACATCAAGAGGGCGTACTGCCCGACCTCGGTGTAGCTCGCGTCGGCGACCTTCGTCCGGAGCTTGTCCAGGGTGCGCAGGCGACGACGCGCGGTCTGGCTGATCCGATTCCCCAACCTCACAGGTAGACCCGTTTCCGCTGGGGCTGCCGGGCGTGACGCGGGGAATAGTTCCGGAGGCCGAGGTTCTCGATCGGCCACGGGTCGGCACCGGGATGTTCCTGCGCCCACAGGAATTCCACGCATCGGCTGAGCGCTTCGCCGGGGAGCCTGCGGTGACGTCTCGGTCGCCTGAAACACTGGATCTGGGTCATCACAACGATTCCTTGTGGTGATCTAGTGCGGCCGGGCGACAGTGGTCGTCGTCCGGCCGTGCGGACTAATTCGCCCGGCGGGGACGGGGCGTCCTCTTGCGCGCGAGGACCGCGGCCTCTTTGCGCGCCCTCTCGATCTCGGCGTCGCGGAGCTTGATCAGCTCGGGAACGGGCACGTACGTGCGCTTGAGGAACCTGACCCTGGGAAGGTCTCCGACCTTCATCAGCCGGAAAACGGTGGCCCTGTTGACCTTCAGCACTGCCGCCGTCTCGGGGACGGTCATCAAATCCTCGAAAATCTCAGCGCTTCGCGCCTCAATCTTCGCGTCGTTCACGTCGGGGACGCCGGTGTCGTCGGCGGTTGCCAACACGTGGCCTCCTCTGCATTCGCGTTTGTCGGATTGCGTCAAGTCGCAAGTGGACGGTCGCTGTGGACCGCGCGTGCGCTGTGGCGGGAGTTCCGTCGCAACTTGCGCTTCGGGTGGTGCACGACCGACCTTGCCCCCGCGACACGCCGAAGCTCAAGGGTTTCGGAAAAAAATTCCGAAAGTGCGATATAGGGCGACAAATGCAGGTCAGAACGCGACTCTCGGAGTGCGCTCTGTGATCACTGGCTACACTCGATTGAGAGCTTTCGGCACGGGCGGCCACGGAGCGATGCTTGAGGGGACCGAGACGGCACGAGCTGCGAACTTGATCATCTTGGTGTACCTGTTTAGCGGTACCCGAGCACAGTCGGGGATGCTAGTGGACCCCGGCTCTCCGAGCGGGAGGGCGGCTGCACCCATGGACAGCATTTCGAGGAAGCCCGCAGTCGATGCGGAGCCCGCGCGCCGGGTGCCCGGCGAAGGTAACGGCCTCAAGCACGTGCGCGGCCTCTTCCAGTCCAGATACCCCGACCCCTTCCCGTGGCCCAAAGGGTTCCTGACGAAACTTGCGAATGAGCGCGGCGTTGAACCCGACGTGGTGCACCGCGTCTTCCGGACGAACCCGGGATGGACCACGATCCCGCGGGAAAAGGTGATAGAGGATCTGGCGAATGCGCTGGAGGTCCCCAACTGTCTGGTGGTCTTCGCGTTCATGGCTGACCTCTATCCGGCTACGTGCGATGAGGTCATGTACCGCACGCTGGAGCGCGTGGCCCAGATGCACCCGGCCCAACTCAAGGCGATGGGCGGCAGTGCACGACGCGCGACCCGTCCCGCGCCGCGACGCTGAGGCCGCGAAACATTTTCACTTGTGTGGTATTCAGGGTGGCGAGTGTCCATTTCGGAGGCTGCCCGGCGTCACCGCCGCAAATGCCGGACGGCTGCGGAACCTGCCTCATGCAGGCGGGTGGAGGAGGGCGCAGTGCCGTATCACCTGGAGATGGGAGGACGGGACCAGCAAGGCTGGCTGTACGCGACACAGGACTACACCGCGGACGGTGACCTCGTGGTGCTGCTCAAGCCGAACACCGCCCTCGACGAGGGAAAAATCGAGTTGTTGCGCGACATGTTCGGCCCCAGCGACATCTTCGAGGTAGGGAAGAAGCTCACCGAAGCTGACCTGAAAAGGCTCGCGGGCAGCTGCCCTGCTGCTGGAACGGGTTAACGGAGCGGCGGGGGGCCGCTGCCGAACCCTCCGGGAGAGGCCGGTACCCAGACCCCGTACCGGCCCCTCATGCGTCTAGCTCGCGGCGGCAAACACCGGCGGTGCGCCCTCCGTTCCGGTCACGGTCTGGAGCATGGCGACCATCGCGTTCCACTGCGCCGCGGACACGACGACGGAGCCATCGGCGAGGGCGGTCGGTGCCGCGGCCTCCGCCGCTGGCCGCCGCCGTGCCCGCTCGTTGTACAGGTCGATGATCTCGGCGTTGGCCGCGTCCTGGACCCGGGCGGCCCACTCGGCTTCCCGTTCCAGGCTCTTGCGGATGTACTTCATGGTCACGGCGGGCGACTTGTGCCGCATCCGCCGCATGATCACCTCCAGCGGGGCATCGGCCTCGGCGAGGTTCGTCGCGCACGCGTGGCGGAGATCGTGGAATTTCGCCCGCTCGCCGGCCAGCCCGACGAGATCCCAGACCTCGCGCATGATTTCGCCCGGGTCGATGGGCGAGAGGAGAGTCCCGTTGAGGTTCCGGAAGACGAAATCGTCCGGCCCATCGTCCGGCCGCCACTGCTGGAGGACTCGGAACGCCTCGACGCACCGAGGCGTGAGGGAGACCGTCTGCGTGATCTTCCCCTTGGGGTAGGACCGCAGCGTCTTGTCGGGCTCCATCACGTCCCGGACGGTGACCTGCGGAATTTTCGCGTCGAGGTCGATGCGCATCCAGCGGAGGCCCGCGACCTCGGCGGCCCGGAGTCCGCAGTCGTAGGCGAGCAGGACGGCCGCGTAGAACCAGAACGGGACGTAGTTGCTCAGGAGGCACAGCTCCTGGTCGGTGAGGATGCGGGGCTCCCGCCGCCGCTCGACTGAGACCGCGATTCCGTCGGTGCAGTCGTCTTCGATGTACCCCTTCACCTGGGCAAATCTCTGGATCTGCCGCATGTACACCACGCGGCCCTCGATCGTGGAGGACGACATGCCTCGCTCCTCCTCCTGGTCGAGGTACTCCAGGAACTTCTCCTGATTGACCTGCCGGATGTCGTACTTCGCGAACGCGCGCGAGAGGACGTTCACCGCGCTCTTGCGGGCATTGCGGGACTGGTAGGTGCCGCCGCGTTCTTTCGAGCCGCGCTTGCCGGGCTGCTTCTCCCGGTGGACAAGCCACTCTCGGGCGACTTCGGGGAACGGGTGGAGGAACCCCTTCCGGTCCTGCGGGTCGCCAAGCTCGTCGTAGACCTCTTCCATGCGGTGGTAGAGGGCGACCTGAGCGGCCTCGGCCACCCACTGCTCTTGGAAAACCTCGGTGCCGTCGTCCGGGTTCGTCGCCCAGACCTTCGCCTTGCGGTGGCAATCCCAGACATAGGCGCGCCAGCGGCCAGAGGGGAGCTTCTCAGCTTTGGCGAGCCGGGGCGTGGCGGAAGCGGTTTTCTTCTTCGTCGCGGTAGCGGTCGTCATCGTGCGGGCTGCCTTCTCGTGTGCGCACGCGCGGTGTCCCGGCTGGGGACGCTAGCCCGACGGCCGGAGGTGGATCAAGCCGACGTGGGAACAACGTCCCCTAGCGCCGATTCTCGCGAGTCGTTCAAGATCCGTTTCCGGGCCTCTGACCTGCGATTACGATTGATCCACTTCTGGTCGGTCGGGTGCTGCACGAGTAAGATGCCTTGACAACCACCCTCAGACCGCATTTTGGCTTCGTATCGGGGTGCGGGGGTGGGCTGGGTGCCTCGATAGCTGGGTGTGCTGGCTGCGGTTTCGCGGGTGGTCCGTGAGGGGAACCCTGGGGGAATCAGAGTCCCTCAGGGTTCCCCTCACGGACGGGTGGCGAATTTGTCCGTGGCTGCGATTAGGGCGTTTTCCATGTCCGGGACTGCTGTGGTGTGGCCTGCGCCGCCTACCAGGATTAGTTCTGCGTCCGGGATTGCGCGTTCCAGCAGCCAGGGGGTGCCTACGAGGCTGCTCAGGTCCAGGATTCCCTGTACCAGGACTGTGGGGATTCCGGCCAGTTTGCCCGCGTTGCGGAGGATTCCGCCGTCTTCCAGGAAGCAGCCTTGGGAGAAGTAGTGGGTTACCAGGCGGGTGAAGGCCAGTTTGAAGCGGGGCTCTTCGAATTTCGGGGACGGGGGCACGCCGGGGAGCATGGCGGATTCCCAGTCGCTCCAGGCCTGTGCGGCGGGCTCGTGGACTGCTGGGTCCGGGTTGGTGAGGAGGCGGTAGTAGGCCGCTGCCAGGTCGCCGTCTCGTTCGGTTTCCGGTACGCCGTCACGGAATCGCGCGTAAGCCTCGGGGAACATTCCGGCTAGGCCGCCGGTCAGCAGGTCGATCTCCAACTGGCGGTCGGTGGCCAGGCCCATCATGACGATTTCCGTCACTCGGTCGGGGTGGCGTTCCGCGTAGGCCAGGCCTAGTACGCAGCCCCACGAGCCGCCGAAGAGTTGCCAGCGTTCGATGCCCAGGTTTTCTCGTAGCAGTTCCAGGTCCGCGATCAGGTGGCTGGCGGTGTTCGCCTTCAGCGCTTCGACGGTATCGCCCGCGTGAGGGGTGCTGCGGCCGCAGCCGCGTTGGTCTACAAGGACTATTCGGTAGCGCGACGGGTCGAAGAATTGGCGCATGCCTTCGCCGCAGCCGGTTCCCGGGCCGCCGTGGAGGACGGCGACCGGTTTGCCGTCCGGGTTGCCGCAGGTTTCCCAGTACACGTGGTGGCCGTCGCCGACGTCCAGCAGGCCGCTGTCGTACGGTTCGATTTCCGGATAGCGCAAGAGCGTTCCCCTAGTTCAGGGTGCGCTCCAGAGACCGCAGCGCACCGCACAGCTCGGCCGGGCCTGCTGGCCCGATCCGGATTTCCGCGTCCGGCCCGGCCCCGACGGTGTAGCTCAGGTACCGGCCCCAGTCCGTGTCCGCGTAGTGCAATGGTTCTTCCAGCCGGACGTACCGGCCGACGTCGTCGCGTCGTCCCGCATACAGCTCTCCGCTGCCGTGCACCGGACGCTGCACCAGAGTTAGCACGTCCGACAACACCGGGTCCAACGGAAAAGCGTCCTCGCCTCGGCGCGCGGCTTCGGTGAGGTCCGCGACGCGCACGGTGCGTACATGCCCTCCGCCCGGGCCGACTGCGGGCAGTTGCGCGACGAGCGTTTCCAGCACGCGTTCGCGGTCGATCTCCTGGACGCCGACGTGTTCTCCGTCCGAGACCGCCAGCACTGCTTGCAGTCCGCTGGCCGCGGCGAGCACTCCATACGTCCGATCGCCGGTCGCGACCCAGCCGTAGTACTCGATTACCGGGCGCACGAGCAGCGGGAGCCAGTCGAGGAAGTCCACTGTGGCCCGGCCGCGCGAGTCGACCAGGCCGGCCAGCGCGAGCGCGTCGTCCACTCGCTTGGCCGCTTCGTCGCGTTCGGTTTCCGACAGCCAGGCCGGATCCGGGCGCAGCGTCACGTGCAGCCGGCCCACCTGCTCGCGTTCGGCCAGCGCCGCGAGCGCTTCGACCGGGACGTCCACTCGTCCCGCCGGATCGGCCACCGGCTACTCCTCCTCGTCGCCGAGAACCGGCAGGGTCGCCGAACCGTCCACGCCGAATGCGCCCTCCGGATCGGATTCGAGGAGGTAGTCCGGCCGTCGGTGCAGGCCGTCGCCCGGGCCGCCTTGAGCGACCGGGGCGCCGCCGACCGCCGCGCCGGAGCCGCGTTGGGCCGGTTCGCTCATCGGGGTCGGCAGCACGGCGGGACCGGGGCCGTTGCGGTCGTGGCCCGTGGCGGCTTGCGTGCTCGTGCTGTCCGAACAGGTCCGGCGGATCGCGGCGCTGTCGGGGACGATCGGGCCGTATTGCCGGGGCAGCACGCGTTTCGTGTTCGCGGTGACGCCGTGGTACTGCTCCATCACCCGGACGTTGTTCTCGTTCGCGCCGTGGAAGCGGTCGATTCCGTCCTGAAAGGACACTGGCGCGGCCGACGCGGGCAGCACCGCTTGCAGCGGCCCGGCCCACGGCTGCGGCCGCTCCGGGCGAGGCGGCACGTCGACGACCGAATGCCGGGAGCTTTCGAAGCTGCTGGCCTGGGTGTCCATCGACGCGCTGGTGAGGTCGAGCGGGTCGGCGGACTCCCGGAACCCGGCCTCGACCGGTCCCGCGCCCGCTTTCGCCGCGTCCGCGGAGTCGCCGGTCCACGAGCGCGCCATCCGCTCCTGCAGGTCTTTCACGCTCTGTGCGCGCTCCAGGTAGGCCGCGGAAAGCTCCTGGACCTTCGCCGCGGCGGCACGCAGGCCGGACGTGTCGCCGCCGCGGAAGTTGTCGAAGATCTGCTTGCCGTCCACCTGGTTCCCTTCGTGCGCAGCCGGGGTCGTCCGCTTACCGGCCGCGGCCGAGCTCGGCGCCGGCCTGGTCCGCCTCGGCCGTCCGGTCCCGCGCGGCGCGCAGCTTCTCGAGGTATCCGGCGGCGTACCGGCGCAGCGCCTCGTTCTGGTCGCGCAGCGTGCGCAGGGAATCCGCGCCCGCGGCGGCGTACTCCGCGCTCGCCGGGTCGGAGCCGGGGGCGGCGAACACCGCGAGGATCTCGTCGATCGCGCGGCCGTCGGCCCCGATCTTGCCGAGCTGGTCCTCCCACAGCCGGATCACGGCGGTCAGCTCCGCCGCGTCCATGGCGAAGCCGCCCCGCGCACGGCCCGACTCGCCGATGACCAAGGCCGCTCCCTTTCCCGGTGCTCACGTCGTGACACGCCAGTCGCGATGTGCACAGCGTAGTCAACCGGCCCGGTCGTGTCAGCCGGGAACCCGGCAGTGTGACGGCGCGCATGCGTTCCGCCGTCTCGTCACAGTACGTACGTACGGATTGCGAGAACCCGGTCCTCGATGTCAGGATTTCAGGATGCCACGGGTCAGCCAGGATCACCTCGACGCACGCCGGCGCCAGATCCTCGACGGCTCGCGCGTGTGTTTCGCACGCTACGGCTACGAGGGTGCCACGGTTCGCCGCCTGGAAGAAGCCACCGGTTTGTCGCGCGGGGCGATCTTCCACCACTTCCGCGACAAGGAGTCGCTCTTCCTCGCCCTCGCCGAGGACGACGCGGTGCGGATGGCCGACGTCGTCGCCGAACAGGGCCTGGTCCAGGTCATGCGCGACCTGCTGGCCGGCAACAGCGAGCACCCGGCGGACTGGCTCGGCACCCGGCTGGAGGTGTCCCGGCGGCTGCGCACCGACCCGGAGTTCCGCGGCCGGTGGGCGGAACGCTCGCAGCAGCTGACCGAGGCGACCCGCGACCGTCTCGAATGGCAGCGCAAAGCCGGCAACCTGCGCGACGACGTCGACGTCAGCGTGCTGACCGCGTTCCTGGAACTCGTGCTGGAGGGGCTCGTGTCGCACCTCGCGATGGGGCTTCCCGGCGACGATCTCGGCCCGGTGCTGGACCTGGTCGAGGAGACCGTGCGGCGGCACCGGCCGGGCGCGCGGACCTAGCCTCCGACGCGATCGGGCAGGTTCGTGTTCAATGTGCCCCGTGGATCTCCTCGCCGCCCACGGCAGCGCACTGGACGTGTTCGACGCAGCCGTGCGCGCCGCCGGCTCCGGCGACTGGACCCGCGCCACGCCGTGCACCGACTGGTCAGTACGCGATCTGGTGAACCATCTGGCCGTCGAACAACTCTGGGTACCGCATCTGCTCGCCGGGGCGACGCTCGACGAGGTCGGCACCCGCTACGACGGCGACGTCCTCGGCGAAGACCCGCTCTCGGTCTGGGAGAAAGCCTCGACCGCCGCGCGCGAAGCGTGGCTCTCCCCCGGCGCGCTGCGCCGCACCGTGCACGTCTCGTTCGGGCTGGTGCCCGCCGAGGAGTACTGCTGGCAGATGACGCTCGACCTCGCCGTGCACGGCTGGGACCTCGCCACCGCGCTGGGCCGCCCGAATCCGGTGCCGGGCCCGCTGGCCGGACGGCTGCTCGACGTGCTGCGCCCGATGATCGACGACTGGCAGGGGCTCGGGCTGTTCGACCCGCCGGTCGCGGTGGGCCGCACCGCCGCGGCTCCCGACCGGCTCGTCGCTCTGCTCGGCCGCCGTCCGCGCTGAACCACCACAGTGGACAGAGCGCCCCAATGTGGCATTGGGTGCGTCAGATGCACCCAATGCGGCGTTCGGTGCGTCCCACGCACCCAATGTGGCATTGGGGTGGTCCGCACCGCCCAGGCCGAGCCGGGCACCGCGTCCGGGCCGAAACATCGCTGGCCGAGCGGCAGCCCTTGCGGTGATGTGAGCGAAAAACCGGCGCCAGGTTCGCGTCCTGTCGCGGCCCGGCTGCCGCGACCCGGTACGATTGTCGGCATCGTCGCACTACAAACCAGTTTTGCCGAGGAGTGACTTCCATCCGTGCGCGCTGCGCCATCGCCCGGTGACAGTACCGGGCCGGGTCCCGCCCGACCCGGCTTCCCGCCCGCCGTCCGTTCCAGCGTCCCGGACGGTGCGCTGTGATCCACGTCCTGCTTTCCGTGCTCGGCGTGCTGCTCTTCCTTCTTCTCACGATCGGCACCGGCCTCGCCGTGGCCGCCGAGTTCTCGCTGACCGCGCTCGAGCGCAGCACCGTCGACGCGGACGTCCGCCAGGTCGGTGACAAGCGTTCGCGCACCGTCCAGAAGGCCCACCGCACGCTGAGCTTCCAGCTGTCCGGCGCGCAGGTCGCGATCACGCTCACCACGCTGATCACCGGTTTCCTCGCCGAGCCGCTCATCGGCGACCTGGTTCGCCCGCTGCTCGACGCCATGGGCCTGCCCGAATCGGCGGCGTCCGGGGTCGCGGTGGCGGTCGCGCTGGTGCTGGCCACCTTCCTGTCGATGATCCTCGGCGAGATGGTGCCGAAGAACCTCGCGATCGCCCGGCCGCTGCCGACCGCCCGCGCGGTTTCCGGCTACCACGCCCGGTTCTCCGCGCTGTTCCGCTGGCTCATCACGCTGATGAACAACAGCGCGAACTTCCTCGTCCGCAAGTTCGGCATCGAACCGCAGGAGGAGCTCCGGTCCGCGCGCTCGCCGCAGGAGCTGGGCTCGATCGTCCGCTCCAGCGCGGAAAGCGGGAAGCTCGACACGTCCACCGCGGAACTGCTGGACCGCTCGCTGCGCTTCGGCGACCGCACCGCGGACGAGCTGATGACGCCGCGCGTGCAGGTCGAATCGCTCACTGTGGACGACACGATCGACGACCTGATCGACATCTCGCGGCGGACCGGGTTCTCGCGGTTCCCGGTCTACACCGAGGATCTCGACGACGTCCAGGGCGCGGTGCACGTCAAGCAGGCGTTCGCCGTCCCGGCCGCCGACCGCGCGACCACCCGGATCCGCTCGGCGATGCGCCCGGTGCCGACGGTGCCGGAATCGCTGCCCGGCGACGATCTGCTGAACCGGCTGCGCGATTCGCGCTACCAGCTCGCGATCGTGGTCGACGAGTACGGCGGCACCGCCGGGCTCGTCACGCTGGAGGACGTGGTCGAGGAGATCATCGGCGACGTCCGCGACGAGCACGACGACCGCGAGGCCCCGGCCGCGCAGCAGCTCGGCGCGGACCGCTGGCTCGTGTCCGGGCAGCTGCGCGCGGACGAGGTCCGCGACATCACCGGCTTCCGGATGCCCGAGGGCGACTACGAAACGATCGCCGGGCTGATCCTGGAGCGGCTCGGGGCGATCCCGGCCGAGGGCGACGAGGTCGAGGTCGACGGCTGGCGGCTCGCGGTCACCAGCATGGACCGGCACCGCGTCGCCGAGGTCCAGGTCCGCCCGGCCGAACGCGAGGTGACCGCGTGAGCGACTGGCTGAACATCGCACTGGTCGTGGTCCTGCTGCTGGCCAACGCGTTCTTCGTGGGCGCGGAATTCACCCTGATCTCCTCGCGCCGCGACCGGCTGGAAGCGTTGCTGGAGCAGGGAAAGACGCGCGCGCAGATCGTCATCAACGCGAGCAAGCACGTGTCCCAGATGCTCGCCGGGGCCCAGCTCGGGATCACGATCTGCTCGCTGCTGCTCGGCCGCTTGGGCGAGCCCGCGGTCGCGCACCGGCTGTCCGGGTTCTTCGACCTGCTCGGCTTGCCCGACCAGCTGCTGCACCCGATCTCGTTCGCGATCGCGCTGGCGTTCATCACCATGCTGCACGTGCTGATCGGCGAGATGGTTCCGAAGAACCTCGCGATCGCCGAACCAGAGCGGCTGGCGCTGTGGCTCGTGCCGGTGCACGTGGCGTGGGTCAAGGTGGCGAACCCGATCATCGCGTTCCTCAACTTCGTCGCGAATTCCTTGCTGCGCCTGATGAAGGTGGAGCCGAAGGACGAACTGGAGACCGCGTACAGCTCCGACGAGCTCGCCGAACTGCTCAGCGAATCGCGCCAGGAAGGGCTGCTCGAGCAGTCCGAGCATCAGCGGCTTTCGCAGACGCTGTCGTCGGTCGCCAAGACTGTCGCGGACGTGCTGGTGCCTACTTCGGAACTGACGACGCTCCCCTGCGGGCCGACGCTCGGCGATGTCGAGCGAGCGGTGTCCACCACGGGGTTCTCGCGATTCCCGGTGTGCACAGAGGACGGTTCGCTGACCGGCTACATCCACGTGAAGGACGTTCTGGATCTCGTCGGCCAGGACCCCAGCACAGTCGTACCGGACGACAAGACGCGGCCGCTCACCGAATTGCGGTCGGACGCTCGGCTGGACGTCGCGCTTTCGGCCATGCGCAAGGAAGGCAGCCACCTCGCGCGGGCGCTCGACGCTTCCGGCGCGGCGGTCGGCGTGGTGGCCTTGGAGGACCTCGTCGAGGAGTACGTGGGGACCGTTCGCGACGGCACCCACGTGGCGGCATGACCGCGCAGGTCGTGCTCGCCGAGGCGGACTGGCAGGCCCGGGAGCGAGCGCACGCCGAGCGGATGCGCGCGTGGACCGGGCCGCACCAGGAACGCCGGGCGCGGGACGAGAAACATCCCGTGCTGGATTTCCTGTTCACCTATTACTCGCATCGGCCGGGGCATGTCGAACGCTGGCAGCCGGGTCCGGGCGTGGCGCTCGCGGGCGAGTCCGCGCGGCGGTTCCTCGAACGTCCGGCTTACGTCGAGACCGACGCCGGGGTGATGCTCGACCCGGCGGCCTTCACCGGCCGCCGCGCGCGCACCGCCGAGTTCGTGCTGAAGCTGTTGTCAGCCACGGCGTCCCGGTCGCCGCGGCTGAGCTGTTTCGGGCTCCACGAATGGGCCATGGTCTACCGCGAGCCCGCGGACTCGGTGCGGCACGCGCAGGTCCCGCTGCGGCTCGGTTCGGCGGGGACCGACGAGGTCGTGGAATCGATGGACATCCGGTGCGGGCATTACGACGCGTTCCGGTTCTTCACCGACCCGGCGCGGCCGCGCAACACACTCGCGCCGACGCGGGAATCGCAGGTCGAGCTGGAACAGCCGGGCTGCTTGCACGCCAATATGGATTTGTTCAAATGGGCTTACAAGCTCGATCCGTTCGTGCCCGCCGAACTGGTCGGCGACTGTTTCGCGCTCGCCGCGGACGTCCGTGAACTGGACATGCGGGCCAGCCCGTACGATCTAGCGGACTACGGCTACCGGCCGGTGCCGATCGAGACCCCCGAAGGGCGGGCCTCCTACGCCCGCGCCCAGGCCGGATTCGCCGAGCGGGCCGCGCCGCTGCGGGCCCGTCTCATCGGCCTCTGCCGCGGGCTTCTCGCCGACCCGGCGAAGCCGCCGGAGTCGCCCGAATACTGAGCCGACAACTCTGCGTAACAATATTCACCGCAGGTCGCTGGCCTGATAGAGTGATAACGGTTTGGTTGCATGACAGAGCGTGTTGTGCACATCACGAAAGGACAACGATGGGGCGTCACAACCTGCCCGAGGAGCCGGTGCCGCACCCCCTCGATCCGCCGAAGCGGCCCGTCGGCCGCAGCGAGACGACCGGATCGCACCGGATCGTCGCCAAGAAGGCTCCCCGCAGGCGGATCGCGAAGTGGCCTCTCGTGGCACTCGGGCTCGTGGTGCTGGCGACGCTCGGCGTCGTTGGGTGGAACTGGGCCGACAGCGTGCTCAACAACCGGGCCGAGGCGCAGGCCGCCAGCTGCAACGGCGGCCGCACCGACATCCGGATCGTGGTGACCCCGCAGATCACCAAGCCGGTCGAGGCCGCGGCGGCGCGCTGGAACCAGGACCTCACCCAGGTGCACGGCAGCTGCGTGCACGTGGCCGTGCAGAGCAAGCCCGCGTCCGACGTGCTCAACGCGCTCACCGGCAAGTCCTCGCTCGACTCCATCGGCGGCCTGCCCGACGGCTGGATCCCCGAGTCGTCGTACTGGGTCTCCCAGCTGTCGAAGGCGAAGCCGGACGTCATCGGCTCCCCCGCGATGCCGATCGGCTCCGGCCCGCCCGCGGACTACCCGTTCGTCGGCCTGTCCGGCACGTCGATCGACGAGGTCCAGCAGCGCGGGACGCAGAGCTTCCGGGCGTTCCTCAAGGAACCGGCCCAGCTGGCCGACTTCGCGGCGGCGGGGATTCGCGCTTCCTGATCGTTCGTTCTCGGCACCGCCTCAGTCCAGGCTTGGGCTGGGGCGGTGTTGTGTTTTCGGGGCACGCCGCCTAACCGCGCCCTGGCCGGACGGCTCCGGCGCACGGGCGGGAGCTAACGGCCCGGCTGTCGGCTTCGCGGCGGTGGGGATGCGTGCTTCCCTGACCGCGTCGTGAGTGGCAATCCCGCTCAGAACTGGCATGAACACTCACGAGGCCCTGCCCGCGCTGGCCCGTGTGCGTCGCCGGCGCCGCCGCTCAGGAGTCGAGTTCGGCCAGCGCCAGCAGGTCGTCCTCGGCGAGTTCGAAGTCGAACACCGCCGCGTTCTCCCGGATCCTCGAGGGCGTCGCGGATTTCGGGATCGCGATGATCCCCAGCTGCAGATGCCACCGCAGCACGAGCTGGGCGGGCGTCTTTCCGTATTTCGCGGCCAGCGACGTGATCACCCGGTCGTTCAGGTGCCTGCCCCGGGCCAGCGGGCTCCAGGCTTCGGTCGCGATGCCGTGCTCGGCGTGGAACGCGCGCAGCGGGGCCTGCTGCTGCCACGGGTGCAGTTCGACCTGGTTGACCACCGGCACGACGTCGGTCTCGTCGAGCAGCCGGCGCAGGTGGTCGATGCCGAAGTTCGACACGCCGATCGCCCGGACGCGGCCCTCGTTCAGCAGCAGTTCCAGCGCGCGCCAGGTTTCGACGTAGCGGTCCAGTTCCGGTTTCGGCCAATGGATCAGGTACAGGTCGACCGGGCCGACCCCGAGCGCTTCGGCGCTGCGGTCGAACGCGCGCAGGGTGTTGTCGTAGCCGTGGTCGGTGTTCCAGACCTTCGTGGTGACGAAGATGTCCTCGCGCGGCAGCCCGGACTCCCGCACGGCGGTGCCGACCTCGGCCTCGTTGCCGTACATCGCGGCGGTGTCGATGCTGCGGTACCCGGCTTCGAACGCGGTCGCGACGACCTTCGCGACCTGGTCGGGCCGGACCTGGTACATGCCGAGTCCGAGCTGCGGGACGGTGACGGAGTTGTTCAGCGTGAGCAGGGGCGGCACAGCCATGCGGCGATCCTCACTGCGGTGTCTGCGGTGTTCCGGGGAACGGGTCTCCTGAAGAACACCGCAGATCTTGCCATTCCCCGGACGCCGCCGCTTTCACACCCCGCTGTGCGCGCCCGAGCGCACCGCCTCCGTCACTCGTGCGGCCCGTTCGGCCACCGCATCGGCACCGGCTGCGAAACCGTTTCGCGATTCGACCGCGACAGACGCTGTCCGCGCGGAAGAACCAGCCATTTCGGCGGCTGCGGACACGTCGACCAGTGCCGCTGGGTCCACAGTGGACAGCAAGCGTTCCGCCACTCGGACCACCTCCCCCGCCGCCGCGACGACGTCCGCGGCGGGCTGGGCTCGGTCGGGCACGTCGTGGGTGACGGCGTGGGCGTCGATCTCCGCCAGCCGCAACGCATGCCGGGTGAGGTGGTCCGCCTCGGCGTCGCCACCAGCGGCCCGGCTCAGCAACGCCGCGGCTTGCGCGAGGGCGAGAGCCGCGACCGTCGCCCCGGCCGGAGCCGGGAGCGCGGGCCGGGCGAGGGTTTTCAGGAAGTCGCTCACGATCTGGTCCCGCATGGCTGGTTTCCTTCCGCTCAGCGCCGGATGCGCTCCATCCCGGGGTCGACCAGCGGTTCCGCGGCCACCGTCGCGGGGACTCGCCGGCCGAAGTATTCGATCTCCACCGTGTCGCCGATCGCCACCGAGCCCGGCAGCCAGGCGTACGCGATCGGGCGGCCGATTGTGTAGCCGTAGGCCGCGCTCGTGACGTATCCCGCCGGGGCGCCGTCCACGAACACCGGTTCCTTGCCCAGTACGACAGTCCGGCCGTCGTCCACGGTGAGGCAGCGCAGCCGCCGGGCCGAGGTTTCTTCGCTGCGGCCGTCGATGGCTGCCCGGCCCGCGAACTCGCCCTTCGCCGGGCGCACCGCGAAGCCGACTCCTGCCTCGTACGGGTCGTGCTCGGTGGTCATGTCGGTGCCCCACAGCCGGTAGCCCTTCTCCAGCCGGAGGCTGTTGAACGCGCCGCGCCCGGCCGCGATGGCGCCCAGCGGCTGCCCGGCGCGCCACAGCGCGTCCCACAGGCGCTGGCCGTTGTCCGCGGACGTGTAGATCTCCCAGCCCAGTTCGCCCACATAGGACAGTCGCAGGATCGTCACCGGGACCCCGGCGATCCGGGCCCGGCGGCCTCGGAAGTACTTGAGCCCGGTGTGCGAAAGGTCTTCCGCCGACAGCGGTTGCACCAGGTCGCGGGCGAGCGGGCCCCACACGCCGATGCAGCAGGTGCCGCCGGTGGTGTCCTCCACCCGGACGCCTTCCGGGGCGCGGCCGCGCAGGTAGGCGACGTCGATGGTGCCGTTGATGCCGACCTGGAACAGCTCCGGTTCGAGCCGTGCCACGGTGATGTCGCTGCGGACTCCCCCGGCGTCGTCGAGCATCAGCGTGTACGTCACCGAGCCGACCGACTTCGCCAGCTGGTTCGTCGTGAGCCCCTGCAGGAATTCCAGGGAACCCGGTCCGCTGACCTCGACGCGTTTGAGCGGGGTCATGTCGTACATCGCGACGCGGTTTCGCGTGTGCCAGGCCTCGGCCGCCACGATCGGCGAGTGGAATTGCCCGGCCCAGGCGTCGCGCGCGGGCGGGAGGAAGTCGTGCGGCAGGTCTTTCAGCAGCGACGCGTTGGCCTCGAACCAATGCGGCCGTTCCCAGCCGCCCGCTTCCAGGAACACCGCGCCCAGCTCCCGCTGCCGCGCGTGGAACGGGCTGACCCGCAAGTCGCGCGGCGAGAGCCGGGGCTGCAGCGGGTGCAGCACGTCGTAGATCTCCACGAAGTTCTGCTGCGCGGTTTCGCGGACGTACTCCGGGGCGAGCTGGATGTCCTCGAACCGGTGCACGTCCAGTTCGTGCAGATCGGTCTCGGAGCGACCGTCCGCAATCGACTCCGCGACCGCCTTCGCGATGCCCGCGGAATGCGTGACCCAGATGGCCTCGGCGATCCAGAATCCGCGCACGTCGGAGGATTCGCCGACCAGCGAGCCGCCGTCGGGGGTGAAGGAGAAGATGCCGTTGAAGCCCTCCTCCGCCTTGGTCTGGCCGAGCGCGGGCAGCAGGAGCTTGCTTTCCTCCCACGACGGCGCGAAATCGTCCTCGGTGAACGGCAGCATCGACGGCATCGCGGACGCGGTGACCTCGCCGGGTTCGGCGAATTTGTCCACCGGCATCGGGCGGTGCGCGTACGAGCCGATGCCGAGCCGGTCGCCGTGCTGGCGGAAGTAGAGGTCCTGGTCCTGGTGGCGCAGGATCGGCAGCGCCGGGTGCACCGGGTCGGCTCCGGCCAGTTCGGCCAGCTGACCGGTCTTCGCGTACTGGTGGGCCAGCGGCAGCAGCGGCACGGTCATGCCGACCATTTCGCCGATCTCCCGGCCCCAGAATCCGGCGCAGGACACCACGATGTCGGCCGGAATCACGTCGTCGGCGGTTTCGACGCCGGTGACGTGGCCGTGCGCCTGTTGGATGCCGGTGACCCGGGTCGAGCCGACGAACCGCGCGCCACGCGAGGAAGCCCGTTTGATCAGCTCGTCCACCGCGCGCGAAGCGACCGCGAGCCCATCGGTCGGGACATACAGCGCCCCGTAGATCTGGTTTTGGTCGAGCATCGGCCAGCGGCGGACACATTCGTCCGGGTCGATCAACCGCGCCTCGACGCCCCACGACGTCGCCCAGCCGTGCTTGCGTTTCAGGTCCTCCCAGCGCGCCGCGGTGCTGGCCACCTCCATGCCGCCGACCTGCTCGAAACAGCCGAGGTCGAGCAGTTTCGCGACGGTGTAGCCGGCGAATTCGGTCATCGCCTTCGACGGGTTGGTCTGGAACACCAGTCCCGGCGCGTGCGAGGTCGAACCGCCGGTCAACGGCAGCGGGCCCTGGTCGAGCACGGTGACGTCGGTCCAGCCGCGCAGGGTCAACTCGTCGGCGAGGTTCGCGCCCACGATTCCGGCGCCGATGATCACGACACGGGTCATGAGAACTCCCTGGGGTAGGTCAGCGGAAGACGACGGTCCGGGTGCCGTTGAGGAGGACACGCCGCTCGCAGTGCCAGCGCACCGCGCGGGAAAGGGCGAGCGCTTCGGCGTCACGGCCGACGGTCGCGAGGGCGCGCGGCGAGTGCGAGTGGTCCACTCGCTGTACTTCTTGCTCGATGATCGGGCCTTCGTCGAGTTCGGGGGTCACGTAGTGCGCGGTCGCGCCGACGTACTTGACGCCCCGGTCGTAGGCCTGGGCGTACGGTTTCGCGCCCTTGAAGCCGGGCAGGAACGAGTGGTGGATGTTGATCGCGCGGCCCTGCAGCTTCTGGCACAGCTCGTCCGAGAGGACCTGCATGTACCGGGCCAGCACGACGAGGTCGATGTCGTGCTCCCGCACCAGGTCCAGCAGCCGCTGTTCGGCCTCCGGCTTGGTCGCGGGCGTCACCGGGATGTGCACGAACGGCAGTCCGGCGGCCTCGGCCATCGGGCGCAGGTCCTCGTGGTTGGACGCCACGAGCACGATTTCCGCGCCGAGTGCGCCCGCGCGCCAGCGGAAGAGGAGGTCGTTGAGGCAGTGCCCGGCCTTCGACACCATCACCAGCAGCCGGTCCGGGGTGCGGTCGGAGAACCGGTACCGCATGGCGTAATCGCGGGCGACGAGGTCGAACTCGCGGGTGAGATCGTCCGCTGTGGCCGGTCCGGCGCAGGCGAATTCCGTGCGCAGGAACAGTTCCCCGTGCACGTCGTCGTCGAACTGCTGGTGCTCGACGATGTCGCAGCCGTTGCCGACGAGGAACGTCGTCACGGCGTGCACGATCCCGGAGCGCTCGGGGCAGTGCAGGGTCAAGGTGAACTGGGTCAAGACTCCTCCTCTCGGTATTCCAGTGCCGCGTCGGCGAGCCAGGCGGCGAAATAGGGGGCGAACGACTGGCGCACGAGCACGGTGAACTCGTCCGCTTCCCGCACCAGGAGGACGATCCCGGTGCGGGCGAGCAACGTCTGCACGCAGGTGCCCGGCAGAGCGGCCTTCGGGTGGAGATCGATCGCGCAGCCGTGCGCCAGGACGTCGCGGGCCGCCGGTCCGCCGAGCCGCACGGTGGTGCGCTGAGCGGACACATCGGTGACCGCACCGACGGTGATCGCTTCTCGCAGCGCTGCTTCGGTGCCTTCGGGAGCGCCGAGCACGAGGTACTCGTCGGGGCCGAGCCACAGGACGTCGCCGATTCCGCTGGTGAACTGGCAGACGTCCGGCAGCTCGGTGCCGAGCACGGCTGCCGCGGCGTCGTGGCCTTCGCGGATGCGGACGTTGAGCTGCGAGACGAACGGGCGTTCTTCGGCGAGCACGGCCGGTGCGCAGCCGGCGAGCAGGCCCGCGTGCTCCGCGAGCGGAGACAGGGTCTTAGCCGTCACGGCGGGTCCCCTCCTTGTCGTAGAGCACGGTTTCGGTCACCGTCACCGGCACGACCTCGTCGCCGACTGGGACGTACAGCGTCTCCCCGATCCGTTCCCGGCCGGAGCGGACGACCGCGAGCGCGAAGGTGCGGTCCAGCGCGGCGCTCGGGTAGCTGGAGGTGACGTGGCCGAGCATGCGCACCGGCGGGCGCGGGACGTGCGCGGTTTCGATGATCTGCGCGCCTTCCGGCAGCAGCACAGTGGGATCGACCGGCAGCAGGCCGACGAGTTGTTTCCGGTCCGGGCGCAGGTTTTCCGCCCGGGAGAAGGACCGTTTGCCGAGGAAGTCGGCCTTCTTCTTGGACACCGCCCAGCTCATGCCGAGGTCGTGGGGGGTGACCGTGCCGTCGGTGTCCTGGCCGATGATCGGGTAGCCCTTCTCGGCGCGCAGGACGTGCATGGTTTCAGTGCCGTACGGCGTGATTCCCCGCTCCGCCAACGCTTCCCAGAGCGCCAGGCCGTACCAGGACGGCACGTTGATCTCGTACGCCAGCTCGCCGGAGAAGCTGATCCGGCACACCCGTGCGGCGATTCCGGCGACCTCGGCGTCGCGCCAGGCCATGAAGCCGAACGCGTCGTTGCTGACGTCCAGCTCCGGTGCGAGCCCGGCGAGGATCTCGCGCGAGCGCGGGCCGACGAGCGGGACGGTGGCCCAATGCTCGGTGACCGAGGTGGCGAACACGCGCAGGTGCGGCCACTCGGTTTGCAGCCACTCCTCCATCCAGTCCAGCACCATCGCGGCGTTGCCGGTGGTCGTGGTGACGAGGAAGCGGTCCTCGGCCACGCGGATGACGGTGCCGTCGTCGATGACCATGCCGTCGACGCCGCACATCACGCCGTACCGGATCCGGCCGACCTTCAGCGTGCTCATCAGGTTCGTGTAGAGCAGGTCGAGAAATGCGGCGGCGTCCGGGCCTTGGACGTCGATTTTGCCGAGGGTGGAGCCGTCCATCATCGCCACGTCGGTGCGGGCGGCAAGGCACTCCCGTCGCACCGCCGTGTGAAGGTCCTCGCCCGGCTGCGGGTAGTACCAGGGGCGCTTCCACTGGCCGACGTTCTCGAACTCCGCGCCGTGTTCGACGTGCCAGGAGTGCAACGCGGTGACGCGGACCGGGTCGTGCAGTTCGCCGCGGTTCCGCCCGGCCAACGCGGCGAAGGCGACGGGCGTGTACGGCGGGCGGTAAGTGGTCGGGCGGCGGTCGGCGAGGTCGACGCCGAGGGCTTCGGCGGTGATCCCGGCGGCGAGCATGCCGGAGGTTTTGCCCTGGTCGTGCGCGGTGCCGATGGTGGTGTAGCGCTTGACGTGCTCCAGCGACGTGAGGCCAGCGCCGGTCGCGCGGAGCACGTCGGAGACGGTGGCGTCGCGCTGCAGGTCCACGAAACGGGTGTCCACATCGGACTCCGGGCCGGGGATCTGCCATTCGACGGCGGGGGCCAGCTCGCGCGGCCGAGCGTCGGAGACCGGGAGCGGGATCTCCACTGGTGCTTTCGCGGCGGCGGCGCGGCCTTCTCGCACGCAACCGGCGAAGTCGAAGGTGCCGTTCGCGCTGCCTGCCACCCGTGCGTTCGGGAGTTCTCCGTCGGGGAGATACGCGCCGAGGGCGGGTTCGTAGCGCAAGGCGCCGCGCAGCTGGCTGAACAGGTGGACGGCGGGGGTCCAGCCGCCCGAGACCAGGAGCGTGTCGCACGGGACGAGTTCCCCGGCGACTCGTACGCCGGTGACGCGCTCAGTGCCCTCGGTTCCGGTCACCGCGGCATCAGTGCGGACCTCGATCCCTCGTTCCGCGCAGGCCGCTGCCCAGTTCTCCGGGGCGGCCGGGCGAACGTCGACCACCAGCGGGACCTCCACGCCAGCGTCGGCGAGGTCGATCGCGGTGGCGTAGGCGGAGTCGTCCATGGTGAACACGACCGCGCGGCGACCGGGCAGGACGCCGTACCGGTGCAGGTAAGTCCGTGCGGCGCTCGCGAGAAGGATGCCGGGGCGGTCGTTGTCCGGGAACACGATCGGGCGTTCGTGCGCGCCGGTCGCGAGGACGGTCTGCTGCGCGCGGATCCGCCACACGCGCTGCCGGGCCGCGCCGGAGGTCCGGTTTTGCACAGCCAGGACAAATCCGTCGTCGTAGGCGCCGAACGCGGTGGTCCGGTCCAGCACATGCACGTCCGGGGTCGCGCGGAGTTCGTCGGCGATCGCGCGGGCCCATTCGACGGCGGGTTTGAGATCCACGTACTCGTTCGAGCCGAGCAGCGAACCGCCGGGTTCCGGTTGGTCGTCCACCAGCACGACTCGCGCTCCGGCCCGGGCCGCCGTGCGGGCGGCGACGAGCCCAGCCGGTCCCGCGCCGATGACCAGCACGTCGCAGTGCAGGTGCTTCGCGTCGTACCGCGCCGGGTCCGGTTCGGTCGCCAACCGGCCTTGGCCGGAGAGGCTGCGCGCGACCAGGCCGTCGAACAGCTCGACGGTGGTGGCGGTCTGCATCGGCTCGGGGAACGGCTTTTCCAGCTGCACCACCGCGTTCGGCTCTTCGACGCCCGCCGCCATGATGCCGCGCGGGCGGCCGAGCTTGACGCTCCTCGCCACCTGGTGCACACCGTTCGCGAGCAGCGCGGAGGCGAGCGTGTCGCCCGGGTGCCCACTGAGGACACGGCCGTCGAAGGTGAACTGGAGCTGGGTGTCGCGGTCGACGTGGCCGCCGCTGGGGAGGCGGAAGGTCATGGGATCACCGGCCGGGGTTCGTCGAGGCGGTAGACCGCCGCGAGTTCGTGGGTGCGGGTGTCGCGGACGGCGTTGAACCAGCGGCGGCAGCCCGCGCTGTGCGTCCAGCGCTCGGCGAGCGGGCCGCTCGGGTTGGCGCGGAAGAAGACGTACTTCGCCCAGTCCTCGTCGGACAGCGCGGCCGACTCCCGCGGGTACGCGACGTGGGCTTGGCCGCCGTAGTGGAATTCGGTCTCCTCGCGGGGACCGCACCAGGGGCAGGGAATCAGCTGCACAGTGGCTCCTAATGCGCGACGGCGGCGGCGCCGTGCTCGTCGACGAGCGCGCCGGTGGTGAACCGGTCGAGGGTGAAGGGTTCGGCGTACGGATGCGGTTTGCCCTTCGCGACGGTGTGCGCGAAGCAGTCGCCGACGCCTGGCGTCGCCTTGAACCCGCCGGTCCCCCAGCCGCAGTTGAGGTACAGGTTCTCCACCGGGGTCAGGCCGACGATCGGCGAGGCGTCCGGGGTCACGTCGACGATGCCCGCCCACGTCCGCAGCAGGTGCGCCCGCGCGAAGACCGGGAACAGCTCCAGCGCGGCGGCCATCTGGTCCTCGATGATGTGGAACGCGCCGCGCTGGCCGTAGCCGGCGTAGGAGTCGATGCCCGCGCCCATCACGAGTTCTCCCTTGTGCGCCTGGGAAACGTAGACGTGCACGGCGTTCGACATCACCACCGTCGGGTGCACCGGTTCGAGCAGTTCCGACACGAGCGCCTGCAGCGGATGCGACACCAGCGGCAGGTCGATCCCGGCCATCTTGGCCAGCACCGAACTGTGCCCGGCCGCGCACAACGCGACCTTCCCGGCGGCGATCCGGCCCCGGCTGGTTTCGACCGCGACCACCTTGCCGTCGCGCGTCTCGATGCCGGTGACCGCGCAGTTCTGGATGAGATCGACGCCCATCTCAGCGGCCGCGCGGGCGAAACCCCAGGCGACGTAGTCGTGTTTGGCGATTCCGGCGCGCGGCTGATAGGTAGCGCCCAGGACCGGATAGCGGACGTCCGGCGAGGTGTTCACGATCGGGCAGAGTTCCTTGACCCCGTCCGCGTCGACCCACTCCGCGTCGATCCCGTTGAGCCGGTTGGCGTTGACCCGGCGCACGCTGTCGCGGACGTCCTGCAGGCTGTGCGCGAGGTTGAGCACGCCGCGCTGGCTGAACAGGATCGGGTAGCCGAGGTCTTCTTCGAGGCCCTCCCACAGCTTCAGGGAGTGCTCGTAGATGCCGGAGCTTTCGTCCCACAGGTAGTTGGACCGGATGATCGTCGTGTTGCGGGCCATGTTCCCGCCGGCGAGCCAGCCTTTCTCCAGCACCGCGACGTTGGTGATGCCGTGCACCTTGGCGAGGTAGTACGCGGTCGCGAGGCCGTGCCCGCCGCCGCCCACCACCACGACGTCGTACGCGCGCCGCGGCTCCGGGTCCCGCCACAGGAAATCCGGGTGCTCCGGCAGGTCCGCGCCTGGGGGACGCGGCTGGTCCGTCGTGGTCATTCCGGCTGGCCTCCCGTATCGGACAACTGGTCGACTACTGATATATCAATCTTCGCGGTAGAGTAGGCCGGGTGAGCACCCCGGTCAACCACGTCATCCCGGCCGCCGCCCCGTCGCTGGCCGAACGCGCCTACGAGTTCCTGCGCGACCGCCTCGTCATGCTCGACATCAAGCCGGGCGACCCGATCAACGAGGAATGGGCGGGCGGCGTACTCGAGATGGGCCGCACGCCGATCCGCGAAGCGCTGAAACGGCTCGAGACGGAACGCCTGGTGGTGGCGTACGCGCGCCGCGGCACGTTCGCCACCGACGTCAACATCTCCGACCTCGCGCACATCTCCGAGGTCCGGCGCACCCTCGAGCCGACGGCCGCCGCGTCCGCCGCCACGCGCGCGACCGACGCGGATCGTGCGCGGCTGGCGGAGCTGCGCGATCAGCTGGATTCGGCCGCGCAGAAGGAAAACGCCGACCTCCTGCGCATCGACCTCGAGCTCCACCGCGCGATCTACCAGTGCGTGCACAATCCGTTCCTCGAGGACACTCTGATTCATTACGACAACCTCGCGACCCGGATCTGGTGTGTGTTCCTTCCCCGGCTGTGCGGGATGGCCGGACACGTGGACGAGCACTCGCCGCTGCTGACGGCGATCGTGGAGGGGGACGCCGACAAGGCGTCGGAGCTGACGCTCGACCACGTGACCGGCTTCGAGAAAGCGATCCGCGCGCTGATCTAGTCCCCGGCCTTCGCCCGCACCCACTCGTGGAACTCGCCTATGTGGTGTTCGCTCGGCACCAGCACCCCGCCGCGGGCGTAAACGCGGGAGCCCATCGCCTGCTGACACCGTTCGCACGCCTCGAAATCCTGCTGGTTCACCCGATGGAACAGCTCCACCGAGCGGTCGAGGTCCACGCCCGACTCGACCACCTCCGGCAGATACAGCCAGTCGCAGCGAACCAGGGTGCGGTCCGGGGCCAGCGGGAACATCCGGTGCACGATCACGTGGTCCGGCACCAGGTTCACGAACACCTGCGGCCGGATCGTGATCGCGTAGTACCGCCGGTCCTGATGCTCGCCGACGCCCGGCAGCCGCTGCAGGCCGTCGCCGCCGTCCACAGTGAACCCGGTGACGTCCGAGCCGAATTCCGCGCCGTGGCCGACGAAATACTGCGCCGCGTAGCCGTCCGCGAACTCCGGGAGCACCTCGGTGAGCTCCGGATGGATCGTCGCGCAGTGGTAGCACTCCATGAAGTTCTCGATGATCTGCTTCCAGTTCGCGCGCACGTCGTACTCGATACGGCGGCCCAGGGAGAGATTCTCGATGCCGTACGCCTCGATTTCGCCGGGCCCGCCGAGCCGTTCGCTCACGTCGGCCTGCACAGTGTCCGCAAAGGATGGTGCATCCTCGGCGAGGCAAACCCAGGCGTAGCCGAGCCATTCGCGCAGATGCACCTTCGTCAGGCCGTACTCGACACGGTCGACGTCGGGCATCCCGGTCAGATTCGGTGCGGCGACGAGCTTTCCGTCGAGGCCGTAGGTCCAGGCGTGGTACATGCACTGGAAAGCGCGCTTCACCGAACCCTTCTCGTCGGTGCACAGCCGCGCGCCGCGATGGCGGCACACGTTCAGGAACGCGCGCAAAGCCCCGTCGCGGCCGCGCGCGATCAGCACGCTTTCGCGGCCGACCTGCACGGTCTCGAACGAGCCGGGCGACGGCAGGTCGGCGCTGCGGACCGCACAGAACCAGCCCGCTTCGAAGATCCGCTCCTGCTCCCGGGCGAAGATCGCCGGGTCGGTGTAGTGCGGCCCGGGCAGAGTCGGCAGCAGGCTCTGCGGGAGGTCGATAGCGGTCACCGGCAGGGCTCCTCTCGAACACATTCGATGTTGCGTATTACGCGTCTTGTTGCCCTCTCCGGAACAAGATGAGGCTCAGCCGGGGCGCTGTCAAGCACCCTCCCCGGCACCGCACCCGTTCGCCGGAACCGCCTTCGACCACGGCTTTCACCCGGAACGGCGCTCCGAAAAACTCCACCCCGGAACCTCTTGACGGCACCCCTCCGGCGCGCTCAAACTCTGTTGCGTATCACGTCGAGTGTTCCTCAATACGCAACAATCCCCAGCTTCGGAGGAATCAATGCTGCGCGCGTGCTCAGTGGACGAACTGCCCCCGGGCGAGTCCGTCCGGATCGCGGGGCCGGAGCCCATCGCCGTCTTCAACGCCGACGGCGAGCTGTACGCGATCGGGGACACCTGCACTCACCAGGACGCGTCGCTGGCCGACGGCTGGCTCGAAGGCTGCTTCGTGGAGTGCCCGCTGCACGCGGCGCTCTTCGACCTGCGCACCGGCCTGCCGTCCTGCCTGCCCGCGAAGCAGCCGGTGCGCACGTATCAGGTGCAGGTCGACGAGGGCGTCATCTACGTGCTCGCCGACGCCGCCGAGGACGCTGCGTGAAAACGGTCGCGATCGTCGGTGCCTCGCTCGCCGGCGCCCGCGCCGCGCAGGAGCTGCGCGCACAGGGGTTCGACGGTCGCGTGGTGCTCATCGGCGAAGAGCCGCACCTCCCCTACGACCGGCCGCCGCTGTCGAAAGCCTTCCTCGCCGGAACCGCGTCGCGTGAGTCGCTCGACCTGCTCGATGCCGACGACCTCGCTTCGCTGGACGTCCGGCTCAGCACGCGCGCGGAACGGCTCGACCCGGCCACCGGCCGCCTCGTCCTCACCGGCGGCGAACTCGCCGCCGACGGCGTCATCCTCGCGACCGGCGGCCGGGCTCGTGCCTTGCCCGGCACGGAATCCGTTGCCGGAGTTCATGTTCTGCGCACCCTCGACGACGCTCTCGCCCTCCGCGAGGAACTGGTCCCCGGTGCACGGGCAGTGATCGTCGGCGGCGGATTCATCGGGGCCGAGGTGGCTTCGACGTGCTCCGGCTTGGGCCTCGATGTCACGGTCCTGGAGGCATTGCCGACCCCCATGGCGCGCGTGCTGGGCCCGGAACTCGGCTCGATCTGCGCGGGTTTGCACGGACGGAACGGCGTCACGCTCCGCTGCGGCACTGCAGTCGCCGGGCTTTCCACGCTCTCCGGCCGGGTCACTGGAGTGCAGCTGGAGACCGGGGAGAATCTGCCCGCTGACGTGGTCGTCGCCGGGATCGGAATGGTCCCGGCGGTCGAGTGGCTCGACGGCTCGGGGCTGGAGATCGGCAACGGCGTCCGTACCGACACCGGCCTGGTCACGTCTCTGCCGAACGTGGTCGCGGCGGGCGACGTCGCGGCGTACGGACCGGCGGGGACTCGCCACGAGCATTGGACGAACGCCACCGAGCAGGCCTCAGTCGCGGTCGCCAACCTGCTGGCCGGGCAGGTGGTCCGGGAGTACCAGCCGAGCGGTTACGTCTGGTCGGATCAGTACGCGGGGACGCTCCAGCTCGCCGGGCACCCCTCCCCCGGCGACGAGGTGCGCTTCGCCGACGGCGGCCCGGACGACGAGTCCTTCCTCGCCACCTATCACCGCGACGGCCAGACCGTGGCCGTGTTCGGGCTCAACAATCCGAGGGGGTTCGGCCGCCTGCGCAGACAAGCGCTGCGACGGCCGATGCCCGTCGGGTGATCAGCGCAAGCACCCTTACCCAAGTCCAAGGGCCTGCGCGCGGGCCACACGTACGTGAGGGGAACCCTGAGGGAATCAGATTCCCTCAGGGTTCCCCTCACGGACCTCAGCCCTCGCAATCGCGATTACCGCACGACCTGCACCACATCGCCCGGCTGCAGCGTGTTGAAGAACGCCACCGCGTCCGCGTGCGACAGGTGCACGCAGCCGTGCGACTGGACCTTCAGGCTGCCCTGATGGAACGCCACCCCGGTGTTGGTGAAGAAGACCGAGTACGGCATCGGGCCGTGGAACTGCTTGCTGTAGTGGTGAAGATCCTTGTACTGCACGCGGAACGTGCCGACCGGCGTCGGGTACGCGGGCTTGCCGACAGTCACGCGCACGCCGCCGCGGGTGACCTTGCCGTTGTTCATCAGCCACGCCGTGTTCGCCGACAGCTTCAGGCACGCTTTCGCCTGCGCGCCGCACGGAGGTCCCGCCGCCTCCGCGCTCGCCGCGAATCCGATCGTCGCCGCCATCGCCGCGATACTGGCCAGCATTGCCGTGAGTTTCCGGTTCATCCTGTGCCTCCCCGAGATGGTCGTACTCCGGATCTTTCCCAGAGAGGACAGTCTTAAACCAGAAGTGCGCCCATGTGGGTGATCCCTAACGAGACCGCCAGGCCAGCGGCGACGTCGCCAGCGCGGCCTCGGCGACCCGCCGGGCGGTTTCGGTGAAGAGCCCGGCCTGCGCGGACGCGACCCATTCGTCCACTGTGGAGACCCCGGTCGCCCGGTATTCGAGCGCCTGGAAGAGCATTTCGAGTTTGTCGGCGTCTTTCGCGCAGCGCGCTTCGGGCGACTCGCGAGTTTCGTACTCGTCTACCGCCGCCCGCACGGTTTCCGCCGACGCGCGCGGCAATCCCGCGGTCTGGTCCGCCGTGATCGCCCGGGGTTCCGGCTTCGTCAGGTACGGCGCGGCCGTGTGCGGCAGGTCGCCGGTGCGGGTCTCCTGGGTGTCGTGCCACAGCGCGAGAAACGCCGCGCGCTCGGGAACCGCGCCTTCCTCCGCGGCGAGCAGCGCCGCCAGCTGCGCCGCCCGGAGGCTGTGCTCGGCCACCGATTCGGGGTCGCGGACGCCCGCCTGCCACCAGCCCGCGCGGCGGACCCGCTTGAGCACTCCCAGCTCGAACCCGAACGCGGCCAGGCTTTCGGCGTCCATCCCGCAGCTCCCTTCCCGTGCCGATCTGCCGGCCGGAGCCTACGGGGCGTGGCATGCTGCCCGGACACCCGCTTCTTCGGCAGGAGGCCCCGCGTGAGCACTGTGCTGGTCGAGCACGACGGTCCGGTCACCACCATCGGCATCAACCGGCCGGAGCGGCGCAACGCCGTCGACCGCGCCACCGCCGAGGCATTGGCCGACGCCTTCCGGGAATTCGACGCCTCGGACGCCTCGGTCGCGGTGCTCCACGGCGTCGGCGGGACCTTCTGCGCGGGCGCGGACCTCAAGGCGGTGAGCGAAGGCCGCGGCAACCGCACCGAGCCGGACGGCGACGGTCCGATGGGGCCGACCCGGCTGCGGTTGCGCAAGCCGGTGCTCGCGGCGGTGTCCGGGCACGCCGTCGCGGGCGGATTGGAATTGGCGATCTGGGCGGACCTCCGGATCGTGGAGGAGACCGCGGTATTCGGCGTCTTCTGCCGCCGCTGGGGCGTTCCGCTCATCGACGGCGGCACTTTCCGGCTGCCGCGGCTGATCGGGCGGAGCCACGCGATGGACCTGGTGCTGACCGGACGTCCGGTCGGCGCGGAAGAAGCGCATCGGATCGGATTGGCGAATCGCGTCGTGCCTTCCGGGCAGGCATTGCCCGCCGCGATCGCACTGGGCCGGGAACTCGCGGCGTTTCCGCGGACCTGCCTGCGCGAGGACCGGGCCGCATTGCTGGAAAGCGAGTCCTTGACCGAGGAATCCGCATGGGAAAACGAATTCCGGCACGGGATTCAGTCATTGAATGCCGACACCATTGCGGGAGCGACGCGATTCGCCGAGGGCGCGGGCAGGCACGGCTCGTTCGGGAACTAGTCGCGTCCGATTACCGTTGCACGGCAAGGCATATACTCGCGTCCAAGCAGGCCCGAACGGCATGCGGACATAGCAGGCATACGGCTCGATGCCGCCCTTTCGGCCCGGTCACCCGCTTTTTCCGGACTAGGCCGAACGAGTGAAACCGCACGCGAATACCTTTCGGCTTTTTGCGCACCGGTCACCATTACCTGCGACGACCGTTCATAATCGCGGTCGCATTCAGCACTCCCCCGATCGAGTGAACGAAAAATTCGCTAAACGCACGTAGCGCCCAGGCCCTCGGCATCGATACAGATACGAGGCCGGGCGCCGAAGCGCGCTCGCACGGCCGCGAGGCCGTTCGCACCGCCCGCCTCTACAACAGCAACCCCCGCCCCCCGACCCGTCGCCGGCAGGCTCTCCGCCGGCGGACGCCGACCACCCGGCCTGACGAGGCCGGGCAATCGGTGCTTCCCGCCTCCGGATCCCGCCGTGCTCCCGTGCTCTTCTGCTCTCTTCCCCCGCCGAGCACAAGACAAGAACCGAGGTTCTTCCATGACGTCGAACATCGAGCGTTCCAGCTCCTCGCCGTCGGACGACACCACTCCCCGCGCGGCCTCCGGTCCCTGTTGCGGCCTCCGGGTCGCCAGCCGCGGCACCTGCGGCGCAAGACCGGGCCCGCGGACCTTGTCCATCGTCATCCCCGCCCTCAACGAGCGGGTCAACATGCCCCGGGTGCTGGCCACGATCCCGCACTCCGGGCTCGCTTCCCTCGGCTACGAGATCGAGGTGATCGTGGTCGACAACGCCTCGACCGACGGGACCGGCGAGGTCGCCGCCGCCCTCGGCGCGCGGGTGATCCTGCAGCCGCGTCGCGGGTACGGGCACGCCTATCACGCCGGTTTCGCCGCCGCGACCGGCGACGTGATCGCGACCGGCGACGCGGACTGCACCTACCCGTTCGACCACCTGCCCGGGCTGCTGTGCACGATGGCGGACCGGCGGCTCGATTTCCTTTCCACCAACCGGCTCGGCCACGAGAACCGCGAGGCGATGAAGCCCTCCCACCTGATCGGGAACCGGGTGCTGACGCTGATCAGCCGGTTCTTCTTCCGCTCGCCGTTCCGCGACTCGCAGTCCGGGATGTGGGTGTTCCGGCGGCACGTGTGGCAGCACCTCGACATCCGGTCCGGCGGGATGCCGTTCTCGCAGGAGATCAAGAACGACGCGTACGTCCGCGGTTTCCGGTGCGGCGAAACGCCGATCGAGTACCGGATCCGCGGCGGCGAAGTGAAACTGCACGCCGTGCGCGACGGACTGCGCAACCTTTCGCAGCTGGCCGCCCACCGGGCGCGCACCGTCCGCGGGCCGGCGAACGTGCTCTGCACCGGCGAAGCCGAGTGCGTGCTGGCGATGGCGGACTGAGCGTGGACGACTCCGCGGGAGAAGACCGGGGAAACGGCCGCGGCTGGCTGAAGTTCGCCGGCGCGGTTTCGGCGGTGGTGGTGCTCGGGGTCGTGACGGTCCTGGTGTGGCCGGCCGCGCGGGTGCTGTTCCGGCAGTCCTTCACCGAGCAGCCCGAGACCTACACCGAGCTGTATTTCGTCGGCACGCCCACGTTCCGGGACGGAACTGTCACCGCCGAGGTCGCGCTCGTGCGCCACGGTCCCGCGCACGCGGACTACACCGTGGTGGCCGCGCTGGAGACCTCGTCGGCCGACCGGCTCGCCGGGGTGTCGCGGCGGGTGACCCTCGAACCCGGCCAGTTCACCACGCTCGACTTCCGCCTGCCGGTCCCGCCGGGGCACGTCGTGGACGCGATCGCGGTGAATGTCGCGGGCGGCATGGAAAACCTTCGTTTCCGCCTGCCGGGCAACGCTTCCGCCACCAGAGGCAGACCGTGACGCCCCGCCGGATCGTCCAGATCACGCCCTACTACCCGCCGCATCTGGGCGGGATGGAAGCGGTGGTGCAGCACTTGGCGGTGGAGCAGGCGCGCCAGCACGACGTCACAGTGCTCACCACGACCGTCGGTGCCCGCGATTCGCCGCGGCGCGAGCGGGTGCGCGACGTCGACATCATTCGGGCGCTCGCGCTCGACGTCGCGCACACGCCGGTGTCCGCCGGTCTCGTTCCCGCGTTGCTGCGCACGCCGAAGACGTCGGCGTGGCATCTGCACGCCGCACACGCGGTGCTGCCCGAGCAGGTCGCGCTCGCCGCGGCCGCGCGCCGTCAGCCGTTCCTGCTGCATTTCCACCTGGACGTCGACCAGTCCGGGAAGCTGGGATGGCTGTTGCCGCACTACAAGAAGCACGTCTTCAGCCGCGTTCTGCGGGCTGCGGCCGGGGTGCTGGTGCTGACCGAGGCGCAGCGGGAGTTCGTCCGCACCGCCTACCGGGTCGATCCGGCGCGGGTTTTCGCGGTGCCGAACGGGGTGTCCGATGAATTCTTCTTGCCGCCACGCGCGCGACGGGAACCGGTGCTGCGCTTGCTGTTCGTCGGACGGCTCAGCCCCCAGAAGAACCTCGCCCGGCTCCTGCACGCGCTGACCCTGGTGCGCCAGCCGGTCGAACTCGACGTCGTCGGGGACGGGGAACAGCGGCAGCAGCTTGAAGAAACCCTGCGGCGGCAAGGGATTCCGGATGTGCGGTTCCACGGTCGCCTGCACGGCGGCGAGCTGCTGCGGCGGTACGAACAAGCCGATCTGTTCGTGCTGCCGTCGGATCGCGAAGGGATGTCGCTCGCCGCGCTCGAGGCCATGGCCGCGGGACTGCCGGTGCTCGCGACCGACGTTCCCGGGAACTCCGAACTCCTGCGCGGCGTCGGAGCCCTCGCCCCCGCCGATCCCACCGCCCTGGCCGCAAGGATCGACGAATTCGCGGCGGACGAGGGCTTCCGGCAGCGGACCGCCGCAGCCAGCGCGGCGGCTGCGCGGAAGTTCACCTGGGCCGAGGTGGCACAGCGGGTCGAGGACGTCTATGCCGAGGTTCTGCCGTGACGAGACCCAGCCAGCGCACCGTCGTGCTCGGATCGGTGCTCGTCGCCTGTGCCGTGGAGCTGAGTCCGTGGCGACCGGCCGTGCTGGTGACCGTCGCCGGTCTCTGGCTGCTGATCGGCGCTCCGGCCTGGCTGTGCCGCCGGATTGCCACCAGGACCGTCTCCGCTCGGGAAGCCCAATGGTTGCTGGGCCTCGGTTTCGCGGTGCTGGCCGCGATGGTGGCCGCACTGGCGGTCAACACCGTGCTCTCCTGGTTCGGCGTCTCGCGCCCGCTCACGACTGCGTCCCTCGCCGTGGCCCAGACCCTGACTGCGGCGGGGCTCGCATTCTTGGACCGACGGCTCACCGGCGCCTCGCCGCCGGTGCGTGCGCCGCGGTTGATGCCGGTGCGCGACGTCGCGCCCATCGCTGTCCTCGGAGTTCTTTCCCTGGTGGTCGCGATCGCCGGGGCCGTCCGCCTGAACAACGGGTTCACCGGCGCGACGAGCCTGATCGCACTGGTCCTCGTCGCGGCGCTGCTCGGGTTCCTGGTGCTCAAGGCGGGCCGTTACGGCGACGGGGCCATCGCGTTCGGAATCCTGTGCGCGGCAACGGCCTTGCTGCTGCTGACCTCGCTGCGCGGCTGGTACGTCAGCGGACACGACATCCAGCGCGAGTACCTGCTCTTCCAGCTGACCTCGACCAAGGGCTACTGGGATATCTCCGGCTATCCCGATGCGTACAACGCCTGCCTCAGCATCACCCTGCTGCCCACGTCACTGGCCGAGCTGACCGCGTTGCCCGGCTTGGCGATCTTCAAAGTCGTGCTGCCGATGCTGTTCGCCGCGGCGCCGGTCGCGGTGTACCGCACGACGCGCAATCTCACGTCGAAACGGGTCGCGCTCCTCGCCGCGGTCTACTTCCTCGCGTTCCCCACGTTTTTCACCGACATGCCGTTCCTCGGCCGTCAGGAGATCGCGTTCCTCCTGCTCGGCTGCGCGGTCCTGGCGCTGAGCGACCTTTCCGCCCCGCGACGGGCGCGGCGGATCGCGTTCACCGTCCTGTTCGCGGGCGTTGTGCTGTCCCACTACTCCACTACCTACGTGCTGATCGGCGTGCTGCTGCTGGGCAAGCTCGCGAGCGGCGTCATCCGGGTCGTCCCGCCGCTGCGGCGCCGGCTCGCCGAGCGGGCGCCGAAGGAAGCCACCGACTTCGTCGCCTGGCCGATGATCGGCATCGCGGTCCTGTGCTCGGCGCTGTGGACCGGGCCGGTCACCGGCACCTGGCATCAGCTCCAGCACACCGCCGCGGCCACCGCGCAGGACCTGTTCCACCCGGGCGAGGTGCAACGCGGTTCCTCCGACACCGCTTACGGCATCTTCAGCTCCGCCCGGGTCAGCCCGCAGCAGCGGTTGCGCGACTACGCCGATTCCACCCGGTCCCGCACCGGCGGCGAACCCCCGACCGCGTTGAGCTCGGCGACCGCCCAGGTCGCCCCTGCCGACAACCTGCCGCTCACCGCGGCAGGTTCCGTCCTCGACCGTCTCGGCCTCGACGTCCCCCGGATCAACGGCCTGCTCCGCACCTTGTGCGCGGACGGGCTGCAAGTGCTGTTGATCCTCGGGTTGGCCGGGACGCTCATCGCCACCGCGACGCTGTTCCGCCCGACGCACGACCTGTTCGTGCTCGCCGCCGGCGGCTTGGGCGTGCTCGCCGCCGAGATCGCCGTGCCGCAGCTCTCGGTGGACTACGGACTCCTGCGCACCTTCCAGCAGGGGCTGTTCGGGTTCGCCCCGTTCATCGCGATGGGGTCGGTCTGGGCGCTGTCGTGGCTCAGGAAACGGTGGCGGATGCCCGCCGCGACCACCGCGGCACTGCTGCTGTTCCTCGACCTCACCGGTGCGCTGCCCCGGCTGTTCGGCGGCTATCCCGCGCAGCTGCACCTGGACAACGCCGGGCAGTACTACGACATCTACTACGCCCATCCCCAGGAACGCGCCGCCATCGCCTGGCTCGAACAGCACACCGCCGCACAGCGGATCCAATCCGACCGCTACACGCTCAGCCGGCTCCAGACGCTCATCGACGGGCGCCCTGGCGACGACATCTATCCGACGCTCGTGCAGCCCGGCTCGTTCGTCCTCCTCGGCTACCCGACTGTCCGCAAAGACGAGGTCACCGTGTTCTACCAAGGCGATCTCGTCACCTACAGCTATCCGCTGCGGTTTCTCGACGCCACCAAAAACAAGGTCTACAGCAGCAACGGAACGAGTGTGTACCGATGACGTCTTCCCGTCCGCTCCGGATCCTGCTCGTCTCGCACTACTACCCGCCGCACGTCGGGGGGATCGAGAACGTCGCCGCCCAGCAGGCCCGGACGCTCGCCGCCCGCGGCGCCGAGGTGACCGTGCTGACGAGCGCCGGGCCGCCGCTTCCTGACGACGGTGTCCGGGTCGTGCGCGTTCCGGCCTTCAACGGGGTGGAAAACCGGACCGGGGTGCCGTTTCCGGTGTTCGGGCCCCGGCTGGGCCGCGCCGTCCGCGAATGGGTGCGGTGGGCGGATGTCGTCCACCTGCACGACACGCTCTATCAGTCCTCCTGGAGCGCGGGACTGCGAGCCGCGCGAACCGGCACGCCGCTTTTCCTGACCCAGCACGTCGGGGTCGTCGAGCACCCGTCGGCGCTGGTGCGGGCCGTCCAGCACGCGGTGTACCGGTCCGTCGGACGGCGGCTGTTCCGGGCCGGTCGCGAGGTCTTCGTGGTCAACGATTCGGTCGCCGCCTTCGTCCGCCGATTCCGGGGCAGCACCGTGGAACTGCTCCCCAACGGCGTCGACACCGGCCAGTACCGCCCCGCCTCGGCCGGGGAACCGGCGCTGCTGCGGAAACGCTGGCGGCTGCCCGACGACCGGGTCCTGGTGCTGTTCGTCGGACGGCCGGTGCCGAAGAAGGGATACGACCTGCTCCTCGCCGCCCGCCACCACGACTACGACCTGGTGTTCGCGGGTGATCCGCCCAGGCACGTCCCCGCTGATCTCGCCGTCCATCACCTCGGCGCGCTGAGCCCCGCCGAGATCAGCGACCTCTACCGCGCCTGCGACGTCTTCGCCCTGCCCTCCACCGCGGAAGGATTCCCGCTGACTGTCCAAGAAGCCATGGCCTCGGGCCTCCCGGTCGTCACCACCGACGACCCGGGATACGCCTCCTACGGACTCGATCGGACCCAAGTCGCCCTCATCCGCCGCGACCCGGCCGTCCTCCGCGCGACACTGCGCTCCCTCGCCGCCGATCCCGCGCGCCGCGAAGCCATGGGCCGCTACTCCGCCGGTTTCGCCGCCGCGCGGTTCTCCTGGCCGAAACACGTCCAGCGCCTCGAACAGGCCTACCGCGAGGCGCTCGACCCCGCCGAGGTCCGGGCATGACCGCACTCGCCGGGCCCGTGCCGTCCTTCGCCGCCCGGCTGAAATCCGACCCGCTGGTGCGCAACTCGTTCTTCCTCATGGCCACGACCGCGCTCGGCGCCGGGTCCGGGTTCGTGTTCTGGATCGTCGTCGCCCGGCTGTACCCGCCCGCCGAGGTGGGCTGGGCGAGTTCGCTGCTCTCCGCGGTGACGCTGCTGAGCTACTTCAGCGGGCTCGGGCTCAGCTCCAGCCTCGTCCGGTACCTGCCCACGACGCTGTCCCGCAGCGCGCACGTCAGCACCGCGCTCACCTCGGTGGCCGTCACCGGCACCGTCCTCGGGGCCGGATTCGCCCTCGTCGCGCCGCTGGTCTCGCCCGGATTGTCGTTCCTCAGCGGGTCGTTCCCCGAGGTCGCGCTGTTCGCGCTGCTGGCGATGGCGGTCTCGCAGAACCTGCTGACCGACTCGGTGTTCGTCGCCCTGCGCGCGGCGAAATACAACATGCTCCTCAACGGCGTTCTGATGAGCGTGGTCAAAATCGGCCTGCCGATCGTTTTCGTCGGCGCGGGCGCGATCGGGATTTTCCTGTCCAGCACGGTGGCCTCCGCCGTCGCCGCCGTCGCGAGCGTTGTCGTCATCCGCCAGCGCCTGCGCATTCCGGTGCGGCCCCGCCTGTACCCGGCGACGCTGCGTTCCACGCTGTCGTACTCGCTCGGCAATTACGCCTCCAGCTGCCTGAATCTGGTGCCGCTGCTGGTGATTCCGCTGCTCGTGCTGAGTTCGCTCGGCCCGGAAGCGTCGGCGGCCTACTTCGTGGCGTTCCAGATCGCCAACTTCGTCAACGCCGTGCCGTTCGCGGTCGGCGAAGCGCTGTTCGCCGAAGGCTCGCACGAGCAGGAAGACCTCAAGCACCTCGCGAAACGGTCGGCGCTGCTCATCCTCGCGATCGTGGTGCCCGCCGTCAGCATCACCGCCGCGCTCGCGAAACCCGTGCTGACCCTGTTCGGCGCGAGCTACGCCGCCGACGCCCGGAACTGCCTCGTCGTCCTCGCGGTCTCCGCTTTCGCGGTCGCTTTCAACACGTGGTCCGGGTTTCTGCTCAAGGTGACCCGGCAGCTGCCGGCGATGAATCTGTCGAATCTGGTCTACGCGGTGGTCACGGTCGGCCTCGCCGCGCTCGGGGCGCGGCACAGCCTCGTCTGGATCGCGGCGGCCTGGGGCGTCGGCAATCTCGCGTCCGGGCTCGTCGCGGTCGCCGCGCTGGCACTGCGCGGGTTCCGCTTGGCTCCGAGCGACAAGGGAGGTTCGGATGAAGATCGCGCACATCGTCAACGTCGGCTTCGAAGCCGGCGGCGCGGAGCGTAGCGTCCGCCTCGTCGCCGACGGGCTGCGCCGCCGCGGGCAGCAGGTCCTCGTCATCGCGACCGACCATCTGCTCGACGACCCCGCCGTCAGCGACCGGGAGGTCTTCGCCGACGTCCTGGTGCCCGCCATCCGCGGAGGTGCCGCCCGCCGCTTCGCGGGGTATTTCTGGCATCGCCCCGCCTACCGGCAGGTGTCCGCCGCCCTGCGGTCTTTCGGGCCCGATGTGGTGCACCTGCACACCATCGGCGAGTTCAGCCCGGCCGTGCTCAGCGCGTCGGCGGCCTATCCGCGAGTGCTCACCGTCCACGGACCGGAGGACTGGACCGGACAGCTGCTGTCGTGGAACCTGCGCAGCCGCACCGAAGGCCGCGCCAGGTTGTCTACAATAGACACTGCGCGGCTGGCCTATTTGCGTTTCCTGCAGCGACCGGCTTACCTGCGCCGCCTGCGCACCGTCGACCGCGTGCTCACCCCGAGCCGGTTCCTCGCCGACGCCGTACTGCACGATCTGCCGCGGACACCGATCCACGTCGTCCCGAACGGCGTCCCGCTGCGGGCGGCCGAACCGGTCCCCGACGCCGCCCACGCGCTGTTCGCCGGACGGCTCGAACTGGTGAAAGGCGCGCACGTGCTCGTGGACGCCTTCGCGACCGTCGCCCGCCGCCTGCCGGACGCCCGGCTGACGCTCGCCGGAGACGGCACCCAACGGGCCGTACTGGAAAAGTCCGTCAGCGAACACGGTTTGGCCGACCGCGTCCGGTTCGCCGGCTGGCTCGACGGGCCTGAACTGGCGGCCGCGTACCGCGCGGCTTCGGTGGTGGTGATCCCGTCGGTGTGGCCGGAGAACTTCCCGACTGTCGCGCTGGAAGCCCTCTGCGTCGGGCGGGCGGTCGCCGCCACCGACGTCGGCGGCATCCCCGAACTGGTCCGCCCGGGCCACAACGGCGTGCTCGTCCCGCCGGGCGAACGCCGCGCCCTCGCCGACGCACTCTCCCGGCTCCTCGGTGACACAGCACTGCGCCGGGCGATGGGTGCGCGATCGGCCGGGCTCGCGTGCTGCCACAGCCTCAGCACCTTCCTCGACCGGCTCGAGCAGCACTACCAGGAGGTGCAGCCGCTCTAGCCGCCCCGCCGCCTGCTCAGCCCGCTCGCCCCGAACCACCACGCCAGGAGGCCCGCCATGCACCGCACCCCGCCAGTCCCACCGGAGCACCGCCGCCAGGAGGCCCGCAGATGACCCGCGTCCTCGTCGTCAACGCGTTCGAACGCGGCAACCGCGGCGACGCGGCCCTGCTCAGCGTCCTGCTCGACCAGATCCGCCGCGCACTGCCCGGCGCGCGGATCGCGATCGCCGGTTTCGAGCATCCCGCGCGATGGCCGGAGTTCGAGGGCGTCCCCAACCTCGGTTCGTTCCGCCGGTACTCGGGCGAGGAGAACATCCCCCGGCACCGGCGGATCCTGCGCAAGCTGAGCCTGCTGCCCGTCGTCGCCCTCGCCGCCGCCCGGCTTCCGCGCCGCCTCCTGCTGGCCCTCGCCCGGCTGCTGCCCGCCGAACCGCGCCGCGAACTGCACGCCCTCGCGACCGCCGACCTCGTCGTCTCCACCGGCGGGGGTTTCCTGCACGGACGTCCGGATTTCGCGTCCGACCTGAACATCCTGTTCCTGCTGCTGCCGCTGTGGCTGGCCGAGCGGTTCGGCGTCCGGGTCGTGACCGGTCCGCAGTCCTACGGCCCGTTTCCCCGCCGCGTCCAGCGCATGCTGGTCCGCCACGTCCTCGGCCGCGTCGACGCCGTCCTCGTGCGCGAGGACATCAGCCGCGACCGGCTCACCGAAATCGGGCTGCCGCCGCGCCTGCTCACCCGCGGCGTCGACAGCGCCTTCGCCTTCGAAACCCGCTCCGACCGCGACTGGCGCCCCGCTCTCGGCATCCCCGCCGACGCCCGGATCGCGATGGTCACCGCCCGCCAGTGGCTCGACGACGCCGGGCAGCACCGGTACGAACACGCCTTGACCGCGGGCATCCGCCACTTGCTCGGCCGCGGGTACCACGTCGTCCTGGTCCCCCAGGTGACCTGCGCGTTCCAAGGCGACGACGACCGCAGGGTCAACACCCGTCTCGCCGCCGGCCTCGACCACCCCCGGCTGCGCGTCCTCGGCGACGACACCTTCGACCACCGCGACGCGCGCGCCCTCTACGCCGAGGCCGACCTCGTGGTCGGCACCCGCTTCCACTCCGTCATCTTCGCCCTCACCGCGCACGTCCCGTGCCTCGCGGTCGAGTATGAGCACAAAACCGCGGGCATCATGCGCGACCTCGGGCTCGAACAGTGGGTCGTCGGCATCGGAGAAGTCCGGGACACCACGTTGCCCGCGCTCCTCGACCGTCTCATCGACCACCGCGAGGACTACCGGCGGCACCTGCGCGAGGTGCTTCCCCCTTACGCGCGCCGGGCCCGCGACCTGAGCCCGCTGCTCCGTGCCGCCTGACCCGGGGTCAGCCCCGCTTCAGCCACCTGAACCGACGGCAGCCGCACCGCCCGCAGTCGGTGCCGCCGCGCAAATGCTGGTGCTCGCTGCGGTCGTGGCCGCACGCGCGGCAGCGCGCCGTCGCCCACGGCATCCGGATCCCGGACATCCTGCGCCTCCTCGAATTCCCCCGTGTCCCGGACCCAGACCATCACATCCGCACGCGCCCAGCCAACCGGACCAATGAGGACAGGAGCCTCCGTGAGCCGCGACCGAACCGTCGTTTTCGTGACGCCGTACTACCCGCCGGACGTCGGCGGCGTGCAAACCTACGTCCACAGCCTGGCCGCCGCGCTGCGGGAAGTACCCGGATGGCGGCCCGTCGTCGTCACCGCCAGCACCAACGCCCGCTCCGGCGACGGCTTCCCGGTCTACCGGCTCCCGGCGCTCGCCAAGCTCTCCAACACCCCGCTCGACCCGCGCTGGCCGACGCAGATCCGCCGCATCCTGCGCACCGAACAGGCCGATTACCTGAATGTGCACACACCCGTGCCCGGATTGGCCGACGCCGCGACGATGGTCGCCGGTCGCGTCCCCGTCGTCGTGACCTATCACGCCGCCGCTCTGGCCAAGGACGGTCATCCCGTCTTCAACACCGTCGCGCGCGCCTATGCCGGGGCCGAGGGCTTCATGCTCCGGCGGGCCGACCTGATTCTCGGTGTTTCCGATTATGTCGCCGACAGTTTCCGTCCCCGCTACGGTGGCAAAGTCGGGGTGCTGGAAAACGCGATCGCTCCCGGGGTGTTAGCTGATTGCGCGGTGGCGGGCCGTCCCTACGCCGCCGCCTTCCTCGCCCGGCTCGCCCCGACCCACGCGTGGAAAGGCCTGGATCAACTCCTGCACGCGATGCGCCTTTACCTCGCCCGCTCCGCGCCGACGGCTCGTCTCCTGGTGATCGGCGACGGGGCCGCACGTCCCGGATACGAAGCGCTCGCCCGAAAACTCGGGATCGCGGACAACGTCACCTTCGCCGGAAACCTCAGCGGCGACGCGAAATTCCGGGCTCTCCGCAGCGCCAGATCGCTCGTGCTCTGCCCGACCAGCCCGAACGACGCCTTCCCGACAGTGCTGCTCGAAGCGTGGGCGAACCGGGTTCCCGTCGTCGCCGCCGCGGTCGGTCCGCTTGCCACGCTGGTGGACGACGGCGTCAACGGGCTGCTCGCCGCGCCGCGTTCGCCCGAGGCGTTGGCCGAAGGACTGCGCCGTCTCGAGAACAGCCCGGCTCTGGCGGACACGATCCGGGACAATGCTTATGAATTGGTGCGCAGCCGGTACACCTGGAGTCATCGGGTCACGGAGTTCCTTCAGCAGCTGGCCGCAGTCGGGGGCGAGCCCGGAGGGCGCCGAGCAGGTGCTGCGCGGCGGCCCGGTGCTGGCGCGCGCGGGCCTCGAGCTCGTCAATGGTGATCGTGCCGTCCTTGTTCGCATCGAGTCCGGCGTTTTTCGCGTAGGCCTTCTTCAGCCGTTCGTCCGCGTCGTCGACAGTGGCGATGACGCCTCCGCGGAATCCATCGTCGACGGCAGGACCATGAACTGGTAGATGCGGCCGGCGCTGGTGAAAGTGCCCTTGCCCGGCAGCAGGAACTTCCGCACGTCGTCCATCTGCTCGGTGGCCGACCGCGTGCGACTCCAGGTTCACGCTCCCCGGCCCGACGCCTCCTTCGGCCGTCATGCAGGAGAGCAGGTCGAGCCGACGTCCCGGCACGCGGATTCCAGCGCGGGCAGGAAACTGTTCTCCACCGGGTGGAAATGGAGCCGGAAATCCAGCCACCGCTGTTTGTCGACCTTGGTCATGTCGTCGTCGGTGACGCTGGCGGGGTCTTCCGTCGCTTTGCTCGCGACCTCGATCAGCGGCCGAACGGAGGCGTACTTCCGGAGTTCGGCGAGTTTCCCGTGCGCGCGCATCAGTTTGAGGACGGCGGCGATGTCGCGCATGCTGTAGCCGTTCAGCTCTTCGACCGCCTGTTGGGCTTCGGCCGAAAGCCGGCGAGCGCCGGGCGCACCGGCTCGGGCAAGCCGGATTACTGCGCGAAGTGGGTCATCTCGTGCGCGAGGAGACGGCGGCCCGCCAGGGTTTCCGGGGCGTACTGGCCGGAGTTGAAGACGATGTGGTTGCCCACCGCGTAGGCCAGCGACGAGAGGGCATCGGCGGATTCGGCGGCCGCGTGGTCGGTGTGCACCCGGACCTGGCTGAAGTCCTGCTCGAAGCGCGGTTCGAGCCACGCCCGGATCCGCGGGTCGAGCGACTCTCCGGGCTGGCTGAGGACCCCCTCGACCGCTTCGGGAGCAGCCCGGCGTTGCGGACGAAGGTGTTCTGCCATCGGGCGGGTTTAGCAGAAGCACCGTCACCGCGGTGTCACCGCTTCGCTGAAACCGGGACCCGCGCGCAGTACGTCGGCCTCCGCCGCGCCGTCCCCCGCCTGATTCGCCATTCCCCATCGCCTGGCACGCCATGCCCCCGCCGCATGCCGTCCGCTGAACCCCGCACGCGCCCTACCCGACACACCAAACCCGCTGCGCCGCTTCACATCCACTTCACCTCACCCCCGGCACTGCGGCTTCCACCGGATCCCGCGCCCGGGCCGCCTCCCCGGCCGGATTCCGAATCGCTCCCCCGGTTCCGGCCCGTTTTCCTTCCCCGCGGGCGAAACCTCCGGTTGCCGTCCCGCTCACCGGCACGACCCCCCGATCGTGGCCGCCCGCGGTGCGCCGTCCGGCGGGCGGATCTGGGTAGCCTGGCGACGTGGCCGACCCGATCCCCCCAGTCCCCGCCCCCGGCGAGCCCGGATCCGAGCGTCCCGGCGCGGACGAGCCGCCCAAGAAGGGCCGGCGCAAGCGTCCGTTCTGGCAGGAGCTGCCGATCCTGATCGGGATCGCGCTGGTGCTGACGATCCTGATCCAGCAGTTCGTCGCGAAGGTGTTCCTGATCCCGTCGGCGTCGATGGAGACGACGCTGCACGGCTGCGACGGCTGCTTCGGCGACCGGGTCGTCGTCGACCGCGTCACCTACGATTTCACCGATCCCGCCCCTGGCGACGTCATCGTCTTCCGCGGCCCGCAGCCGTGGACCGCGAACGAGATCGCCCCGCAGGAATCGGGCAACGTCTTCACGAAGGCGTTGCGCGGCCTCGGTTCGCTCGTTGGCTTCGCGCCGCCGGACGAGCGGGACTTCGTGAAGCGCGTCATCGCCGTCGGCGGGCAGACCGTCCAGTGCTGCGACCCGAAGGGCCGTGTCCTGGTCGACGGCAAACCTCTCGACGAGCCCTACATCCACTGGCTCGACCAGCCGCCGTCGGTGCGGCAGACGTTCCCGCCGGTCACCGTCCCGAAGGGCAGCCTCTGGGTGATGGGCGACAACCGCGAGAACTCGTGCGACTCCCGCTGCCAGGGCGGCGGCGGGGTCAACGGGACCGTCCCGGTGGACGACGTCATCGGCAAGGCCCGCGTGATCGTCCTGCCGCCCTCGCGGTGGGGCGGCGTCAGCGACCACGACCCGCAAGCCGCACCCGCCGCGCTCGGCGCCCCCGCGTGGCAACAGGGAATCCCGCTCGGGGCGGGCGCGTTGCTGGCGTTCCCGACGCTCGCCGCCGGGCGGGGTGTGCGGCGGAAGCTCAGCAAACAGGACTGACCGCCGCCTCCCGACCACTGCCCCGTGCCGTATGGGCTCATAAGGCACGGGGTTTTTCAACAGAGCTGTGTGCGGCCTTGCTTCGGCGATGCGGAGCGCCGGACGGCCCCGCGACCTCCCTGCCTCCCCGCCGAGGTCCGCAGACAGGGCGAGAACCCCCGCGCGATACGGAAAACCTCGTGGGGCGGTCCGCAGCCGCCGGTGAGCGGCCTGCCGCGACCAAGCTCCAAACTGGAGCCGCCCGCTGTCGCCGTTACCGGCCGGAGTCCGTGCCGCCGGTTCCGAAGTCCGCACTGCCGGTCTCAGCCGCGCACGCCGTCACGACGCGACCGCGAGTCACTGCCCGGAACCGGCCGCCCGCACGACGTCCAGCCGGAGATGCCGCGTCAGGTCCCCGGTCATCTGCAGCACCGGCGTCCGCTCCGCGAACAGCCACTCGGCCCCGCGCCGGACGAACCGGTCGTCGTAGTGCCCGGCGGCGATGGGCTGCAGCGGAAAGTCCGCCGTCGCTTGGAAAACGGTGAAGTAGCTGTGTGCCGAAGCCGTGTCCTCCTCGGCCGTGATCCGGACGTTGGTCGTCACGTGCCGGGTCCTCGGCGTGCCGTCGGGATGGAGGATCAGGATGTCGCGGAACCAGCTCTCCACGGCCTCCCGACCGGTCCGGCCGCCGCCGCTGTGCAGGGTTCCCTCGCGGAACAACTCGCCCACCCCGGCCAGATCGCCCGCGTCGATGCACGCGGCGTAGGTCATGATCAGGTCCTGGATCGCCCACCGGGCCGAGTCTGCCGACATCCGGCCAGCATAGGAGTTCCACTGTGGACAACGGCGGGACAAGAAGCGCCTCCGGAGCCCGAAACCGCGCGCGGACCTGTGACCTGCGGTTCTCCCGTACACCGCCCTCCCGCCGCAGCGCGGTCCGGCGACGGTGGCATGATGCCCGCACGGTCCCGGCCGATCGGACCGCTCGCCGAGGAGGAGGGTGACGCTTGAGCACGCGCACTACCCAGGTGGACGACCTCCGGCTGGTGGCGCAGCCGAGCGCGGTCCCGTGCACCGAGCTGTTCGTCCGCCTGATCCTGACCGACTGGTCCCTGATGCCGATGCTGGACCAGGTCACGAACGCCGCCGTCCGGCTGGTCGGCGACGTCGTCGACCAGAGCAGCCCGTCCGCGCCCGCTTTCGTGACTGTCCGGCTGCAGCTGCGCGGCGACCGGCTCGTCATCGAGGTCGACGACGACCTGGTCGCCCCGACCCCGCCGCGCGACGAGCGGATCGGCGTGCGCCCCGGCGAGCGCGGCGGCCGCACCACGTGGTGCGAACTGGCGCTGCCCGGCGGGATTTCGGCGGGCCAGGTCCGGCTTCCGCGCCGGGGCGACCGCCGCACGCTCGTGGACGAGCCCGTCTCCGGCGAACCGGTCACCGCGGACCCGCAGGTGCTCGAACGGCTTCTCAACCGCCTCAGCACCTGGTCCGAGTAACCGCTCCGAGCGGGACGCCCGGCCGCTTTCCGGCGGCCGGGCCGATCTCAGCGGCGAAGACCGCCGGACGCCGCCAAGACCTCAGCGTCCGGCGGAAGCCTCCCAAGCCTGTTCCAGCGCCTGCGCGAACACCTCCACCGACTGCCCGCCGGAAACCCCGAACCGCCGTCCCAGCACGAAAAACGGCACCCCGCCCGCGCCCAGCTCAGCGGCCTCGCGCTCCTCGGCCCGGACGGCGTCCGCATACCGCGACGGATCGGCCAGCACCGCTTCCGCCTCCGCGCGCGGCAATCCGGCTTCCTCGGCTACGTCCGCGAGCACTTCGCTGGTGAACACCGCCCGAGCCTCAGCGAAATTCGCGCGGAACAACGCCGACACCATCTCGGTCTCCAACCCCTTCTCGCGCGCCAGATGCAGCAGACGGTGCGCGTCGAAGGTGTTGCCGATTTCCCGGCCCGTCCGGTAGCCGAGGCCTTCCGCCTCCGCGAGCCCGGCGACCCGCTGCTCCATCTCGCCGGCCTGCGGCCCGTACTTCGCGGTGAGCATGTCCAGCAACGGCTCGGTCCCGGTCTTCCCGGGGTCCAGTTCGAAGGACCGGTACGTCACGGTCACCTCGTCCCGGTGCTCGAACCCGGCCAGCGCCTTCTCGAACCGCGCCTTCCCGAGGTAGCACCACGGGCACACGACATCGCTCCAGATTTCCACCTGCATGCCGCCAGCGTAGAACGCGCCGCCGAGGGCGTGCCGGAAAGTCCGGCTCGGTTGCCGGGAGGCTGCCGAAGGTGCCGCGGTTCCAGTCGAGCCCAGCCGATCAGCGGTCTCGCTGCCGCACAGCCGACACCAGCGGAAGCCCGGCAAGCGGACGACCTGAGGTTCTGCCCTTGGTCAGGAATCTTTATCAGACCGCCCTAGACGGCGGTCTTCACCGGCTCCCGCGCCCCCGTGCGTTCCGCGCCGATGCCCGCGGCCACCACGAACGCGATCCCGGCCACCGCGGCAGGATTCGGCACCTGGTGCAGCACGATCAGCCCGAGCACCAGCGCGATCGCCGGTTCCAGGCTCATCAGCGTCCCGAACGCCGACGCCGTCAACCGCCGCAGCGCCAGCATTTCCAGGCTGAACGGCACCACCGGCACGAGCACCGCGAGTCCGAGCCCGGCGAGCACCAGCGGCCACGTCAGGTCGCCGACCACTGCCGGGGCGTGCACCACAGTGGCGACCAGACCCGCCACCGGCATCGACACCGCCAGCCCGCGCAGGCCCGAGACCTCGTCGCCGACCCGTTGGGTCAGCACGATGTACGCGCCCCAGCAGACTGCCGCCGCGAGCGCGCAGCCGAGGCCGATCAGGTCGGTCCCGCCCTGCCACGGCTGGGTCAGCAGCACGACTCCGGCCGCCGCGAGCACCGGCCAGACCCGGTTTCCGCCGCGGCCGCGCACGATCGCGACAGTCAGCGGGCCCAGGAATTCCAGCGCGCTCGCCGTGCCGAGCGGCAGCCGGGTCGCGGCGACCATGAACAGGATCGTCATCCCGGCCGTCGCGAAGCCGAGCGCCACGCACGTCAGCAAAGCCGGGCGGCGGAACGCGGACGGCCGCGGCCGCACAAGCACCAGGAGCAGCACACCGGCCCACGCGAGCCGCAGCCACGCGACGCCGGTCGGCCCGATCTGGTTCGCGATAGTGACCGAAACCGCCAGTCCGAGCTGGACGGACAGCATGGCGCCGACAGCCAGGGCGACACCGACGCGGGGAGTGGAGGGAAGCACGTTGTCCAGGAGAACGTATCGGGACCGTTCGTGTCCACATGCCAATCCTGGACGTACCGTCCGGATATCCTGGACAATAGGCGGATGGAGACTCGCAGGCTGCAGTTCCTCCTCGAACTGTCGCGGCTCGGCTCGATGCGCGCGGTCGCCGACGTGCTCGAAACCACAACGTCGACCGTCTCGCAGCAAATCTCGGTGCTGGCCAAGGAAACCGGCGTCGCGCTGCTCGAACCGGACGGCCGCCGCGTGCGCCTCACGCCCGCCGGGCGGCGGCTCGCCGAGCACGCCGTGACGATCCTGGCCGCCGTCGAGGCCGCCCGCGTCGATCTCGATCCCGAAGCCGAACCGGCCGGAACCGTGCGCGTCGCCGGGTTCGGGACCGGGGTGCGGCACGCCGTGCTCCCGGTCGCGGACCTGCTCGCGCAGCGGCATCCGCGGGTCCGCGTGGTGATCAGCGAGCACGAACCCGCAGAAGCGCTGGCTCAGCTCCGGACCGACGACATCGATATCGCGCTCACCTACGACTACGGCCTCGCGCCCGCGACCCACGATCCCTCGCTCGCCGTCCGTCCGCTGTGGACGGCGCCGTGGGGCCTCGCCGTGCCGCGCCCGGAAGCGAACCGCGTGCGGGGCACCGGCGCGCTGGCCGTTGTCTCGGCGTTCCGGGAGCACGACTGGATCGGCAACTCCCGCAACGGCGCGGACGAGACGGTCGTCGGGGCGCTGGCGTCCATGGCCGGGTTCTCGCCGCGCTTCACCCACCGCGCGGACAACCTCGACCTGGTGCAGGACCTCATCGCCGCGGGCGGCGGGGTCGGCCTGCTGCCCGAATCGTGGCCGACCCGGCCCGACGTCACCGTCCTGCCGCTGACCGGCCCCGACGTCCGGCTGCGGGCTTACGCGTGCACCCGGCGCGGACGGGACGCGTGGCCGCCGCTCGCCCTCGTCCTCGGGCTGCTGCGCGCCGACTAGCATGGCGGTCGAGGCGGGTTCGAGCACGGAGGAGGCGACATGGCAGCGGAAAAGGCAATCCTGGCCGGCGGGTGTTTCTGGGGCATGGAGGAGCTGTTCCGCCACCAGCCCGGCGTGACCGCCACCCGCGTCGGCTACAGCGGCGGCGACGT
>NZ_JBEXMH010000017.1:0-156844 GCF_040610415.1 Amycolatopsis sp. NPDC004079 | reverse complement strand
CTTGTCAAGGCGGGAAAGATGCCTTGACAAGCACCCCCGAACCGCAGGGAGGCTTCGTATCGGGGTGCGGGGGAGGGGCTGGGTGCCTCGATCGTTGGGTGCATCGGCGGCGGTTGGGTGGGTGGTGCGCGCGGGTTGGGCGGCTGGTCGCATTGGGTTCGCGGCTGGAGGTAGCGCCCCAATGTGGCATTGGGTGCATGCGACGCAACCAACGCCACATTGGGTGCATCTGGCGCACCGAACGCCACATTGGGTGCGTGGGATGCACCGAACGCCACATTGGGGGCATCGCGGCGGCGGGCGGTCCGTGAAGGGCCCTTTGAGGGAATCTAAGTACGTGAAGGGGCCCCTCACGGCACATCGCTGGCTGTGAGGGGAACCCTGAGGGACTCAGAGTCCGTGAAGGGGCCCCTCACGGACCATCGCCTGGTGCGAAGGGCTTCTTGAGGTGAGCTGCGTATGTGAAAAAGCCCCATCGCTGACCGTCGGCGGTCCGTGAAGGGCCTCTTGAGGGAATCCGCGTTGGTGGGGGAGTCCGTCAGCGGCGCGCGTGGTCGTGAGGGGAACCCTGAGGGAATCAGAGTCCGTGAGGGTTCCCCTCACGGACTTCCGTGCGCAAGCAAGGTCCGAAGTGGACGTTACTCGGGCTTTTCCGCGTTCAGGCGGGCTGCTTCGCGGCGGACCTCGGCCTGGGTTTCGCGTTCGTGTTGCAGCCAGGTGGGGTTGTCGGACTTCAGGGCCTCGATTTGGTCCGTCGTCAGGGCCTCGGTGACGCCGCCTCGGGCCAGGCCGCCGATGGAGACTCCCAGTTTCGCCGCGACGACCGGGCGCGGGTGCGGGCCGTTGCGGCGGAGGTCGCGCAGCCATTCCGGCGGGTCCGTCTGCAGGGCGTTCAGCTCGTCGCGCGAGACGGCGCCCGCGCGGAACTCTGCGGGGGTGGCTTCGAGGTAGACGCCCAGCTTCTTCGCTGCCGTCGCCGGCTTCATGGTCTGGGGGGTCTTCTGCGCCGTCATGCCCACCAGCGTAACCGGCAGCCCCGCGCCGGTAGCCTTGCCACGTGACAGAAGCCGACCAGGCCTCGGCGTTCCGGCTCGCCTACGTTCCGGGTGCGACCCCCGCGAAGTGGGTCCGGATCTGGGGCGAACGCAATCCCGAAGTGCCGCTTGACCTGGTCGCGGTCACTGCCGCCGAGGCCGCGGGCGTGGTCCGCGAGGGGCGGGCGGACGCGGCGTTGCTGCGGTTGTCCGACGACCGCGAAGGACTGCACGCGATCCCGCTCTACACCGAGTCCACGGTGGTCATCGTTCCCAAGGATCACCTGGTCGCGGCGGCTGACGAGGTGTCCATTGCGGACCTCGCGGACGAGCTCGTGCTGCATCCGCTCGACGATTCGCTCGGTTGGGACGAGCTGCCCGGCAAGCCCGCGCTCGAGCGGCCGGAGACGACGGCGGACGCGATCGAGCTGGTGGCGGCGGGGGTCGGCGTGCTGCTGGTGCCGCAGTCGCTCGCTCGGCTGCACCATCGTCGTGACCTCACGTACCGGCCGGTCGACGACGCGGTGCAGTCGCGCGTCGCGTTGTCCTGGCCGGAGGGCGAGACCGGCGACCTGGTGGAACAGTTCATCGGCATCGTCCGCGGGCGCACGGTGAACAGCACCCGCGGGCAGCAGGAAACGCAGGCCAAGACGGGCAAGGCGGCACCGGCGAAGAAGAAGCCGCAGCAGCAGCGCGAACCGGCTCGTCGGCGGACTGCGCCCAAGCCCGGCGGGCGCGGCAAGCCTCGTCGGCGTCGTTAACGCTTTAGGGGAGAAGCTGTGGATCTCGGGTTGAAGGGCAAATGCGCGGTCGTCACGGGCGCTAACCGCGGGATTGGGCTGGCGGTCGCCGAGGTGCTCGCGGCGGAGGGAGCGGACCTCGCGCTCGTCGCCCGGGATCCGGAAACGCTTGCGGCGGCGGTGGAAAGCGTCGGCAGGCACGGCACGAAGGTCATCTCGGTGGTCGCCGACACCACCGACGACGCTGCGGTCGCGGCGATGGCGGAGCGGGTCTCGGCGGAGTTCGGCGCGGCGGACATCCTGGTCAACTGCGCGGCTCCGGCGTCGAGCGGGGTCCGGACGCCGCTCGACGACCTGCGCGACGACGACCTGCGCACCGAGATCGAGACCAAGGTGCTCGGCTACCTGCGGTGCGCCCGCGCGCTCGCGCCGGGGATGCGGGAGCGCGGCTGGGGCCGGATCGTGAACGTCAGCGGGCTCAACGCGCGGATCGCCGCCTCGACGTTCGGTTCGATCCGCAACGTCGCGGTCGCGGCGATGACCAAGAATCTCGCCGACGAGCTGGGGCCGCAGGGCATCACCGCGACGGTCGTGCATCCGGGCTACACGGTGACCGAGCGGACGCCGGAGAAGTTCGCCGAGATCGCCGCGATGCGGGGGATTTCGGTGGCGGAGCTGGAGAAAAGCCTCGCCGCCGGGGTGAGCATCGGGCGGTTGGTGACGGCGGCCGAGGTGGCGGACGTCGTGGCGTTCCTGGCGTCTCCGCGCAGCGTCGCGATCAACGGGGACGCCATCGCGGTCGGCGGCGGCGTCCCCGGGCAGATTTATTACTGAACAGCCTGGAGTTCCCGCGCCGGGTGGGGATAGCCGAGACGGCCCTTGGTCGCGGCGACCACGATCAGCGCGGCCGCGGCGAAGGCGGCGAACAGCAGGTGTTCGGCGATTTTCGGGTCCGCGCTGGGGAACAGCTCGCCCCATGCGACGGACAGGTAGTTGTTGATCCCGGCGTGCAGCAGCAGCGCGATCGGCAGGCTTTCGCCGCTGCGGTTGAACACCCAGGTCATCACGAAGCTGATCGCGATGGCGGTCGCGACGAACTCCAGCACCGACCAGACCGTCACGTTCGGCCAATGGCCCCATTCGGTGAAGAACAACGGCAGATGCCAGACGCCCCACAGCGGACCGAGGATCAGCGTGCCGCGCAACGGGCCGTGCTTCGGCTGCAAGTGCGGCAGGGCGAAATCGCGCCAGCCGGGTTCTTCGGCGAGGCCGGTGGTGATCACCTGAAGGACGAAACCCAATGCCCACACCAGGATCAGCGACGCGGCGGGGATCCGGAATGGTCCGGCGAAGGGCAGGCTGGAGAGCGTCAGCACGACCGGGACCGCGAGAAGGGCGAGTGCGTACCATCGCCAGTTCACTCGCCAGCGCAGCAATCGGCCGACCCACGCGCGCAGCCCCGGACGGCCTTCGGCGAGTGCGGTGACGAGGAATGCCGCGAAGATCGGGCCCAGGTAAGCGCCGGGGAGCATGCCGAGTATTTGCGTCGTGCCGAGCACTGGCGGGAATCCGAAGTGGACGATGCCGAGGCCGTTGTCCGAGAGCACGTAAGGGATCCACGCGAGCCAGCTGAGTGTGATGGCGAGGGTGAAGAAGGTGGTGACGGGGTGGCGTGCGACGAGGGCGCGTAGTGCGGTCATGGCGGGCGAGTCCTTTGTGGATGGTTCAGCGGCGGGAGCGGTAGTTCGCGATGAGTGCGATCCCCGCGGCGAGGGTGACGACGCCGAAAATGGTGCTCAGCAGGAGATTGACCCCGAGTGCTGAGGTGAGGGCGTTGGCTGCGGCGCTGAGTACCAGCACGCCCCACAGCAGTGGCCGGGTGCCTTGTCGGGCGGGTGTTTTCGTCATGCCGGGAACGCTACGAATCGGGGCTCGCCACGACGATCCCGTGAGCGGGAGGATCTAGGTACAGCAGGCTGTACTTTCGCGCCGCACCGCAGCGTCAGCGCGGATTTCTCGGCTAGGGTTCGGCGCGTGAGGCGCTAGGAGGTGCGATGGCAACCGCAGGGGAACCTCGGCCGCGTTCGTGGGCTGTGCGGGTCCGGGCTGCTCTCGACGCGTTGGAACACCTCGTCGGCGGGATCGGTACCTCGGTGCTGGCGTTGCTGGTACTGCTCGGCGTGGTCACGGTCGCGCTGCTGTGTCTCGTGGGCGTCGGCTTGTTGCTGGCGCGGCCGATGCTGAGCGTCGTGCACGCGGTCGCCGATCGGGAGCGGATCCGGCTCACCGCGATGAAGCCGGACGTCATCAGTCCCGGCCCAGGCCCCGAGCGGCTTGGCGCGGCGTTGCGCGACCGGACGGTGCAGCGCGAAGTGCTGTGGGTCGCGGTGCATGGCCTCGCGGGTCTCCTGCTCGGCTTCATCGCGCTGACGATCGTGCTCAACACCGCGCGAGACGGGCTTTTCCCGCTCTACTGGTACCTGCTCCCGCCGGACGACGCGACGGCCTCGCTCGGCTGGCCGGTGCACAGCCTGGCGGAGGCGCTTCCGGTGTCGCTGCTCGGCGTCGCATGGGCGTTCCTTTCGGTCGCGCTGCTGCCCGCGATGGCGCGGCTGCAGGCGCTGCCCGGCCGACGGCTGTTGCCAGCGGGTTCGGACGCGGACGTCACGCTGCGGATCGCCCACCTCACCGCGACCCGTGCCGCCGCGCTCGACGCGCATTCCACTGAGTTGCGCCGCATCGAGCGGGCGCTCCACGACGGCACGCAGAACCGACTGGTCGCGGTGAACGTCCTGGTCGGCGCGGCTCGCCGGGCAGCCGCCCGGGGTTCGGCGGACGTCGACGAAATCCTCGGCCGCGCGCAGGACGCCACCGAGACCGCGCTCGCCGAATTGCGCGCGGTGGTGCGCAGCATCCTGCCGCCTGTGCTGGCCGACCGGAGCCTCGCCGACGCGTTGACCGCGCTCGCCGCGGACTGCCCGGTGCCGTGCACGATCGACGCCGACCTGCCTGGCCGGTACGCCGTTTCGGTGGAGGCGTCGGTGTATTTCGTGGTCGCCGAGGCGCTCACGAACGTCGCCAAGCACAGCGGTGCCCGCAGCGTCGAGGTCGTGTTGCGTCGGCAGGACGACGTGCTGCACCTCCGCATTACCGACGACGGCCGCGGCGGCGCCGCGGAAACCGGCGGCTCGGGACTCGGCGGGATGCGCCGCCGGATCGAGGCGCTCGACGGAACTTTCGCGCTGGCGAGCCCCGCCGGCGGACCGACCACTCTGACTGTGAGCCTGCCATGCGGATTGTGATCGCCGAGGACGACCCGTTGCTGCGTGAAGGCCTCGCGCTGCTGTTGCGCGCGGAGGGCCTCGACGTCGTCGCGACCACGGACAACCCGGCCGATTTCCTTGCCGCGGTGGACAAATACGAGCCGGATACCGCGGTCGTGGACGTCCGGATGCCGCCGACGCACACCGACGAGGGCATCGTCGCGGCCGTCGAAGCCCGTCGCCGACGGCCGGGGCTCGCGGTGCTGGTGCTGTCGGCATATGTCGAGCAGGCCTTCGCGACCGACCTGCTGGGCGGCGGCAGCGCGCGGCTCGGGTATCTGCTGAAGGAACGCGTCGGCCGGGTTGACGAGTTCATGGAAGCGCTGAACCGGGTCGCCGACGGCGGAACGGCGATCGATCCGGAAGTGGTGGCGCAATTGCTGACCCGGACGCGCGCGGATTCCGGATTGGAACGGCTCAGTCCGCGGGAACGGGATGTGCTGGCGCTGATGGCGCAGGGTTTGGGAAACGGCGCGATCGCGGAACGGTTAGTGGTGACCGACGGCGCGGTGCACAAACACATCCGCAGCATTTTCGCGAAACTGGATTTGGCTCCGGACGACAGCGCGGATCGGCGGGTTACGGCGGTGCTGCGGTATTTGGACGAAGCACGCCGTTGATCTTTTGCGTAACGCTGGACGAATTTGTGAGTATCTGGCGATGCGCGGCATGGATCGACCGGCGGACGGCGAAATGGCCCGCATTCACCGGCAATCGGCGTCGCGCAGTTCACCCGGACGAGTGCAGTATCGAACGCGCGAACCGGTGACACCGAAGTGGCCGCATCGCGCCCTCCCGCCGGGATGCGGGCGCGCGCGAGTACCGCGCCGGAGAGCCGGTGCGGAGCTGGGGAACGGCGGTTACTTGCCGGAGCCCGCCTTCTTGGCCTCGTCCGTCCCGCCCTTGCCGCCGGCCGGAACGTCCTCTTCGGACCAGTCCAGCCCGGCCTCGGCGACCACGCCGTCGAAGATCGGGGTGGCCACGGCCTGCTCGCCGCTCATGATGCGCTCACCACGTCGATGATCGCGTCGGCCGCGATCCACTGCGGGTTCGCGTCTCTCGCCTGGCCGTCGACCTGGACCGGGACCCAGGTGACCGCCGTCGCGTCGTCGGTGACCGGGGCTCCGGTGACCACCCCGCGCCTGCACAGCTGCCGCCTGCCGGTGCGCTGGCCGACCAGGTAGGTGACCCGGTGACCGGTGGACAGTTCGGGCCGGTGCTGTTCGCCGTCCATGTGTTCCTCCCTGCACGCCACCCTTGTGGGCGACGCTCGCTTCATCGACGCGACTCGCTCCCCGCGTGCCGATGACGCATTCCCGGTCCATGATCTGGGTCACATCGAAGCAACTGCCGCTGTGAAAGCGACTGCTACATCGAGGCATCGCCGACCACTGACAGTCATCCCTCTATACCCAAAGTAACAGGTACAGCGCCGTATCCAGTATGTGACCCGGCGATACACTCGCGCGGATGACGTCCTCAGGCACTCCGTCCGACGGGCGGGCCACCCGGTGGGCAGGGCAGCGGGAACGCCGGCGCCGGGAATTCGTGGAAGCCGGGATGCGCGCGATCGCCCGATACGGGCCGGAGGTGTCCACCGAGCAGATCGCCGACGAGGCCGGTGTCGCTCGCACGCGCATTTACAAGCATTTCGCCGACACCGCGGATCTGCAGCGCGCTATCGCGTTGCGCGCGGCGGAAATGCTCGGCGCGCAATTCTCGCCGCTGTGGGGAGTTTCCGGAACCCCGCGCGACATGGTGCACGCGACGATCGGCGCGCATATCGAATGGCTTTCCGAACACCGCGAGCTTTACCAATATCTGATGCGCCAGTCGGTGACCGGGCCGCGCGACGTCGTCGCGGACGTCAAGACCGCGATCGCCCGGCAGCTGACCGTGCTGTTCGAGTACTACCTCGGCCTGTTCGGCGCGGACCAGCGGGTCGGCGAGACCATCGCCTACGGACTGGTCGGGCTGGTCGAATCCAGCACCGCGCACTGGCTCGAGGCCCCGCGCGGCATCGACCGCGACGATCTGCGCCAGCTGCTCGCCCGCTGGGTCTGGTCGATCCTCGACGACACCCTGCGCACGGTCGGCGTGGCGCTCAACCCGGATTCGCCGTTGTCCGAGCTGGATTTCCGCATCGTCGAACGCCCGTGAAGGGCCCCTTGAAGGAATCAGATTCCTTCAAGGGGCCCTTCACGGACAGTCAAGCGAGAAGCGTCAGGCCTTCCGGCCGACCCCGCCCGCGATGCACTCCTGGACCTGGTTCAGCGGCTGGTACCGCGGGCCGTCCGGCCACCAGTCCTCGCACAGGACCAGGCCCGGGTCGACCAGTTCGGTGCCGCCGAACATCCGCCCGATCTCGTCCCACGTGCGGAAGAGGCCGCTGCCCATCGGGCTGTGCGTGAACTTCTCCTCCATCCGCCGGGCGATCGCGCTGTGCGCCTCGGTCTTCGGGTCGAGGAAGTGCGCGACCACCACGAACGACCCGGACGGCAGCGCGTCGACGTAGGTCCGCATCATCTCCTCGTAGTCGTCGCCGAGGTAGTGGTGCAGGGTTCCGTTGTGCAGCAACGCGATCGGCTTCGTCCAGTCGAGGAACTCGCGCGCCGTCTCGTTCTGCAGGATCTGCTCGGGCTTGAAGATGTCCGCCTCGACGAACCGGGTGTTCTCGTTCTCTTCGAGCAGCGCGCGCCCGTGCGCGAGGACCACCGGGTCGTTGTCCACGTACAGCACGCGGGCGTCCGGGATGATCCGCTGCACGACCTGGTGCGTGTTCTCCGCGGTGGGCAGCCCGGAACCGCAGTCGAGGTATTGGGTGACCCTGCCCTGGGTGGCGAGGAACCGGCAGGCCCGGATGAGGAAGTTGCGGTTGGCCCAGGCGAGGTCGTTGACCTCCGGGGCCACCGTCCGCACCTGGTCGAGCACCCTGCGGTCGATCTCGTAGTTGTTCGTGCCGTTCAGCGCGGCGTCGTACACCCGGGCGATGCTCGCTCGCGTGATGTCGACCCCGACCGGATGCGAACTGGGCGATTCGACGGCCTCGGTCATTTCTGGCGTCACCTCGGATGTGTCGGGCGTCTCTTTGGCCTACTCACAGTAGCCCTCCGGCGCTGTCAAGCGACCGCCAGGAGGAGGACAACCGGAGTGGGTGACAGATTCTTGATTCATTCCAGAAAATCCGGCAGACTCCGGGGCATGCCGACGACCACGGACTTCGAGCAGCTGCTGCGCGGAGTGCAGTTGCGGATCACGCGCCCTCGGGTGGCCGTGCTCTCCGCGGTGCACGCCAACGCGCACGCGGACACCGAATCCGTCATCGGCATGGTGCGCGCGGATCTCGGCGAGGTTTCCCACCAGGCCGTCTACGACGTGCTGCGCGCACTGACCGAGGCGGGGCTGCTGCGGCGCATCCAGCCGCCCGGTTCGGTCGCGCGGTACGAGGCCCGGGTAGGGGACAACCACCACCACGTCGTGTGCCGTTCGTGCGGTGCCATCGAGGACGTCGACTGCGCGGTCGGCGAGGCTCCCTGCCTGACCGCTTCGCAGACGCACGGTTTCGTCGTCGAAGAAGCCGAGGTCGTCTACTGGGGGCGCTGCCCCGCTTGTTCCGCTGTGCCGAGTTCCTGAGCAAGACATGATTCCCGGAAGGATTTCTGTTGTCCGAATCGCTTGATTCCGTTGCCGACGACCGCACGGCGGGATGCCCGGTCACCGGCCGCATGGGGTACCCCTCCGAGGGTGCCGCGAACCGTGACTGGTGGCCGAACCAGCTCAACCTGAAGATCCTCCGGAAGCACGCCCCCGCGGCGGACCCGATGGGCGGGGATTTCGACTACGCCAAGGCGTTCAAGAGCCTCGACCTCGACGCGCTGACCCGCGACGTCGACGCGCTGCTCACCACGTCGCAGGAATTCTGGCCCGCCGACTTCGGCAACTACGGCCCGCTGTTCATCCGGATGGCCTGGCACAGCGCCGGCACCTACCGGATCGACGACGGCCGCGGCGGGGCGGGCGGCGGCCAGCAGCGGTTCGCGCCGCTGAACAGCTGGCCGGACAACGTCGGCCTCGACAAGGCGCGCCGGCTGCTGTGGCCGGTCAAGAAGAAGTACGGCAAGCAGATCTCGTGGGCCGACCTGATGGTCTTCGCGGGCAACCGCGCGCTCGAGACCATGGGCTTCAAGACCTTCGGCTTCGCCGGCGGCCGCGCCGACGTGTGGGAGCCGGACGAGGACATCTACTGGGGCCCGGAGCGCACCTGGCTCGGCGACGAGCGCTACAAGGGCGACCGCGAGCTGGACAACCCGCTCGCCGCGGTCCAGATGGGCCTCATCTACGTGAACCCGGAAGGCCCGAACGGCAACCCGGACCCGATCGCCTCGGCGCGCGACATCCGCGAGACGTTCGCCCGGATGGCGATGAACGACGAGGAGACCGTCGCCCTCATCGCCGGCGGCCACACCTTCGGCAAGACGCACGGCGCGGGCGACGCGGACGCGAACGTCGGCGCGGTGCCCGAGGCCGCCCCGATCGAGCAGATGGGCCTCGGCTGGAAGAACAGCTTCGGCAGCGGCAAGGGCCGCGACCAGATCGGCAGCGGGCTCGAGGTCACCTGGACCCCGACCCCGACGCGGTGGAGCAACTGGTTCTTCCACAACCTGTTCACCTACGAGTGGGAACTGACCAAGAGCCCCGCGGGCGCGCACCAGTGGAAGCCGAAGAACAACGCCGCGCAGGGCACCGTGCCGGACCCGGAGAGCGGTGAGCTCAACCGCGCGCCGAGCATGCTGACCTCGGACCTGGCGCTGCGTTTCGACCCGGTCTACGAGCCCATTTCGCGCCGGTTCTACGAGAACCCGGACCAGTTCGCGGACGCCTTCGCCCGCGCCTGGTACAAGCTCACCCACCGCGACATGGGCCCGATCCAGCGCTACCTCGGCCCGCTGGTGCCGCAGGAGGAGCTGATCTGGCAGGACCCGATTCCGGCCGTCGACCACGAGCTGGTCAACGACGCGGACGTCGCGGACCTGAAGGCGAAGCTGCTCGAGTCGGGCCTGTCGGTCGCGCAGCTGGTGTCCACCGCGTGGGCGTCGGCTTCGACCTACCGCCACAGCGACAAGCGCGGCGGCGCGAACGGCGCCCGCATCCGCCTCGAGCCGCAGCGCGGCTGGGAGGTCAACGAGCCCGACGAGCTGGCTCAGGTGCTTCGCACGCTCGAGGGCGTCCAGGAAGCGTTCAACAGCGCGCAGACCGGCGGCAAGAAGATCTCGCTCGCCGACCTGATCGTGCTGGCCGGCGCGGCTGGTGTCGAGAAGGCGGCGAAGGACGGCGGCGTCGACGTCACCGTTCCGTTCACGCCGGGCCGCGCCGACGCGACGCAGGAGCAGACCGACGCGGACTCGTTCGCGCCGCTCGAGCCGAAGGCCGACGGGTTCCGCAACTACCGCGGCAAGGCCAACCCGCTGCCGTCGGAGTACCTGCTGGTCGACAAGGCGAACCTGCTCAACCTGAGCGCGCCGGAGCTGACCGTGCTGGTCGGCGGCCTGCGCGTGCTGGGCGCGAACTACCAGAACTCGGCTGCCGGTGTGCTCACCGACCGGCCGGGCACGCTGACGAACGACTTCTTCGTCAACCTGCTCGACATGGGCGCCGAGTGGAAGCCGGCCGACGGCGAGGGCTCGCACGCGGAGTCCTTCGAGGCCCGCGATCTCGCCACCGGCGAGGTCAAGTGGACCGGCACCCGCAACGACCTGGTGTTCGGCTCGAACTCCGAACTGCGCGCCGTCGCCGAGGTTTACGGCAGCGACGACGCCAAGGAGAAGTTCGTCCGCGACTTCGTCGCCGCGTGGCACAAGGTCATGAACAACGACCGGTACGACCTGGTCTGAGTTTCCTGATCGGCTGATCGGAAAAGGGCTCCTTGCGGGAATTCCCGCAAGGAGCCCTTTTTCTTCGCCGTGCTTACCGCCGAGGGGTCAGCTCTGGACGAGCTTGCCCATCGCGTTGACCTCGTCGACGTCGCCGGTGCTGAAGAACGACCACGGCACGGTCACGAAACCGCTTGCGCCCCAGCCGGATCCCCAGCTGTTCTCGATCTTCACGCCCTGGTCGTTGTAGGCCACGATGGTCACCTCGTGCCCGCCGACGACCGGGTCGCTGCCCGAGTCGCCGGGCAGATACGAGTAGTCGCTCGCGGTCGAGGAGTCCAGGTTCATGAAGCTCTGGTGCACATTGAACCCGATCGCGACCGGCTCGCCCTGGGAAATGGCGTTCTCGATGTCGGACCGCGCCGCGTCGCCGCTCGTCGACAATTGCGTGTAGCCGGACAGCTTGTAGTGCGCCGCATTCGACTTTTCGTTCTGGTCGGGCTGAGTGGTGTAGTCGAAATCGCCCTGCCAGTAGTCGGATTTGGTGTCGATGCCCTGCTGCTGTTCCATCGGCAGCGCGACGCTCGCCCAGGTGCCCTGGTCGTTTCCTTGGGCGATCTGGGAGTAAATGAACATCGGGGCCATCGGACCGCCGGTGATGCCCTGCTCGTTCATCAGGACGCCGTAGCCGGTGTAGCCGGTGGCCCAGGTGACGCACGCGCCGACCTGGCCCTGGTCGCCGGGGGCGTTGGCGTACTGGGTGAGGTCGCCGCTGGAGGGCAGTTCGGCGGTGGCGCGCGGGTGCACGGGGAGCGCGGAGTTCGCGTGGGCGTGCATCCTGGCCTGCGCGGCCTTCAGCCCGGCGACGTTCAGCCCGAGGCCGTGCTTGAGGTGCTGCGGGTGGTGCTGGGCGGCGGCCGCGGTGGCAGGGGCCGCGCCCATCGCCGCGGCCAGACCGGCCGCGGCGAGCAGGGAAACGAGTGCGGACGTTTTTCTGATCTGCATCCTGGTACTCCTTTGGACATGCAGAAAAAGAAAGCGGAAAGGGTGGGGAGGTGGATCCGACCACTGCAAAGGTAGATCGGCGGAAATTTTCCGGGAACCTACGAAAGGAGGGACCGCATCAACTGCGGAAATAGAGAGGATCGATCAAGCGGACATTGCGCCCGTTAACGTCGCTATTCCGGCGTACTGGTCCATTATGGACTCTTGGGGAAACCGTTCGATTATGGTCTGAACCATTTAATCGGGAAGCGGGGTCGTGCGCGCGCCGTTGAGGAGGGCGTCGATCGCCCATCGGGAACGCGTGTCCGCGTTGCCGGAGAACAGGTTCTCGCTCGCCGCGACGATGTGCGGATGCGTTTCGGGCGAGAGGCCGCGGACGGTTTCGGCGAGCGCGTCGTGCCGCTGCTGCGAGTCCGGGCGGTCCTTGCGGGTGCTGTGCTCGACCGCGCTGGCGGTGGCGACGAGCAGCAGCAGGTCGACCGTCCACGCGGCGGGGCCGGACGGCACCCCGGCTTCGGCGAGGAGGCCGAGCACGGTGTCGACGATGGCGAGGTAGTTCGGCCCGTTCAACGGGCTCACGAGCGCGACGCGGGCGAGCCCGGGGTGGGCGTAGAGGACGTCGCGGTAGGTGGACACGACTGTCCACAAGCGACTCCGCCAGTCGGAGCCGGCGGTCGTGGCGGTGACTTCGCCGAGGAGTTCGTCGAGCACGGCGGCGTGGAGTTCGTCGGTGTCGCGGACGTAGACGTAGAGCGAGGCCGGTCCGGTGTCCAGTTCCTTCGCGAGCCGCCGCATGGTGACGCGCTCGGCCCCTTCGCGGCGCACGACGTCGAGAGCGGCCGCGATGATGCCCTCGCGGCTCAGCGCGGGCTTGGCGGGACGTTCCCGGCGGTTGTAGCCACTCGCGGTCATCCGCCCATGGTAGGCGCACGCCGCTTGAACGGTCTGGACCTTGGCCGGTCTACTCGGCGAGCACGCTGTCGAGGGTGGGCTGGACGTCGGTCCGCAGGACAGCGCCGAGATAGACGGCCGCGACTCGTTGCTGTTTGTCCACGATCAGCGAGATCGGCACCGCGGCCAGCGGCAGGCCGCGCAGTCGCAGGGCGACCCGGCCGGAGGGGTCGAAGATCGACTCGTAGCCGAGCCCGAGGTCCTTGACGAAGTCGGCGGCGTACTTCTGGTTGTCGCGGACGTTGAGGCCGAGCACCTGGATCCCGCGACCCCGCCCGGCGTCCGCGATGGTCTGCAAGGTGCGCGATTCGGCCCGGCACGGCCCGCACCAGGCGCCCCAGAGGTTCAGCAGGACGACTTTGCCGGAGTACTCGGCCAGCGAGATGTCCTTGCCGGGCTCGCGCAGGCTCGGGCCCTTGAGTTCGGCCACCTTTTTGCGCTGCGGCACGGGATAGTGGATGGTCGTCTGCCCACCCGGCGAGACGAATTCGAAGGTGTCCGACTGGCTGACCGCGTCCTTCCCGGTCGCGCACGCGGTGAGGGGCAGCAGTGTCAGCAGGAGGAAGAGGCGAGCGAAGCGCACGCGGCATCGTATCGCCGATACGCTCGGCGGCTTCCGACGCGGTTTTCTAGGCTGGACCCCGTGTGGGAGACAGCGAGGGACCGGCTCCGGGGCCGGCTGGCGGACGGCTTGGCCCAGTCGGGGCTCACGCTGCCCTGGTGGGTGCCGATGGGGACGACCGCCTTCACGGTGATCGGGCTGGTCGTGGCGGTGGGGCAGCGGGTCGGGCCCGCGCTGCCGGTCGCGCTCGCCGGGTTTCTGCTGGCCACGTCGTCGTCGCTGCTGTTCGCGTTCACCGGGCGGCTCGCGCCGTCGTGGCTGAAGGCGCTCGGGATGCTCGCCGGGATCGGGCTGCTGCTGGCGTATCCGGTGGTGCCGGACTTCGCGCCGATGCCGTTGGCCGTGCTCACCGGCGAACTGGGGTCGATCGCGACGGCGCGGGTCGCGTTCGCGGCGACCGGCGGGGCGGTCGCGCTGCTCGGGGCCGCCGCGTTGACGGTCGGGCTCGTCGGGTTCCCCGTGTACACGCTCGCGGTGGTGGTCGGGATGGCCGCCGGGTTCATGCTGCGCTGGTACGTGCGCGCGCTGGACGCCGAGCGCGGCAAGCAGGAGGCCGTGCGCGAACAGGCGCGGCTCGGCGAGCGGCAGCGGATCGCGCGCGAGGTGCACGACGTCGTCGCGCATTCGCTGAGCATCACGTTGCTGCACGTCACGGGCGCGCGGCACGGGCTGCGCACGGACCGCGACATCGACGAGGCCGTCGCGGCGCTCACCGAGGCGGAGCGGATCGGACGGGCGGCGATGGCCGATATCCGCCGCACGGTTGGATTGCTCTCGCAGGAGTCGGCGGGGACGCGGCCGTTGCCCGGTGCGGGCGACATCGCGGAGCTGGTGGCCGAAACGTGCGCGGCCGGGCTGGTCGCGGACTACGAACTGGAGGGCGACGTGACCGCGGTCGACAACACGGTGGGGCTGGGGCTCTACCGGATCGTCCAGGAGTCGCTGGCGAACGTGGTCAAACATGCCCCGGCGGAGAAGGCGTTGGTACGGCTGGAGATCGGCGCTGAGGATGCCCGGTTGACCGTCCGCAATGGACACAACGGCGCCGCGCGCAATGCGGGCGGTTCGGGGTTGGCGGGCATGACGGCGCGCGCGGGCCAGCTCGGCGCGCGGTTGGCTGCCGGGCCCGAGGACGGCGAGTGGGTAGTCGACGTGACGGTGCCGCTGGCGCGCGAGGTCGTGTCGTGACCGCGGCGTCGGAGGAAATACGGGTCTTGCTGGTTGACGACCAGGAATTGGTGCGGTCGGGCCTGCGGTTGATCCTGCGCCGCCGCGACGGGTTCGCGGTGGTGGGGGAGTGCGCGGACGGCGACGAGGTCCCGGCCGCGCTCGAAGCGGCCGGCGGGGTCGACCGGGTCGACGCAGTGGTGATGGACCTGCGGATGAAGCGCGTCGACGGCATCGAGGCGACGCGGCGGCTGCGCGCGTCCGGCCCGCGCCCGCCGGTGCTCGCGCTGACCACGTTCGACGACGACGAGCTGCTCGCCGGAGTGCTGCGCGCGGGTGCCGTCGGGTACGTCTTGAAGGATTCTTCGGCGGAGGACCTGATCCGCGCGGTGCGAGCCGTCGCGATGGGCGAGGCGTGGCTGGATCCGGCGGTCACCGGACGCGTGCTCACGACCTATCGCCAGGCGGCTGCCGAGCGCCCGGCGGTCCCGTCCGGGTTGTTGACGCCGCGTGAACTGGATGTGCTGACTGCGGTGGCCCGGGGGCTGACGGACGCGGAAATCGCCGGAACGCTGGGGATTTCCGCGAGTACGGTCGAGGCGCATTTCGAGCGGGTGTGCGCGAAACTCCGCCTCCGCGACCGGGCGGCGGGCATCGTCTACGCCTTCGACCACGGCCTGGTCACCCCCGGCGCGGCCCCGGCTCCGGCCGGTCCGGACTCGCTGCGGTTCAGCGTCCTCGGGCCGTTGCAAGCCTGGCGGGGACCGAACCTGCTGGACCTGGGCCCGGTGCGGCAGCAGGCGCTGCTGGCGGCGCTGGTCCTGCGACCCGGCGAGACGGTCAGCCCCGGGGAACTGCTCGACGGCGTGTGGGGGCTGGAACCGCCGGGCACCGGTGGCCGGGTGGTGCCGGTGTACGTGCATCGACTGCGGAAATGCTTGCGTGCGGTCGGCGAGAGGACGGAAGACTCAGTCATCGGCAGCGATCGCGGCGGATACCGCTTCGCTCGAGAGCGAGTGCGGCTGGACGTCACCGAGCTGACCGACCGGATCTCGGAAGCCACGACCGCCACCCACGGCGGCGATCCGTCGGCCGCTGTCGATGCTTACGCCGGTGCGCTGGCCCTGTTCCACGGCGAGCCGTTGGCCGGGTTGCCGGGCCCGTTCGTCGAGGGGGAGCGCCTGCGGCTGACTGAGCGGCGGTTGACGTTGGTGCAGGAGAAAGCGTTGCTGCAGTTGAAGCTGGGGCGGACTGACGAGGTGGTGCACGAGCTGTCGGCGCTGCTGGCGGTGCATCCGCATCGGGAGCCGTTGGCGGTGCTGCTGATGCGGGCGCTCCACGGCGGTGGCCGCCGGGCGGACGCGCTGGCGGTGCATCGGCGGATGCGGGAGCGGCTGCGGACGGATTTGGATGTCGAACCGGGGGCGGAGCTGGACCGGGAGCTGCGGACGGTGCTCAGCTCGGATCGGGGTCCCTCGTGAGTGAACACGGGACCCTGCACCATGTCGAGTTGTGGGTGCCGGACCTCGGCCGCGCGGTGGCGTCGCTGGGCTGGCTGCTGGAGGAGCTCGGATATCGACAGTTCCAGGACTGGGCGGCCGGCCGCAGCTGGCGGCTTGGCCCGACGTATCTCGTGGTCGAGCAATCCCCGGCGCTGACTGCGGACAGGCACGACCGCTGCCGTCCGGGGCTGAACCACCTCGCTTTTCACGTCGAGGACGCCGCGACGGTCGAGCGGCTGGCCGCCGACGGCGCCCGGCACGGGTGGCAGCTGATGTTTCCGGAGAAACATCCCCATGCGGGCGGCGCGGAGCACTATGCCGCGTACTTGCAGAACGACGACGGCTTCGAGGTCGAACTCGTCAGCTCTGCTGGGCAGTGCTGACCGGAGTGCGCGGGCGGTTCTGGCCCGGGTACTGCGAATCCGCCGAGTCCAGAGCAGAGTCCGAGTCCGAGTCCGAGGAATCCGAGTACTGCGAGTCTGACGAACTGGAGTACTGCGAAGACGACGGATAACTCGACGAAGTCTGCGAAGAATCCGAAGAGCTGGAACTCTCCCCGGAACCGCTCTTCGAAGCCTCGCTCAGCTTCGTCATCAGCTGTGTAGCCGCCTCCAGCCCCTGGGTCACCGAGGTGATCAGCTGCAGCAAATTGTCCGAATCCGACAGCAGAACCCCGAGCTTCTGCGCGATCTGCCCGCCGTACTGGGTAGCGATCGCCACCGCCTGCGGGATCGCCGCCGCGATGCTCGCGCCGAACGTCGCCTGAGCGGCGGCGAAAGCCTGCGTCATCAGCTGGATAATCTGTCCGACGGCCTCCGAAATAAGCCCGCCGACCTCCTGCTGCGCCTTCGCGACGACCTTCCCCGCGCCGGTAGCCGCCTTGGCCATCGCGATGCCCGCCTGGCCGACCGCCTCGACGCAGTCCGCGTGCTGCGAGCTGTTGTCGCGGTAGCTGGAAGCCGAAGAACCGCTCCACCCTGACGTTTCCGGGCCTGCGGACTGCCGGTAATCGTCCGCGACGGACGACACCTGCTGGCCGCCGCCTTCCATGCCCTGCGAGTGCGACGACACCGAATCCGGGTTTCCCTGCAACTGTTTCAGCGGCTCCTCCAGGAACCGCACCAGTTCGGTGATCATGCCGAACCCGGCCGACGTCAGCGCGGCGAGCGGGTCCTGCGACGCGCCGAGCAGGTCGAGCGCGGTCGTGGCGCCGCCGAGTCCGGCGGACACCCAGTCGTGGTTTTCGACCGCCTGCGTGGTGGTTTTCAGGTCGGTCAGCAGCTGGCTGGAGTCGGTCACGGGAGGTCCTTCCCCGGCAGCGCGGCCGCGTTGCCCTGGTCGCGGCGTTCGTAGCTTTCCGCCGCCTGAGTCAGGTTCCCGCTCACTTTGTCCACAGTGGACGATGCGTGCGAGACGGCGTCGTTGGTCTTGCCGACCGCCGACTGCAGGCCCGCGGTGAGGAACTGCACGAAGACGCCGAGCGCCTGGTCGCCGAGTCCGGACGGGGCGCTGCGGGCGACATTGCCGAGCCGGTCGGCCAGGTCGCCGACGGTGGCCGCGTGCCGGCGCAACTGCGCGGGGTCGACCTCGAAACCGGCGGTCACGAGATGATCCCCGGGTTCGCGAAGTAGTCGTCTTCCTGGCGCGGGGCGGCGGGGGCGGCCTCGACCGGCAGGTTGTCGCGGACCAGCTGGAGTGCGGGGCCGGCGCCGACGTAGTCGGTCATGATGTCCACGACCTGGGCGCCGGCTTGGCGGTGCGCGTCGTGGACGGTCGCGAGGATGAGCCGGGCGAGCGCGTCGGCTTCCAGCGCGCGGGCGGCGGGGCTCAGCCGCAGGTCGGTCAGCGCGCCGCTCGGGCCCACCTCGACCTCGACCTCGCCGCGCGGAGAAGCGGCCCGGCCGCCGACGCGGCTGAGGTTCGCGCTCGCGGCCTCGGCGTTGGCCTGCATCCGGGACAGGTTTTTCTGGTAGTCGGCGAGCCAGGCCGCCGAGTCTTGGATCGGCACGGAAGGTCCTCCGGTCGGTTTCGGTGCGGTCATCGCGGCCGCCGCGCGGCGGTGGCCAGCTCGCCGAGGGCGAAGCGCAGGTCGGCCTGACGCAGCGAGTTCACGCTGAGCCAGCCGTCGCGCGCGGGGTTGATCCGGACGCGGCCGCGCGGACCGTCCATCCAGGACAGTTCGCGGCCCTCCCGGGTGCGCCCGTCGCGGGTCGCGCCGAGCTGGCCGCGGCCGGTCAGCGGGACGACCAGGCCGACGAGGCTGTCCAGCGCCGCCGGGTCGCCGCCGCTGTCGCGGACGAGGTCGCGCAAGCGGTGGGCGCGGGAGGTGTCGTCCTCGTCGTCGGTGAGCGCCATCGCCTCCTTCACCGCGTGCGCGGGCAGCGTGACCGGCATCGTGCGGGCTGCCTCCACCTTCGGGATTTCCGCGAGCACGGCGTCCACCAGCGCCGTTTCGTCCACCCGGCGCACCGACAGCGTGTCGGCCTCGAGCCGCTGACGGCAGATCAGCGCCGAGGACCGGTAGACGAGTGCGGTGACGGCGGTCGCCCCCTCGGCGTCCGCCACCACCAAATCAACGATGCCGCGACATTCGCGCAGTGCGGTCACGGCTTCCGCGGCGAGGCCGTCCGGCCCGGAGTCGTCCGCGAGCCCGCGTGCCTGCAGCGCCTGCCCGGCAGTGGCGAACAGGATCTCGCGCTCGCCGTCGATCCGCCCGTAAGACGGTACCTGCAACGGAAACGGCCAGCTCGCCCCGGCGTGCGCGGCCAGCAGGTCGGCCTCGACGAGTCCGATGTGGACGGTCTCGTCGCCGACCCGGGGCAGTGCGGCGGTCATTCGGCTTGCCGTTCGAGCCGCTGGAACGCTTGCTGCACGCCGGATTCGTTCTCCTGATAGCGCCGGATGCCTGCCTGCAGCGCCTCGTGGAACCCGGTCAGTTCGGTGTCCGCCGCGCCCAGCTCGCCGGTCAGCCCGGCGTGCCCGGCGGCCTCGCGCAGCCGCTGGGCCAGGTGCAGCGCGGGCGGCGCGGTGCCCAGCTGCGGGAGCCGGTCGGCGAGCCGTCCCGCCGAACCGACGAGTTCCCCGGTCTGCTCGCCGAGTCTGCCCAGCGCGGCGACCTGGCGGTCCAGCGCGTTCGGGGCGACCTCGTGGCCGGTCATCGGGTGCTCCTGTCTTTCTTGCCGATCACAGCCCGATCACCGGGCTGATGGTCTTGTCCTCGGGGTGCAGGAGCGGCTGGTCGAGCACCGGCATCTTGTTCTTGTGCTCCTCTTCCTCCTCCTGCGAGGCGCCCGCGCCGCGGCCGGGCATCATGCCGTTGCCGCTGGCCGCGCGAGCGGCGGCCATCTCCGCCATCGCGGCGTTGCGGGCGAGCATCGCGCCCTCCATGCCGAGCGCGGAGCGAATTCCGGCCGACAGGCCCGATTCGACCGGGGCCGCGGTGGTCAGCGCTCCCCACGGCATGCCGCTGCCCGCGCCCGATCCGGCTCCGCCGAGCGGACCGGCGTAGCTCGACGCGCTGGTCGAGTCGTCCGCGCCGTAGGAATCCGCGGTCGTGGACCCGGCGGGCGGCGGATTGATCGCGTGCGAACTCTTGTGCAGGCTGGCTTCGTAGCGCTGCATCACGTGCACCGCTTCGGCTTTCTGCTCCGCCGCGGCGACATTCGAGGCGAACAGGCTCGCCCCGCCGCCCGCGACCGCACCGATCGCCGCGCCCATCAACGCGCCCGGACCGGCGCCGATGCCGCCCGCCCCGGCTCCGAGGATCCCGCCGATGACCGCGCCCGCACCCGCTCCGGCCGCCGCGGCGGCGACTGCGCCCCCAGTCGGGTCGCCTGGCGGCTTCGGCATGGTGTTGCGCGCGACGGCGAGCGAATCGCCCGCGTTCTGGGCCGCGCCGCCGACGGTCCCGGCGCGGTCGCCGATCCCGGACGCGCGGTCGCCGAGCGAACCCAGCCGCCCGGACGCGCGTTCGGCGGCCTGTCCGCTCCAGTTCTCGTGCAGCGTCCCCCGCTGCGATTTGAGCGAATCGGCGTGCGTGCGCATTTCCGAACCGTGCCGCTGCCATTCCGCGGCGACCGTGCTGACGTCGCCGACGTCGGCCTTCTCCCACAGCATCTGGTACAGCTGCTGGTGCGTGTAAGCGTTCCAGTTGGTGCTGCCCGGCGGGACCGGGGCCCCGAAGTAGCCCTCCCACACGTTGCGCAGCGCCGACACCACCGGCCGGGCCAGGTCGCCGACCGGCCCCGCCTTGTCGAGTCCCGCGAGCGCCGAGCCCGCCAGGTTCTCCACCCCGGCCGACGCGGCGTCGACCACCGATCCGGATTCTCCGGTCATACCCCCGCCTTCGCCTTTGCCCGGCAGGCTTCCGCCGGGCACTCGCGCACGGTAAGGGGCGGCGATGAAATCACGATGAAAGCTGTGCTCACCGGGGCGGGACGAGGTCTCCGCTCTCGATCCGGTCCGCGGTGCGGGCGAGCCACGCGGCGTCGTGGCGGAGCCGGGAAACCAGGAAATGCACCTCGATCATCTGCATTTCCGGCAAATCGGCATTATCGAGCGTCGCGGAAAGCTCGCGGTGCTGTTCTCGGACCCGTTCGGCCCGGTCTCGCAGCAGGGTGACCGCGTGCGCCGGCGGAAGCGCGCCGAGATAGGCCAGCGCGATCAGGAACCGGGAATCGAGGTTCGGGTCGGCGTCGCGGAGTTGCCGTTCGATCCGCTCGCGGAAATCGGCGAGACCGTCTTCGGTCAGCCGCACCGGCCGCGGGTCGCCGTCGCCGTCCGGCGCGACGAGTCCGTGCCGGGTCAGCGTGCCGACCAGCGTGTAGACGGTCGACGTCTTCGGGTTCAGGAACGGGTAACGCGTGCGGAGTTCGCGCAGGAGCGCGTACTGGTGGCGCGGGGTTTCCACGAGCAGGCCGAGCATCGGCAGCACTAGCGGGTTGTCGAGAGCGTTCGTCGGCACCGGACCAGGGTAGCGCACGCTAGTCGTATACGAGTACGGTTGTTCGTATACGACTATGGAGAGGGATGGTCATGATCACCTTTGGCGTGTGGCCCGGCGTCGTCAGCACCGATCTGGTGCGGCTGGAAACGTTCATCGACGCGCCGCCGGAGGACGTCGAACGGACGGCGGAAGCGTTGCGGGACCTGGCGAAAGGCACGGAACGGTTCTACGTGCGGTGCTATCGCCACTACCGGGGCCCGCACGAGCCGACGCCGCCGGACGCGGCGTCGTACCTCGGCGACGGGCGAGTGGTGGACTACGTGCTCGGCTACGGCAGTCCGGAGGTCGATCCGGACGGGTTCGCCGACGCGGTGCGCGCGGCGGTTCGCGAGGTTGCCGAGTCGGGCGGCGGGAAATTGCAGGTCTGCGAGGAGGTCAACGTGGCCGCGCCGCTGGACGGCGGCAGTCCTGGCTGTTACGAGGCGCTCGGCGCCGGGCTCGCGGCGGCGGTGGACGAGCGGGCGCGGCTCGGGGCCGACGTGCTGATCGGGTTCAACGCCGCGGTCGCGCTGCCCGGCGATCCGTTCTGGGAAGCAGTGCGCTCGGCGGTAGACCCAGAAGTGCTGAATCGCATTGATTTCCTCGGCTTGGACTTCTTTCCGGATGTCTTCCGGCCAGTGCCCGCCGACGCATTGGCCGGAGCGGTGGCCCATGTCGTGCGGTCGTTTCGCGAATCCGCGTCGGAGATCGGGGTCCCGGCGACGGTGCCGATGCACATCACCGAGACCGGTTGGCCGACGGGTCCGGAGAATTCGGAGGAAAAACAGGTCCAGGTGATGGAATCCGTCGCGCGCACGGTGTTCGGACTGGCAGCTGAGGCGGGCGTGGACACCTACGAGATTTTCGGGCTGCGGGACGGGTTGTCGAGCGGCCCTCGGGAGAATCGGTTCGGATTGCTGCGGGACGATTATTCCCCGAAACCGGTGTACGAGACGGTGAAGCGGCTGATCGCCGAACATTCTTCGTGAACGAGAGTTCCGCGCAAGATGGACGTTCCGCCGCGTGCCGGATTCTTTTAGTTCCATCTGGCCCCTGGTCACGGAGAAGGCGAGGCCCGATTCTGTATCGGTCATAGATCACCAGTGCCCTCAGGGAGATACCGTGCGCAGAACTAAGTTGGTGGCAGGCGCGTTGGGTGCCTGCGCACTGGTCGTGGGCGTGGCGCCGGCGGCAAGCAGCCAGCTCGGCCAGCAGTCGCCGGACACCGCCCGGCAGCCGGCCGGTGCGGCTTACCGCGACGGCGACTCCGCCTCCGCCACGCTGAAGGACGCCAAGGGCAACGAGGTCGGCTCCGCGTGGTTCACCGCCGACAGCCGGGCGAAGGCCGTCTGGGTCGAGGTGTACCTCACCGGTCATTTCGCGCCCGGTTTCCACGGCATGCACGTCCACGAAAAGGGAAACTGCACCGTCGGCGACCCGAAAAACCCGTTCACCGCGGCGGGCGGCCACCTGATGCCGATGGACCACCACACCGGACTGCCCATCGGCCAGCTTCCTTCGGTGCTCGTGCGGTCGAACGGCCGCGGGTACACGAAGTTCGTGCTCGACACCTTCACCTTGGACCAGCTGTTCGGTCCTGACGGGACCTCGATCATCGTGCACTCGAAGTCCGACAATTTCGCGAACATCCCCGCCGACCGCTACGCCGTCCGGGGCGACCCGAGCGCACCGGTTCCGGACGAGAAAACCAAGGCGACCGGCGACGCGGGCTCCCGGTACGCCTGCGGCGTCATCAACCGCGACCAGAACTGACCCCCAAGTCCTTTGTGGACTCAGGCTGAGCGTGGTCCGTGAAGGACTCCTTGGGGGAATCTGATTCCCTCAAGGAGTCCTTCACGGACCGGTAGCCGGAGGCGCGGGGGCGGCGGCTACTACGATCGCCGCATGTCGTGCGCAGGTCTTCGATGAGTAGTCAGCCGGTCACGCTCTCGCGGCCCGTGCGGTTCTTCGGTTTCGCGTCCGCGGCGAGCCTGCGCTGGACCGGCTTCGGCGGGGTGCTGCTGCTGGCCGCCGCGGTGTACGCCGGGGCCGCCGGGATGTCCGGGGTGCTGCCGTTCGCGGGCGGCATCGCCGGGGTCGGCCTGGTCGTGCTCGCGTGGGCGCTGCTCGGCGGGCGCGTGCTCGCCTCGGACACCCCCGACGCCGGTTGGCTGAAGCGGACGCTCGCGTTGTGGTGCGGGCCGTTGCTCGTCGTGCCGCCGCTGTTCAGCGGCGACGTCTTCAGCTATCTCGCGCAGGGCGCGGTGGCCGCGCACGGCTTCGACCTCAACGTCGTCGGTCCGCAGCAGGCGCTGGGATCGGCGTCGGACATCGTCGGCCGGGTCAGCGTTTACTGGCGCGAGACGCCGTCGCCGTACGGTCCGTTGTTCGGTGCGGTGGAGCGGGTCATCGCGCAGGTGTCCGGCGGGAATCCGATCGTCGGCGTCGCGCTGCACCGGCTCGTCGAGGTGGCCGGGCTCGTGCTGATCGCGTGGGCAGTGCCGCGGCTGGCGGCTGCGGCGGGCGCGTCGCCGCGGGTCGCGTTGTGGCTGGGCGTGCTGAACCCGCTGGTTCTGTGGCACGTGGTCGCCGGGATGCACAACGACGCCCTCATGATCGGTCTGATGGTCGCGGGCGTGGCGGTCGCGCTGGAAGCGGTGGGCGACCGGATCCGCTGGTGGCCGCTCGCCGGCGGCGTGCTGCTCATCGCGCTCGGCGCCGAGGTGAAGGTGCCCGCGCTGGTCGCGTTGGCCGTGGTCGGGACGGCGCTCGCCCGGCGCCGCGGCCGGATCGGCGAGTTCCTGCTCGCCGGTGCGGGGATGGTGGTCGTCTTCGTGGCGGTGTCCGCGGCGGTTTCGCTGGCGACCGGGATCGGCTTCAGTTGGGTGTCGGCGCTGACGACCTCGGGAGCGGTCAACAGCTGGATGGCGCCCACGAACTGGTTCGGCTTCCTCGTCGGCGGCGTCGGCTCGCTGTTCGGCGCGCACATCACGCAGACGATGATCGGCGTCGGCAAAATCATCGGGTACGTGCTCACCGCGGCCGGGATCGTCGTGGTGCTGCGGCGTCAGTGGACCGGCCGGATCGACGCGGTCCGCTCGCTCGGGCTGATGCTGGGCGTGGTCGTGATTTTCGGGCCGGCCGTGCAGCCGTGGTACCTGCTGTGGGCGGCGATTCCGCTCGCCGCTTCGTTGCCTGCCGGGCGCGTGCGCTCCGTCGTGATCACGCTCGTCGCGGTGTTCTCTCTCGTGCTTCCGCCGGTGGGCGGCAATTTCAGCGGACGCGTCGGGTTGCTGGTGCTCGCGTACGTGATCGGGCTCGCGGTGGTGGTCGCGGCGTTCTTCGGGCTGCGGAAGCTGTCCACAGTGGACTAGTGCTTGGCCAGCCAGACCTGTTCGCCGGTCCGGTCCGCCGCGGGGATGCGTCATGGTGACGCCGGTCGGCGTAACGGCGCGGGAGCTGTTTCTGGAACACGGCTACGCGGCCACTGCGCTGACGCAGGTCGCGCGCCAGGCCGGGGTAGCGCCGAGGACCGTGTACGTCCGCTTCGGCACCAAGGCGGCGTCGTTCCGGCGGGGCATCGATGAAGCGCTCGTCGGCGACGCGGAGCCGGAGATCGCCGAGGCGGCACAGTCGGGGCGACGCGGAACGGCGCGACTGTGCCGGGAATTCTGGTCCCGCGCGAGGCGTGATGGCCTTTTTGCGTCCACTATGGACATTGAACAACTCGCGAGCACCACGGACGCCTTGCTGTGCGCGGACACGATGGTGCACCTGCGTCGCGTCCATGACTGGGTCGCGGCGGAATACGGACGCTGGCTGCGAACGGCGCTGGTTGCTCTGGGCGGGACGTCCGGATAGGTTGCGATCATGGACATCGATGTGCTCGTGTTCGACGTGCTCGGCACACTCGTCGACGAACCGGCCGGAATCCGGGCGGGGATCCGGAAATTCGCGCCGTCGCTCGCTGACGCCGAGGTCGAACAGCTGCTTTCGGTGTGGCAGAAGCATGTTGAGCGGGAGCAGGGCCGGATCGTCGCCGGAGAACGGCCGTACGCCGCGAGCGACGTCATCGACCGGGAAGCCGCGCAGGCCGTCGCGGACGCAGTCGGCACCGGGGACGCGGCCGAACTGGCGCTCGCGGCTCGCCAGCTCCCGCCGTGGCCGGACACGGTGGCCGGGCTCGCCCGCCTTGCCGAACGATTCCCACTGGTCGGGCTTTCCAACGCCAGCCGCACCGTGCTGCTCGACCTGTGTGCGAACGCCGGATTGCGCTGGCACACCGTGCTGTCCGCCGAGGACGCCCGCACCTACAAGCCCGCTCCGGACGTCTACCGGCTCGCCATCGACGTCGCCGGACGCGCGCCGGAGCGGCTGCTGATGGTCGCCGCGCACGCCTGGGACCTGCGCGGGGCGCAGGAAGCGGGATTCCGCACCGCGTACGTCGGGCGCCCAGTCGGCGACCCGCCCGCTCCCGCCGACAAGTTCGACCTGCGGGCAGACGGACTCGCGGACCTCGCTGACCAGCTCGGTCGCGACTGAGTCTCGGACCAGGCATGATCTCGGGAGTGACTGCGCCCCGGGTGACCGATCTCAGCGACTTCGAACGCCGGTTGGTCGAGTCGGCCCGGGAAGGCGAACTGCTCGGCGCCGACCAGATCGACGTCGCCGACCTGGCCGAAACCGAAAGCCCGGACCACCTCGTGCGCGCGGAGGTGCTGCGGGACGTGCTGCTCGGCAGGCACGGCGACCTCGACCCGCGTGGCATCATGCTGGCCCGCGCCCGCATCACCGGCGAACTGAACCTCGACGGCGCCACCGCGACCGCCGGACTGATGCTGCTCGCCTGCGTCTTCGACCAGCCGCTGCTCGCGCGCCAGGCGACGTTGCCGCACTTGTACCTGATCGGCGGGCGCACGCCGGGCCTGCACGCGTCCCGGGTGCGGATCGCGGGCGACCTGCACCTGTCCGACGGTGTGCGGATCACCGGCACCAACTCGGACGGTGCGATCCGGCTGATCGGCGCGCGCATCGGCGGCAGCCTGCTGTGCCGGGACGCGGAGATCTCCAATCCGGGCGGGCTCGCGCTGGAGGCGAGTTCGGCGGAGCTGGGCAGCGGCCTGTACCTGCACCAGGGAACGCGCATCACCGGCTCGTCGGCCGACGGCGCGATCCACCTCAATGCCGCGTGCATCGGCGGTCCGCTGGAGTGTCAAAGCACCAAGGTCTCCAACGACCTCGGACCGGCCATCGAGGCGGACAACCTGACGGTCGGCCGCAGCATGCTGATCCGGGACTCGGAGCTGAGCGGTAACGGCGAAATCGGCGCGGTGCGGTTGCAGGGCGCGCAGATCGGCGGGCAGCTCGAGTTCTCCGCGACGACGCGCGTCACGTCGCCGGAGGGGAGGTTGCTCGGGCTCTCTGACGCGAAGGCCACGACGGTGTTCATGCCGGGCGACCTCGTCTGTCCCGACGGCAGCACCGGTGCCGATTGCGCCCATTCCGAACTGGCGTGGCTGGACGGATTCACTTACGCGGCAATCGATCCGTCGTTCGGATGGCGGCGGTGGCTGCACTTGCTTCGCTGCCACACCGAGTACTACGACGCTACCGGTTACCAGAAGCTGGCGGCGGTCGAACGGACCGCGGGCCACGACGGCAACGCGCGCACCATCCTGATCGCCCAGCAAGACGACCTGCGCCGCCGTTCACCGGACGCTCTCGGCGGGCGGATGTCGCGGCTGTTCCACTGGATCTGGGGCGCGCTGGCCGGATACGGCTACCGCGCGCGGCGCACCGCGGCGGCGTTGTTGCTCGCGCTCGTCGCGGCCGGAGTGCTCGGTTTGTGGTCTGGGACAACGGAAACCCGGCCCGGGCACTACGCCGCGGAACGAGTCGCGAGCGGTGCCGCGTGCTCGCCGATCGAGTTGATCGGCTTGGGGCTCGACCGTGGTCTGCCGATCGCGCCGACGGGTCTGCGGAGCCGATGCGACCTCGACACGGCGAGCGTTTCCGGCCAGGTTTTCACGGCCGCGATCTGGGGCGTGCAGGTCGCGGTGTGGGGTCTGGCGACGCTGGCGCTGGCCGGGTACACGAACCTCGTCCGCAAAACCGGCTGACTTCCCGCGCTGCTCACAGCAGATCTGCCGTCGGCAGCGAAAGCAGCGGCGGCCGGGGCCGCGACGGCACAGTCGAGGCATGACCAACGAATCGACTCCGCCGATGTTCGACCAGCGGCTCCGGGAACGGTTCCTGAGCCAGCGGGTCCTCGTACTGGACGGCGTGCTCGACGACGACAACGGGACGGTCCTCGCGACCCAGATGCTCTCCCTCGCCGGCGAAGACCCGGTCAAGGACATCGCGTTGTGGATCCACTCGCCCGGCGGTTCGGTCCCGTCGATGCTCGCGATCCGCGACGTGATGCGGCTGGTGCCGTGCGACGTCTCGACGCTCGCGCTCGGGCTGGCCTGCAGCGCCGGGCAGTTCCTGCTGTCCGCGGGCACTCCCGGGAAGCGATTCGCCCTGCCGCACGCGCGAATCCTGATGCACCAGGGTTCGTCGGGGATCGGCGGCTCGGCCGTGGAGGTCGAGGTGCAGGCCGACGACCTGCGCTACACCCGCGACACCGTGCTGGGCCTCACCGCGCAGGACACCGGCCAGCCGTTCGACCGCATTTTCGCCGACTCCCTGCACGACCGGTGGTACACCGCCGCCGAGGCGCGGGACTACGGCTTCATCGACCAGATCGTCGACCGCCTGGAGCAGGTCGTGCCGGTGCGCACGCACGCGATGGGCCTGGGGGTACGCGCATGAGCACCTACACCATTCCGAACGTCGTGACCCGCAGTCCCGGCGGCGAGCGGATCATGGACGTCTACTCGCACCTGCTGTCCGAACGGATCGTGTACCTGGGCACGGCGATCGACTCGGGCGTCGCGAACGCGTTGATCGCGCAGCTGCTGTTCCTGGAGTCGGACAACCCGGAACAGGAAATCAACCTGTACATCAACTCCGAGGGCGGCGACCCGGCCGCGATGCTCGCGCTGTACGACACGATGCGCTTCATCAAGGCCCCGGTGGCGACGACCTGCGTCGGGCAGGCGGTCGCGACGGGCGCGGTGTTGCTGGCCGCCGGTGCGGAAGGGCGGCGATCGGTGCTGCCGCACGCGCGGGTGGTGCTGCATCAGCCCGCCGCGCAGGGACGCGGGACGATCCCGGACTTGATCCTGCAGGCGGACGAGGTGGTCCGGGTCCGGACGCAGCTGGAGGAGATCACGTCCCGGCACACCGGCCACGACGTGGCGGAATTGCGGCACGACACCGACCGGGACCGGGTGTTCGACGCGGCCGGCGCGGTGGAGTACGGGCTGGCGGACCAGGTGATCGCCGCTCGTCCGTGAGGCGGGGCTCGCAGGCCGGTCTGGGGTTCCGGCCTGCGTTGCGTGAGGGGAACCCTGAGGGACTCAGAGTCCCTCAGGGTTCCCCTCACGGACGCCCGACCCCGCCCAGGTCCTTCGACCTGGGCAAACCGCACCCGCATCGCCGCCTTAAGTCCCTGGCATCGGAACCTGATTCCCTCAAGGGGCCCCGCACGGACTTGAACCGGCCATTTCGGCGGCGGCGGACCGTGGTTCAGGCGGCCATCAGCACGGGTCCGGCCGGACGGCGCGCCGGGCGCGGTCCCACCACGCTGATCCGCCGGATGTCCCCGGCGATCCCGTTCAGCAGACCGGCCAGGTTCACCCCGAGCGCACCCGTCACCGCGGCGATCATCTCGCTCGACGGTTCCTTCCGGCCGCGCTCGATCTCGGACAGGTACTGCGGCGAGATCCCGGCCCGCTCGGCGACGTCGACGAGCCGCTCGCCCTGTGTCTCCCGTTCGGCGCGGAGACTGCGGCCGAGCACCTCGCGCCACAGCGGTTCGGCCTCGTCGTCCCGGACGGGGGCGCGGCGCTGGTGGAAAGGAAGGATGTCCGCCATAGGCCCAGCCTGGCATCCGCCGGGGCCGGATGGACAGCCGTTCCGCTCAGGGCAGAACGGCCTTCATCCGACGAGCTGGTTGCTGAGCATGATCATGCCGAGGATCAGCGCGATCGCCGACACCGCGATGCCCACCGCCGACAACGGCTTCGCGGTGCGTCGTCCGATGACGCCGACGAGTCCGCAGGCCAGCCCGGCCAACCCGAAGGGGAGCGCGAGGTACGCCCGGATGCCGGACAGGTCGATCGGCAGCAGCGGGAGCACGCAGCCGAGAAGGCCCAGCACCAGCGCCGCGACGCCCAGCCAGACACCATTCGCCGGAGCGGGCGCGGCCCACGGCTGGGCGTGCGGGTAGGGGCTCGGATAGTGCTGGGCGTTCGGCTGCCCGGCCCATTGCCGCGGCTGTCCGGCCCACTGCACCGGTTGCGGCGCGGGTCCCGGCATCGGAGCGGGCTCTCCCGGCGGCATCTGCTGCGGAGCGGGTCCGGACTCCGGGCCATCGGTCATGGGAAAGCTCCTCACCGCGCGGAAGAAACGTCGTCACACCTTAGATCGCCGGCGCGAGAAGCCCAATCCGCTGCCCTCGGGTCGATAGGGTGCCCGAGAGGCAGCAACCGGCGACCGAAGAGGTGACGCATGGACCGGCGCGAACTGATCGACCAGGCTCTCCGCGGCGTCGAGGCGTGGGAACGCAAATGGGGTCCCTACACCCCGTCCCCGGCGAGCCGGCCAGACGTCGACTTCCCCGCGCTGCTGGAGGACTACGCCGCCCGCATGGACGCGTCCTTCCCCTTCTTCCACCCCCGCTACGCAGGCCAGATGCTGAAACCGCCGCATCCGGTCGCGGTCGCCGCCTACCTCGCCGCGATGGTGGTCAACCCGAACAACCACGCGCTCGACGCCTCGCAGGCGACCTCGCCGATGGAGGTCGAGGTCATCGCGGACCTGGCGCGGATGTTCGGGTTCGCGCAGCCGTCGCTCGGGCATCTCACCTCCAGCGGGACGATCGCGAACCTCGAAGCCCTTTGGGTCGCCCGCGAACTGGCCCCGGGCAAGGCGGTCGTCCATTCGCAGGACGCGCACTACACGCACGGCCGCATGTGCCAGGTGCTCGGCGTCGAATCCCGCGCGGTGCGGGCACTTCCCGACGGGCGCGTTGATCTGTCAGCGGTCGAAGCCGAAGTCCGCGGCGGCGGGGTCGGGACCGTCGTGTTGACCCCAGGAACTACCGGGCTCGGGGCGGTCGATGACATCCAGCAGGCTCTTGCGCTGAAGGAACGTTACGGCGTCCGCCTGCATGTCGACGGCGCGTACGGCGGGTTCTATACCTTGCTGGACGAATATGAGGCCTACCGTGCGATCGGCTCGTGCGATTCCGTCGTGGTCGACCCGCACAAGCACGGGCTCCAGCCGTACGGATGCGGCGCGGTGTTGTTCGCCGACCCGGCGGTCGGCCGGTTCTACAAACACGATTCTCCCTATACCTACTTCACTTCCGACGAGTTGCACCTCGGAGAGATCTCACTGGAATGCTCCCGCGCCGGTGCCGCTGCAGGCGCACTTTGGCTTACCTTGCAAGCATTTCCGCTGGAACGCGACCGCGGCCTCGGAAAGCTGCTGGCCGCCTGCCGCCGGGCGGCGAACGATTTCGCCGCCCGCATCAAGGAATCCGACCGGTTCGCTTTGCACCTCGAGCCCACTTTGGACATTGTCACCTACTGGCCTCGCCGCGCCCGGATGAGCGAGATCACCGAATCCGCCAACACTATCCTCCAGAACGGTATGGCCGACACGGAAAACCCGCTGTATCTGTCCACTTTGCGCGTGAACGCGGACGCTTTCGCCGCGCTGCACCCGGAGATCGAACGCGACGCCGAGACGGTGACGATCCTCCGCTCGGTGTTGATGAAGCCGGAGCACGAGGCCTGGATCCCGCAGCTCAAGCAAGCGCTCGACCGGTTGGCGGAGTGAGTCCCGGACAGCGGGACTGACCCGCTCAATCCGGACGGACCGCCGGTTACATCGGTGCGCATGGCTGAGGAACCGCGCACCGCAGAGCGGTCGAAAGGGTATTACGTGCTGATCGTCGTGGCGATCGCACTCCTGACCGAGAACGCCAACTTCGAGTTCACCCTCGTCGGGGTGGGCCTGCCCGACATCGCCGCCGCCTTCGGCACCGGCCAGGTGGCGCTGGTGATGACCGTCGTCTTCGTCGCGTCGCTCGTGTTCCTCCCGATCGCCGGGAAACTCGCCGACGCGCACGGCAAGAAGAAAGTCCTCCTGGCCGCGGCCGTCATGTTCGGCGCCGGGTCGCTGATCTGCGCGCTGGCGCCGGTGTACTGGCTGTTCCTCACCGGACGCGTGCTCCAGTCCGCGTTCGTCGTCGCGTACGTCGCCGGTTACGGCCTCATCCGCGACCTCTTCCCGCCGCGATGGGTGCCGCTCGGCGTCGGCGCGCTCGGTGTCGGTACCGGCGTCGCCGCGTTCGGCGGTCCGCTGCTCGGCGGGTATTTGGTCGACGCCTACGGGTTCCGCAGCGCCTTCTGGTTCACGCTCGGCTACGACGTCGTCGTCTCGACGCTCGTACTGCTTGTCGTTCCCGAAACCCGTGTACGGATCAAACGGCGCATCGACGTCGCCGGCGGGTTGCTGCTCGGGGCAGGGATGGCGGTGCTGGTGCTCGGGTTGGTCGAAAAGCATTACCTCGGTTACGCCGTGGCACTTTCGGTGGTATTGCTGGTGCTCTTCGTGATTGTCGAGCGTCGCCGTGCCGAGCCCTTGATCGATCTGACGCTGGTATCTCAACCCAAGGTGTGGCTGACACTGCTCACCTCGGGAACCGCCATTTTCGTCACCACCGCCAACAGTTCCGTGCTCATCCCGCAGTTGCTTCGTACTCCGCACGTCCCCGGGGTCGCGGAGCGCGGTCTTGGTATGACTGCTTTGGAATACGGCGTGAGCTACGGTCTTCCGTTCGGACTCGTCGGCGCGGCCGCGGGTTACGCCGCCGGGTGGGTGTGCCGGAGATTCGCGCCGAGAACTGCTTTGCTCACCTCGATTATCGGCACGCTCGGGGGAGTGGTGCTGATCCTTTTCGGACAGTTGAGCGGACCGGTCCTGATCGTGGTGATCGCCGCGCTCATGGGCATCGGACTCGGATTTCTCTACGCTGGGGCCAACAATCTCGTCATCGAAGCGGTGCCCGCCGAAGCGCAAGGTGTCACGACGTCGTTGCTGTACACCGCACTCGGCGTGATGAACACGCTCGGTACGGCCATCGTCGGCTCGATTACCGCCGCGAATCAGGTCCAGATCAGTTCCGGTAAGTCGATCACCAGCGACACCGGCTACCAGGCGGCGTACTTCGTGCTGCTCGGCGTCAGCGTACTCGCGCTTTTGCTGACTTTCGTGATGCGGCACGGTCGTACTCCGGCCACCGGTGGGACGGCAACCGCGTAAGATCACTGCGGTGACGGACGGCCGGAATACTTGCGCAGACTGGAAATTCGCGGTGAGCACACTGGGGATGCCTGGCATTCCCGTACGTGAGTCGGCCGCGATCGCCGCCGCGCACGGTTGTGCCGGGCTGGAACTTCGGGTGCACGCGGACGAGGAAGTCCACTTAGGACTGAGCAAGGCCGCGGCCGTCCGCGAACAGATCAGCGAAGCGGGGCTGGAGATTTCCGCGCTGGCCGGCTATGTCCAGGTCTGCGCACCCGGCCCCGGCGTGGTGGATGAACTGCGCGCGCTGATCGACCTTGCCGCGCGGCTTCACGCCCCCGCGATCCGGGTCTTCCCCGGCGGCACCGGCGAGGACGGCCGTGCGGTGGAACGGATCGCCGCGGTACTGCCGGACCTCGCCGCGGCGGGAGTCCGGCTGCTCGTCGAGACCCACGATTCCCACCTGACCGCCGAATCCGTGCTGCGGCTGGTCGAACCGTTCGCCGACCCGGCACGGGTGGCGGTCCTGTGGGACGCGCTGCACCCGTGGCGGGCCGGCGAACCCCCGGCGCGGACCCGGGCACTGCTGGGGGAGTACCTCGGGTACTTCCAGCTCAAGGACGCGGCCGCCGGGCTGACGCCGGTCCCGCCGGGCGAGGGGGAAGTCCCGCTCGCGGAATGCGGACGTCTGCTGCGGCCGTGGTCCGGCTGGATTTCCCTGGAATGGGAACGCGCCTGGCATCCGGGAATCGCGCCGATCGACGTCCCGCTGCGCGCGGCGGCGGAATGGCTGGCGCGCTGGCGCGGCTGATCAGCCGACGGTCCGCGCCGCCATGTACTCCTCCAGCCCGCGCCCAGTCAGCGGATAGTAGTCCGACAACCGCCCGCCCTCGTCGAGCCGACGCCGCGCGAACGCTTCTTTGTCCTGGTGGGCAAGGGAATCCTCGGCAATAGCCAGCGCCTTCTGCTGCGGCACCACCACCGCGCCGTCCTCGTCGGCCACGATCAGATCGCCCGGTGTCACCAACGCGCCACCAGCACCGACCGGAACGTTGAACGCCGCCGGGAACAGCTCCGTCTGCGACGCGTAATGCGGCGTCACCCCGGTGCACCACACCGGCACGCCCAACGCACGGATCCTCGCGGCGTCGCGCACCCGGCCGTCCACCACGATTCCCGCACCGCCGCGCAGCTTGAAGTAGCGCACCAGCATGTCGCCGAGACAGCCGGTGAAATGGCTGCCGAACGCCGAAACGACCAGCACGTCACCCGGTTTGATCGACTCCAGCACCTGCCACAACGCCGTCTTGCGCTCGGCGTCCTCCTGCGCGGTGCCGGAGAAAACGTCCTCGCGCTGCGGCAGGAACTGCAGCGTCACCGCGCCGCCGACCACCTTGACGTCCGGCGTCCGGTGCAGCGGGACCGGGCCGTCGAGGAAGGTCCGCGTGATGCCCATCTGGTGCAGCTTCGCGCACGCCGTCGCCGCGCTCACGTCGTCCAGCGCCTCGACCATCCGCGTGGTCGGCCGGGTGAACGTCGCGGTCTGCACCGGCGCCAGCTTCGAATCGTAGGTGTCGGTTTCCCCTGCTGGGACAGCCTGCCGGCCGTTCGCGTCCATGGCGTGCCTCTCCGCGCGTCGCCGTCCGAGTGACGGTGACATTATCGTCTATCGATGGTAGATGTAACCGCCGACGGCCGAGGGCTGTCAACCTCGGAGACCCCCGAGACCCTCGAGACCCCCTGAGGTCCCGCGGAAGGGAGACCGCTGTGCCCGCATCCCCGGATTGGTTCGAGCCGGCCCGGTTCGGATTGTTCGTCCACTTCGGCCTCTACAGCCTGGCCGCGCGGCACGAATGGGTCCGCAGCCGCGAGGCCATCCCGGACGCCGAGTACGACCGCTACCTCGAACGCTTCGACCCCGACCAGTTCGACGCCCCGGCGCTGGCCAGAGCCGCCCGCGAGGCCGGGATGCGCTACGCCGTGCTGACCGCCAAGCACCACGACGGCTTCTGTCTCTTCGGCTCGAAACTGACCGGCTACCACTCAGTCCGCGTCACCGGCCGCGACCTGGTCGCCGAGTTCGCCGACGCGATGCGCGCCGAAGGAATCCGCGTCGGGCTGTACTACTCGCTGCTCGACTGGCACCACCCGGACTTCGAGATCGACCGCTACCACCCGCTGCACGCCGACGCCGCCGCGCTGGAACAGCCGCGAGACATGGCGCGCTACCGCGAATTCCTGCGCGGCCAGGTCACCGAACTGCTCACCGAGTACGGCGACATCGACCTGCTGTTCTTCGACTTCACCTACCCCGCGAAGGGCCCCGAGGACTGGGGCGCTGAGGAACTGCTGGCCCTCGTCCGCGAACTGCGTCCGGGAATCCTGGTCAACGACCGCCTTGGCATCCCCGGCGATTACGTGACGCCCGAGCAGTACCAACCGGACCGTCCGCTGGAACGCGACGGCGTGCCGGTGCGCTGGGAGGCCTGCCACACGCTCAACGGATCCTGGGGCTACGACCGCGACAATCACGAATACAAAGACCCCGCGCTGCTGGTCCGGATGCTGGTCCAATCCGTGGCGTGCGGCGGAAACCTGCTGCTCAACGTCGGTCCGACCGGCCGCGGCGCGCTCGACCCGCGTGCCCGGGAGACGCTCGCCGCCATCGCCGGGTGGATGCGGCTTCACGAGCGCTCGGTGCACGACGCCGGTCCGGCGGAGTTCACGCCGCCGTCGAACGTGCTGTACACGCAGGTCGGCGACCGGCTGTACGTACACCTGCTGTCGTGGCCGCTCAAACACCTCCATCTGCCGGGGCTGGCCGGTCGCGTCCGGTACGCGCAGCTGCTGCACGACGGTTCGGAGGTGCGGTTCCATCAGCTCGACGGGGAAAACCACGAGCACAACAACCTCGCACCGCCGAGCCAGGACGCGGGCACGCTCACCCTGACCCTGCCGATCATCGCGCCGGACGTGCTGCTCCCCGTCCTCGAGCTGTTCCTCGACGCCGATGCGTGAGCGACTGTCCGAAGTGGACCTGATCGAGCCGGACCTGCCGGACGTCACCGATCGCGCGGTCTGGGATGCGGCGGAATCCTCGACGCGGCACGACATTCTGGTCGCTGCCGCCATCGAGCTCGACCGCCCCGCGCCGCAATTGCTGGCCGGAGACTGGGCGCGCCCGCTGCGCGACGGCAACCGCAGCGCGTACGAGGCGAAGGCCCGGCAGCTGAAGGAACGCGTCACCGTGCTGGTGCTGGCCGCCGTGCTGACCGGCGAAGTCGCGCCGGCCGCCGCGCCGCCGGGGGAGTGCCCGCACCTCGACGCGGCGATCGACGGCCTGGTGGCGCTCGCCGAGGCGACCAGCTGGTGCTGGGCCCCGCACGACCGGTTCACCGCGGCCCGCGGCGACGTCCTCCCGGACCCGGACGAACCGTTCCTCGACCTCGGCGCGGCCGACGTGGTGTCCCTCTTGGCCTGGGCCGACCAGGTGCTCGGCCCGTATCTGGAGCTGCGCGCGCCGGGCCTGCGCCGACGTCTTCGCCGCGAGGCGGACCGGCGCGTGCTCGGTCCGTTCGAGCGGATCCGGGACTGGGCGTGGATCGGCGCGGACGGCACCGCGAACAACTGGAATCCCTGGATCCACGGCGCGGTTCTCGCCGCCGCGGTCTTCCTGTGCGACGACCGGCCGCGCCGGACTCGGCTGGTGCGGCTCGTCCGCGAAGGACTCAACCACTACCTCGCCGCGCTGCCCGACGACGGTGCGATCGACGAGGGCATCGCGTACTGGTGGCAGGGTCCGTGCCGGTTGCTGGAAGCGCTGGACCTGCTGTCGGAGGTCGGCGGTCCGGACGTCCGCGAGCCGTTCGCCGAGCTGCTGCGATATCCGCAGCGGATGCATCTCGGCGAGGATTGGTATGTCAACGTCGGGGATGCTTCCGCGCGGCTGCTGCTGTCTCAACCCTGGCATGTGCCGTATCAGTGGGGCCGGTTGCTCGGTAAACCCGAGACGGCGGCACACGCGGCGGCCGGTGCGCGATTGTCCGGTCGCGCCGTGCATCCGGTGACTGGGCTCGGCCGCGCGCTCGCCGCGTTGCGGGATCCGCACTGGTGCCGGGCCGCTCTCGACGACAACCCGGAGACGCCGTGGCTGGCGCGCGAATCGTGGTTTCCGCGAGTCCAGATTCTGGTGGCACGCGAGGAAACCGGCCGCGTCGACGGGCTCGCGGTGGCAGCGAAGGCCGGGCACAACGGAGAGCACCACAACCACCTCGACGTCGGCACGTACTGGGTCGCGCTCGACGGCCGTCCGATGGTCGTCGACGCCGGACGGCCGACCTACACCGCCGCGACGTTCGGCCCGGACCGGTACGCCGCGTGGCCGTTCCGCAGCGCTTGGCACAACGTCCCCGAACCCGGCGCGGAGCAGGTGCCCGGCGCTGGGTTCGGGGCCCGCGCGGTGACGGCCGATCTCAGCGAGCCGAGCCTGCGCGCCGAGATCAGCGGCGCGTACCCGGACGGTGCCGTGTCGCGGTGGCAGCGGACGGTCCGGCTGCGCCGGGCAGAAGGCGAGGTGGTGGTCGCGGACGAGTGGGACGGAGATCCGGAACCCGTTCTGCTGCACCATCTCCTGGCCGGTTCGGTCGAGTACAGCGACGGCTGGGCTGTGGTCGCCGCGGACGGCCGGACGCTGCGGCTGGCGTGGGATCCCGCGGTGGCGGTCGCGGACCTGCGCGAGCAGCCGCTCGACGATCCGCTCCTTCGGCTGAGCTGGGGAAACGCTCTCACCCGGCTCACCCTGCGGGTCACCGATCCGGCCGCGCGCCGGGTCGAGGTGCGCTGGCGACGGTGAAAATCCGGTCTTGAACAGGCGAGGGACCGGGTCTACGATCATCTATCGATAGACGATGGATAAGGATTGATCGTTTCCCGCAGCACACCGGCGTCCTGGGGTTGGCGTCGCCCGGCGCTGAGCGGCGCTGTCCCTGGCATCCCCGTGCGCCCATGTGGTTGCGAATTCCGTTGCGGCACAGGCGTTTCGCTTCCGATTCGTTATTGACCGCACCCAGGGCGCGTGGTTTCATCTCGACTATCGATTACTCGCGATTACGCAATGGAGCGTGTGGCTGACATGAGAAAACACTGGCGCCGAGGCACCGCTGCCGTTGCGGCGACGATCGTGCTCGGCTCGACCGCGGCGTGCGGCGGCGGGTCGTCCGACGCGTCCGGCGAGACGACGTTGCGGGTGATCGTCAACATCACCCCGAACCTCACCCAGGAGTACTGGAAGGGCCTGTTCGCCCAGTACGAGCAGAAGCATCCGGGCGTGCACGTCAAGCTGGAGCTGACCGGCACGATCTCGGCGGGCGCGAAGCTCAACCAGGACCTCGCCGCGGGCGATCCGCCGGACATCGCCCAGCAGATCATCCCGACCAAGGAGAACGCGCAGCTCTTCACGGATCTCAGCGACCAGGAGTGGACGAAGGACACGCCGCTCGCGCAGCAGCACGAGATCGAGGGCAAGCGTTACCTGGTCGGCGTCGGCGAGCAGATCCAGTCGCTGGTGTTCTACAACAAGGCCGCGTTCGCGAAGGCCGGGGTCGACCCGGCGGCGATCAAGACTCTCGACCAGTTCACCGAGGCGATGGGCAGGCTTAAGGCGGCGGGCTTCCAGCCGCTGCAGACTGCGGGGCAATGGGTTCCGGGCGCGCAGTTCTCCATGACGGCCGACGCGGGCGTGCTCACCGCCGATCCGGAGTGGACAGTGAAGCGCACGGGCAAGAAGGTCAGCTTCGCCGACAGCGGCTACGTGAAATACCTGCAGCGCTACCAGAGCTGGATCCAGCAGGGCTACCTCCAGAAGAGCGCGCTCGGCCTCACCTACACCGACGGGCAGGCCGCGTTCCTCGCCGGCAAATCGGCGATGTACGTGATGGGCTCGTACTTCGTTCCCTCCGCGGACAAGGCGAAGAAGAGCGACGAGATCGGCGTGTTCAGCATGCCGACCGACGGCGCGTACCCGTCCGGCCAGTTCGGCAACGTCGCGGATCCGTACGTGGTCGCCGCGGCCTCGCCGCACCCGCAGGAAGCGACCGAGTTGGTGCGCTGGCTCGTCACCGACAAGGAGGCTGTGCGCAGCCAGCTCGCAGCAGACGGCAACCTGCGCAAGGGCTTCACCTACGAGATGTCGAGCCTGGGCAAGCAGGTGCAGCAGATCCTCGAAGCCGCGCCGTCGGTGCTCGTGAAGGCGGGCGAGCGCCAGCCGATCGACGGGTACACCACCGAGCTCAACACCCAGGTGCAGTCCCTGTACACAGGCTCGTCGGCGCAGCAAGTCGCGGAGGGTTTGGACAAATGGTGGAACTCGCAGAGCTGACGAAGCCGGTAGCGGCACCGCCCGCGCCGCCGCGGCGGAACACGCGGCCGCGAGGCGTCCGGCTGCGCGCGGCGGCTGTCTCGCTGGGCATGGGCGGTCCGGCGGTGCTGCTCTACACCGTGCTCACTGTCGTGCCGGTCGGGGTCGCGATCTATCTCAGCTTCACCGACTGGAACGGCTTCTCCAAGGCGGTGTTCGTCGGGCTGAAGAACTACGCGAAGCTGTTCTCCGACCCGGCGTCGGGCCGCGCGTGGTACGTCACCGGCATCATCTCGGTGGCGGGCACGGTGCTGATGGTCGGCGGCGGGCTGGTGTACGCGCTGGCCTTGCGCGGACGGTCCAAATGGAACTCGTTTTTCCGGGCGCTGGCCTACTATCCGCACGTGATCAGCGCGCTGATCCTGGGGTACCTGTGGGCGGCGATCCTCGGCACCAACGGCGCGATCAACAGTACGCTGCAGAAATTCGGGCTCGGTCCGATCGGATTCCTGTTCGACGAGAAGCTCGCGCTGATCGCGTTGATCTGGGTCATCGTGTGGGCCGGGTTCGGCTTCAACGTGGTGCTGTTCGTCGCCGCGCTGCAGACGGTTCCGGCGGAACTGCTGGAAGCGGCGGCGATCGACGGCGCGTCCAAAGCGCAGATCAACCGGCGGATCGTCGTCCCGATGATCGCCCCGGTGGTCACCGTCGCGACCGTGCTGAACCTGGTCGGCCTGATCCGCGCCTACGACCTCGTCGTGAGCCTCACCGGCGGCGGACCGGCCGGTTCGACCCAGACGTACGGATATCTCATCCTCGCCAAATCGTTCGAGGGCACCAAAATCGGTTACGCGACCGCGCAGGCCGTGTTCCTGATGGTGGTCTCGGCCGCGCTCGCCCTGCTGGTCACGGCGTTGCGCAACCGGCAAGACCAAGCCGCGGCCGGATAAGGGGGCAAGCAGTGGTGGTACAGGTGCGGCCGCGGGCTGTTCCGGCGAAGCGAGTCACGGATCGCGAGGGCGGCGTCGTCCGGTTCGTGCTGCTCGCCGGGCTCCTCGTGGTCATGGTGGTGCCGGTCTATCTGTTGCTGGTCAACAGTTTCAAACCGCAGGAAGACATCGTCAACAACCCGTTCGCGCTGCCGATCGGGAGCTTCACCTTCGATTTCATCAAGGCCGCGGCGACGAGCCCGGACTTCAATGTGCTGCAGGGCTACGGATTCACGCTGTTCCTCGTCGTGATGGTGGACATCTTCTGCATCGCGCTCGCCGGACCCGCGGCGTACGTGATCGCGCGCAGCCTGAAGAAACGCACCCAGTTGCTGCTGCTGTACTTCCTGGCGGGCACGTTCATTCCAGGCGCGGCGCTGGTGATCCCGGTGATCTACGTACTGCGTTCGGTCGGCCTCGCGAACACCGTGACCGGCCTGATCGCGCACGACGTGGCCTCGACGCTTCCGGTGAGCATTTTCCTGTTCGTCGGCTTCATCCGCACCATTCCGGTCGACATCGACAACGCGGCGACCATCGACGGCGCGGGCCGGTACCGGACGTTCTGGATGATCATTTTCCCGCTCATGCGCCCGGCCGTGGTCACCGTGCTGATCCTCAATTCGATCGGCATCTGGAACGACTTCGTGAGCCCGCAGATCCTGCTGAGCCCCGGTTCCGGCCACTACACCGTGACCACCGCGATCTACGCCGGGATCAGCCAGTATTCGACCGACCTGACGAAGGTGTTCCCGAATCTTCTGCTGGCGATCGCTCCGGTGATCATTTTCTTCATCTACATGCAACGGCACATCATCAGCGGCCTCACTGTCGGGGCCGTGAAGGGCTGAGTCTCTCTCATGAGGAGTAAGGACAATGCAGTGCTGAGGAAGGTCGCGGTCCTGGCGGCCGCATTCGTCACGACGCTCGCCGTCGCCCCTGCCGCTTCGGCCGCCGGGCGCACGTTCTACGTGGCCACGAACGGCCACGACACCGCGAACGGGCAGGCCCCGACCGCGGCGTTCCAGCACGTCCAACGATGCGCCGACGTGATGGTGGCCGGTGATACCTGCGTCATCGCCGGCGGCACCTACCGGGAAACGGTTAAGCCAGCCAATTCAGGTACTGCCGGAAAGCCGATCACCTATCGCACCGCGCCCGGCGAGAAGGTGACGCTGAGCGGCGCGGAGCCAGTGCGCGGCTGGGCGAAGGTGTCCGCGGCCGACGTCGCTGCCATTGCCAAGACGGACCCGTTCGCCGCGAACTCGCCGTTCAGCCAGGCGGTTTCGGCGGGGAATATCTACAGCACCGCGGTGGATCTGGGCAGCGATGTGACCACCGTGCAGGTCTTCACCGACGGGACCATGGGCGTCGAGGCGCAGTGGCCTTACCCAGGCCTGGATCTGGTGACGCCGAAACTCGCGTACGCAGGCGCAGGCAGCGCGGACGCGACCATCGTCGACCCAGGCATGACCCGTCCGGCCGGATACTGGAACGGCGCTCGCGCGCTGACCGGATACTGGTATGTGTCGGCAACGTCCACAGTGAACACTTCGGCAGTGGGCTCGGTGACGTTGGCCGCGGCTCCGCCGTGCACGCACAAGGTCGTGCCGAAGGACACGCGGTACTCGCTGTCCGGCAAGATCGGCGAGCTCGCGAATCCGGGGGAGTGGTTCTACGACACCACCGCCAAACGGCTTTACGTGTACAGCACGGACAACCCGACCGCACACAACGTCGAGGCGAAACGACGCAAACTCGCCTTTGATCTCACGAACAGCAGCTACACGAACCTGACCGGACTGACTTTGTTCGGCGCTTCGGTCCAGACCGGTTCTTCGAGCACGAATGTGGTGCTGGACAAGATCAATGCCCATTACCTGTCGCACTACACCGACATCACGCAGGGCGCGACGGACTGCGGTTCCACCGTCACCCGCGGCGTCGCCGACACCGGCCTGGTCATCAACGGCACGAACAACCAGGTCGTCAACAGCAATCTCGCCTACAGCGCAGGCAATGCGATCGCGTTGCGCGGCCAGCACAATACCGCTTCCAACAACGTGATCCACGACGCCGACTATCTCGGCACCTACGCCGCGGGCATCGCCGTCGCGGGGAATAACCAAACCGTGCAGCACAACACGATCTACCGCGTTGGCCGGAGTGGCATCAACCTGCAATGGGACGTCGCGACGGGTACGACACCCGGCCCGGACCGGATCGCATACAACGATATTTCCCAATACGCACGGCTGAGCCTGGATACGGCGGCGATCTACACCTGCTGCGCCTCCGACATGCTGCGAACGTCGATCGACCACAACATCCTGCACGACGGCACGCCCACTCCCGGCGTGAACCCGTTCGCCGTAGCCGGGATCTATGCCGACAACGGTCAGAGCAACCTGACCATCGCGAACAACGTGGGTTGGAACAACCTCGAGAAAACCGTGATGCTGAACGGTCTCGGTTCCGGTTCGCGCGACAACCTCGTCTACAACAACACCGGCGGCGCGACGTTGTTCTACGTCAAGGGGCCGGGGCAGTCGACCGGAACCAAGCTGTACAACAACATCGGCGAGATCGTCGGCCTAGCCGGGGCGACCGACGGCGGAATGCTGATCTCGAACAACCTCCCGGCAGGCACTGACCCGAAGTTCGTCGACGCGGCTGCCCACGACTACCGGCTGAGCGCGGATTCCCCCGCGCGCAACGCGGCGATCCCGTTGCCCGGCATCAACGACGGCTCCACCGACCCGACGCCAAGCCTCGGCGCGTATCAGTACGGCGCTCCTAAATGGACAGCTGGAGCGACGCGGTAAAACTGGCGGCGCCCGGAACGGTCCGGGCGCCGTTTGTTTTCAGTTTTCCTGGATCCACGCCGGACTGATGCCCATCTCGGTAAACCGCCAGCCTTCTGCCGTTTTGGTCGCAGCAGTGGTCAGCCGCAAACCGCTGCGGCGATGGGGCGGCTCGCCCTCGCGGTAGAAGTAGACGAGCTGATTGGCAGTCGCCGTGGCACGCTCGCCGTCGAGGTCGACCAGGATGTCGCTGTGCACGTGCTGGGCGAGTTCGTCGCGCTGCTGGGTGAGGAATTCGGTCACCTCGGCCAGCCCTCTCAGCTCGCCGCGCGGGGAATGAACGGCGATGTCGGGGTGGTAAACGCGGTCGATCTCGTCGTGTCGCCGCTCGTCCAGCATCCGCGCGAGACGGGCGAACAACTCGGCGACGTCGAGACGATCAGTGGTCGGCATGGGAACTCCTTCAATGTTGGTGCGACCAACAATAGAGCAAAGTTGTTGGTCGCGCCAACACTGCTAGCATGAGCGCCATGGACGAGATCCCGCGCCGCCTGACGGAGAAGCCGAGCTGGCTGCTCACCCAGCTGACCGTGCACGCCCGCCGGCTGGTGTCTCAGGGCTTCGCCGAGGCCGGGGCGCGCGGATACCACTACCGGATCCTGGCGGCGCTGGACGAGTTCGGCCCGGCCAGCCAGGCGGACCTGGGCCGCCGCTGCCGGGTGGACCGCAGCGACGTCGTGGCGGCGGTCAACCAGCTGGCCGAGCTGGGCTACGCGGAACGCACCCCGGACCCGGACCACGGACGGCGCAACATCGTGCACCTCACCAAGTCCGGGGGCCGCCAGCTGCGCCGGATGGACAAGGTCCTGGACGGGGTCCAGGACGAGCTGCTGGGGGCTTTGCCAGCGGAGGAACGGGCGACGTTGGTGCGGCTGCTGGGTCGGGTGCTGGCTGAGCACGAGGTCGGCTGAGCCTGCGAGCGGGGAGCGCCGGAGCGGTTCCGCAAGTTCCCGCTCGTCTCTTGCCGCCCCAATGCCACATTGGGTGCGTCCCGCGCACCCAATGTGGCGTTCGGTGCATCAAACGCATCCAATGCCACGTTGTGGTAGCCGGGTGCGGCGGCCGCGCTGCGGCGATACGGCGCCTCGGCCGAGCCGCGGGCCTGAACTCCTCGCCTGCGCCGGACCGCGCACCGTCGACACCGCACCCACACCGGGCCTGCCTTCCGCTGCCCGCTCGCGGCTGCGGGAGCCCCGACCTCGCTCCGGCCCCTCACTTCTTCCGGCTGGCACTCCCACGCACAGCCCTCTTCTTCTGCGCCCGAGGATCCGGCACCGGCGACTGCCCCGCCGCATGCGCCGCGAAAGCCTCCGCCGCGGCCTCCCCGTCGCGTTCGCGCAGCAGCGACACCAGCCGGCTGTGCTCGTCCGCCATCGCGTGCCAATCGCCGTCGAACAGCGGGTCCGCGATCGCCCGCAGCGCGCGCAGGCTCGGCTCCAGCACCTCCCACATCCGGGTGAGGAACGGGTTCCCCGGAATCTGGCTGACCAGCGTGTGGAACGCGATGTCGGCGTCGCGGAACTTGCCGACGTCGTTGAGGGCCACCGCGCGGTGCATGTCCTCGACCAGTTCGTCGAGCGCGGCGAGGTGCTCGTCGGTGATGTGCTCGGCGGCCAGCTGCGCGGCGAGCCGTTCCAGCGGTTCGCGCACCTGCCGCGCGTGTTCGGCGTCCTGTTCGGAGATCTCGACGACGAAATTGCCCCGCCGCGGGATGTGCGTCAGCAGGCCTTCGCGGGCGAGCTGTTTGACCGCCTCGCGGACCGGGGCCTGGCTCACGCCGAGCCTGCGCGCGATTTCCGATTCGACGACGCGTTCGTTCGGCTCGAGTTCGCCGTCCACGATCGCCTGGCGCAGCAGTGCGTACACCCGGTCGGAGATCAGCGGGTTGCGGAACTGGTCCTTGTTCGTGGCCAGCGTGGAGGCGAAACCCGCTGGTGCGTCGTCGGTTTGCCGTGTCTGGCGTGTCGGTGCCATGAGATTCCCATCGTGCGCTGCCGGAACCGTCCTGCCATGATAGGCGGGATCGCCTAACAGGTATCGATGGACCGGGTCAATTCTCGAGCAGTCCGGCCAGCCAGGCCAGTTTCACCGTTTCGTGCGGGGCCGCGCCGCCCTCGTGGTCGTTGAACGGATAGCTGCGGATGCTCTTGTGTTCCGGCGCGAGTCCATTGAGCGCACCGTAGTGATTGAACGCGGCGAACACCGTCGAGGGCGGGCAAATGTGGTCCATCAGCGCGGTGGAAAACAGCGCAGGCGCGTTCGCCCGCCGGGCGTGGCTCGCGCCGTCGAGATAAGCGAGCGTGCGGTTCACCGTTTCCGCGTGCTGCCGGCGCAGCTTCACGAACTGCTGCACCTCGACGTACGGCGGCTTGTCGGTGATCGTGGTGGCGCGCGGAAAATGGCACAGGAACGGCACATCGGGCATCGCCGCGACGAGGTCCGGCACGAGTCCGGCGGCGGCCAGCGCGATCCCGCCGCCCTGGCTGGTGCCGGTGACCACGACGCGCGCCGGATCGACCTCCGGATGCGTGCGCACCGCGTCGACCGCGCGCACGGCGTCGGTGTAGACGCGGCGGTAGAAGTGGCGATGCGGGTCGAGGATGCCGCGGGTGAGGAACCCCGGGGCGGCGATGTCGCCGGTCGACGGGTCGGGGTCGGGCGTTTCCGCGCCCTGGCCGCGGGTGTCCATGATGAAGTGCGCGTACCCGGCGCTGGCCCACAACGTCTTCTCGTGCGGCACGCCGCGGCCGCTGCCGTATCCCAGGTATTCCACGACTGCGGGCAGCGGACCGGTGCGCGTGACCGGCAGCTGCAGCCAGCCGCGGATCGGTGCGCCGCCGTAGCCGCGGAAGGTGACGTCGAAGGTGTCGATCGTGGCGAGGCCGTTCGGCGTCGGCTCGAAGGTCGCCTCTACGTCGACGGCCCGCTGCTCGGCGAGCGTCTTCGCCCAGAACTCGTCGAAGTCGGCCGGTTCGGGGAGCGTCGGAAGGTAGCGTTCCAGCTCGTCGAGGGGCAGGTCGAAGAAGGCCATTGCGTTGGATCTCCAGGACTCCCGGGGCGACAGTCAATCATCGCCTATCGATCGTTGAATCGAACCAGGCGCGCGGGAACGTTGTCAACCGGCCAGCCGGTAGACCCGGCGAGGCGTGCTGACCAGGATTCGGTCCCGTTCCGCCGGGGAAACGGCCTCCGTCGAGCGGGCCAGCGAGTCCGCGCGGGAACCGCGGGGCAGGCAGATCGGCCAGTCGGAGCCGACGACGCACCGGTCCGCGCCGACCGCGTCGAGCACCTGCCTCGCGATCACCGGAGTGCCGTGCTGCTGGGTCAGCAGTCCGGACAGCTTCACGACCACGTTCGGCACCGACGCAGCTTCTCGTAGTTCTCGTTGCCATTCGCCGAGGTCAGAGGGGTTGCCGAGATGGTCGACCACGACAGTCAGCGTCGGGTATTCGACTGCCGCCTCGGCCGCGGTCCGCAATGCGTGCCGGTGGAGGTTGAGTTCGAGAACCACCCCCGCGTCGGCCAGCAGCGGCACGAGCGCACGGGCCGCTGGCGGGGTAGCGGCCCAGTCCGCGCCGCCGATCCGCATCCCGTTCGGCGGGTCCGGTTCGGCCAGCAGCGTGCGGAACTCGGCGGCCTCGTAGACGTGCAGATTCCCGACGTACCCCGCGATCAGTTCTGGGTTTCGCCGCCGTAGCTCCCGCAACGCGAGAGTCTCGCCCGTATCCCCGCGCGATGCCTCGACCAGCACGGTTCCGGTGATACCCAGCCCCGCGCCCGCGTCCTCCAGATCCCTTGGGCCGAATGCGCGGTAATGCGGCGAACCGGGCTTGATCCAGGGAAACCCGGCGGCCGGGTCCCACAGATGCGCGTGGCAGTCGAACATCTCGCGGCCTCCGGGAGTATTGACACGGGGAATCCCGGTCTCGATGATAGCCATCGGTTATCGATCAGCAATAGAGAGCGGGTGGCGGCGATGCAGGACGTGCCTGAGGTGCGGGCCGGTCGCAAGCTGGCGGCGGTGCCCGAGTGGGCGCGGCTGGAACGGGACCTGTTCGCCGCACTGGACCGGGCGTGGCCGGTGTTCTCCGCCCGCTACACCGAAGGCGACGGCCGGCTGGTCTTCCGCGACAAGCTCGGCGAGGGCCACGACGACCGCGACGGCGTCGACGACTTCTACGAACCGTTCTTCAACTGGCCGACCCTGTACCTGCTCGGCGGCAGCACCGAGATTCTCGACGCCGCACACCGGCATTGGCGCGGCGTCACTGAGCAGCTGGCCGAAATGGGCATGGTCGTCGACGGCATCGAACGCGGCTACGACTGGTTCCACCAAGGCGAAGGCCTGCTGCTCTACTACGCCCTCTGCCTGGCGCGCCCCGACGACGCCGAACTACGCGACCTGGCCATCCGGTTCGCCGACCTTTACCTGCCCGGCGGACCCAACTACTCCGCCGAACACCGCGTGATCCGCGCACCGCACACTGGTGCGGCAGGTCCGCGCTGGGGATTCAGCGACCACGAGGAGTACTTCCCGTGGAGCGAAGCGCTGCGCCCGTACGGACTTCCCCTGGACTGGCTGGGCATCACGGAGTTCGACGACCTCAAGGACCCAGCGAAGGCCCGCGCTTACGGCCGCGAAATGTGGGAACGAATGGGCCGCGGCGACGTCGTCGTGAACCTGGCCGTGACCAGCCTGGTTACCACTGCTTTCCTGCTAACTGGTGAACAACGTTACGCGGATTGGGTCGCGGAATACGTCGGCGCCTGGCTCTCTCGGCTAGAAGACCGCGAAGTGCTGCCGGACAACGCAGGCCTGCATGGCGAAGTCGGCGAACACCTGGACGGCCGCTGGTACGGCGGACACTACGGCTGGGCCTGGCCGCACGGACTGAACCCAGTCGGCACCGCCACGCTAGTCGCGGCAATGAACGCCGTACTCCTGACTGGCGACGAGTCCTTTTTAGACCTTGCCCGCAACCCGCAAGACGCGGTGCTGAAGCAATCAGAACCGCGCACCGGCGCAGAAATGGGCACCCTGAAGAAACGCTGGCAACCACACCTGCGCGAACTGGACGGCGCCCCGACCCTGATGGTCCCGCAACGACACGACGACTCCGGCTGGTTCGACTACAACATCATGCCGACGCAGCTGCCCGTCTCGCTGTGGCAGTTCAGCCGCAACACCGCGGACCTCGAACGGATCGAACGCTTGCGCGCGGAGTCCACTTGGGACTGGTCGACCGTCCACACGCAACGACTCAAGGACGAAGCCGGTCACGAAGAACCTTGGTTCGAGTACCTGCACGGCCGCAATCCCGAGTTCCCGGAACGAATGCTGCGCAGCGCTTTGGACAGCAGCGCGGCCAAGCTGGCCGCGATCGAGCAGGATCCGGTGGCTGTTCCCAGCGCTCTGGACATCCACCACTGGCAGGACCACAACCCCGTCGTCACCGAGGCGCTGCTGCAGCTGACCACCGGGTCGCCGCAGATCCTGTACAACGGCGGTCTCGCCCAACTGCACCTGCGATACTTCGACGCAGACCTCCACCGCGCTGGCCTGCCGGAAGACGTCGCCGCGCTGGTGTCCGACATCGCGACCGAGCACACCGTCGTCGACCTGGTGAATCTCGGTGCCACCACACGGAATCTCCTGCTGCAGTCCGGAACTTTCGCCGAACACCGCCTGGAATCGGTGCGGGTCGACGACGCTCCGGCCCTTCCTGTCAATGGCCGGTACCTGCGAGTGGAACTACCGCCGTCGAGCGCAGTCCGACTGACTCTGTCGGTGACGCTGCGAGCTTCGACGCCGACCATGCGCGCACCCTGGGAGAACGAACAATGAACGTCAACCTGCCGCGCCTAGGCATCGGCACCGCACCGTTGGGCGGCCTGTTCGAAGAGGTGTCCGAAATGGACGCCGCAGCGACCATCCGCGCCGCCGTCGATAGCGGGATCACCTACTTCGACACCGCCCCGCGCTACGGCCACGGCCAAGCCGAGGAACGACTCGGCCGTCTGCTGCCAGAAGTCCCTCGCCCGGTTATCTCCACCAAAACCGGCTGGCTGCTGCGCCCAGAGTCCAAAGTAGAACCCGTGTGGACAGAACGCGGCATCCGAGAGTCGCTGGAATCCAGCCTCACCCGCTTGCAACGGTCCTCTGTGGACATACTCTACCTGCACGACCCAGACGAATTCCCCGACGAAGTCCGCGCATCGGCTTACCCGGCCGTGCGAAAGCTGCGTGACGAAGGTTTGACCCGCGCCATCGGCTTCGGCATGAACCATGCCGAAAAACTGGCCGCATACGTCGCCGAGTACGAAGTGGACGTCGTCCTCATCGCAGGCCGATTCTCCCTGCTAGACCACGACGCGCTACGAACCCTGCTGCCGCTGTGCGCCGAACGCGACACAGAGGTAGTCGTAGGCGGCGTATTCAACACCGGCCTGCTGGCCGACCCGAACTCCGCGGCGATGTTCAACTACCGCCCAGTGCCCGCCGAACCACTGGCTCGCGCGCGCCGCTGTGCAGAAATATGCGCAGATTTCGACATCCCTCTCACCGCGGCCGCCATTCAGTTCCCTTTCTTGCATCCCGCGGTCCGGTCAGTCGTAGTCGGCTGCCGCTCCGCCGCCGAGGTCACCCGCAACGCGACTGACTCCCGGCTGCCGATCCCCGATGAGCTGTGGAAACGGCTCGCTGCGGAAGGTTTCGTACCGCCGGAACTGCTGCCAGCCTGAGCCCGAGTACTGTTCCGGCATGCCGGGCAGAAACCGGGTGACGCTGCGTGAGGTCGCCGAGCACGCACAGGTGTCCGTAGCGACAGTTTCCCGCGTACTGGCCGGAAACTACCCCGTTGCTACTGAAACCCGCCGCCGCGTCGAACAGTCGATCCAAGCACTCGACTACGTCGCCAACGTGCATGCCCGCGCCCTAGCCGGCATCGCCCCGCGGACGGTCGCGTTTGTGCTGCCAGACATCCGCGCACAAGCCTTCGCCCACGCCGCTCAAGGCGTAGAAGTGGCAAGTGCGGAGCATGGAGCACTCTGCCTGATCTGCACAACACAAGGCGACCCAGAACGAGAACGCGCCGTATTCCACCTGCTGCGAGAACAACGAGCCAGCGCGGTAATCCTGATCGGCGGCGTAATCGACGACGAGGAATACCGCAAGAAAATCACCGACCTATCCAACGGACTAACCGCGGCCGATTCCCGCCTAGTCCTGTGTGGACGCCCTCCGGTGGATGGCGTCCCCTCCATCGAATACGCCAACGAAGCCGGTGCCTACGCGGTAACTCAGCACCTACTATCGTCAGGCCACCAAAGAATCCTCTTCCTCGGCGGCCCGACCTCCGGCCCCGCAACCACAACGGTCACCGATCGCCTGGCGGGCTACCGCCGCGCCCTAGGCCATTCCGGCTGGGTACAACCGTCCGACTTCACCCGAGAATCCGGCTACCAGCAACTTTGCGCCCGACTACCCGAAGATTTCACCGCCGTCTTCGCCGCAACAGACCTCGTCGCTGCAGGTGCGCGCGCCGCTTTGCGTTCACACGGCCTACGCGTGCCAGAAGATGTCTCCCTAGTCGGCTACGACGATCTCGATCTAGCGGAGGACTTGGGCCTGACCACCGTCCGAGTGCCCTACGAGGACCTAGGCCGCGCCGCCGTCCACCTCGCCCTTTCCGGCCGGACAGAACATCCTGTGCTGGAAACTTCCGTCGTAGTCCGAACTTCCGTCGCCCACTTCTAGGCGAGCCGCGCCAGCGCCGCCCGGTGCACCGGATACGCAGCCGGTTTCCCCGCCGCGAACAACTCCAACTCCCGGACCGCACTAGCCCCGAGCCGCGCCAGCTCGTTTCCTCGCGATCCGGCCAGATGCGGGGTAAGAAAGACGTTGGGCAATGTCCACAGCGGATGGTCGGGCGGCAGAACTTCCGGCTCCGTCACGTCCAACACCGCTTTGATCCGCCCGGTCGCGAGTTCCCGGGTGAGCGCCGCAGTATTGACGAGCGCACCCCGGGCCGTGTTGACGAGCGTCGCGCCGTCGCGCAGGAGAGCCAACTCCGCGGTGTCCAGCATATTCCGAGTCTCCGGCAGATCCGGTGCCTGCACGGTCACAATGTCGCTGGCCGCCAACAACTCTGGCAGCTCAAGCAACTCCACCCCGAGCCGCGCCGCCCCTTCCCGGTCGAGGAATGGATCAGTCACCGAAACCCGAAAATCGAACGGCCGCAACAGTTCGATGAGCCGCCGCCCAGTCCGCGACGCTCCGATGACACCGACCCGCGCACCGTAGTTGCCCGGTTCCCCGCCCGACGCCGGATCCCCAGGCGTCCGATGGCTTCGGTAGCTCTCGCGCTCCCGGAACGCGTCCTTGCCCGCGAACAAAATCGCCGCCAACGAAAACTCGGCCACCGGGAGCGCGTTCGCGTCGGCCGCTGAGGTGATGCGCAGACCGCGCTCCCAACATGCTTCGGTGACGTGCGCCTTCACCCCGCCCGCCGCATGAAACGCCGCCCGCAACCGAGGAGCCCGCTCAAGCACGTCAGCGGTGATCGGCGGACACCCCCAGCCGGTGATCAGCACTTCGACGTCCGCGAGCTCGACCTCCCCGAAGTTCTCGGCCACCACGTTGGGATCGAGGTCCGCCACCGCACGCAACCGTTCGAGCACCGGAGCGGGAAACAGGCCGGGCACATAGCGAGACGCCATCGCAAACAACGCGCGAGGCCGCTGCGTCATGGGTACCTCCGGGGATAGTAAGCGCTTTCTATCCTAGCCAGGAGGACCGGTCGATTGCATACCGCAGACCGGCTACCTGGAGCCAGTCAGCTGAATCCGACCGACTGGCTCCAGTCGACGACATCCCCGCCGCCCGGATCCGGCCAACAACATCCGGCCAACAACATCCGGCGGACTGTATGCAATGGACAACATCCCGCCGACGCGACGACAGTCGGCTGGATCCGGCCGACCGCCTCTCGCTGAAGACTCTTTGACTGTCACGAGACTCTTTGACTGTCCCGCACGGGGGACCTCCATGACTGCCACGCGCAGCAGACCTTCCTGCCTGCCGCCCGCGGAAGATCTCCCTGAGCGCGGCCGGTCGAACGGGTTCTTGACCGGCATCGGCCGAAGCGCTCTGTCGACGTGGCTCGGCGGGGCTTTTCCTGACTGCCACCCGCCGGAGATCTCCCTGACCGTGGCCCGCCGGAGTCCTTCCTGAACGCCGCCCGTCAAGTCGGGATGTCGGGAAGTCGCACGGATCCCCCGATCGGATCCTGCGGTGTTGCGTACTGGCGACCGTCGTCGGGATTCCGTCCACTTGTCGACTGGCCGCAGGTATGCCGGTCGATTGTATACCGTCCAGTCATCTTCGGGCGGCAGTCGACAAACCCTGCGGTCATTTGCCGAGCGGGGATCGCCGCCCCGGGCGCGATCGACCCAGGCCCCATTGTCAACCCGGGCCCCATTCGGGCTCCATGTCAATCCGGCCTCCGCTTTCACCGTGTTGAGGCCGTCGGCCTGGCTCATCACTGCTGCCGCCTCGAGACCCGTGCAGCTCTTGCCCCGTCCGCGTCGGCTGCGACTGTGACCCTCATCAACAACGCGCGCCAACAACAAGACGCGTATGCAACTATTGCGAAGGCCGACAAGCGGCATCGACACGCAGACCGATACGCAAACCGACACGCAGACCGATACGCAAACCGACACGCAGACCAAGGAGACGCGGGCTCATGCCATTAGCACTGGTAGCGCTGGCCATCGGGGCCTTCGGGATCGGCACCACCGAGTTCGTGATCATGGGCTTGCTCCCCGAGATCGCTGCGGACTTCGGGGTTTCCATCCCGTCCGCGGGCTTTCTGGTGACCGGGTACGCGCTCGGGGTCGTCGCGGGGGCGCCGGTGATGACCATTCTCGGCACGAAGATCAATCGCAAGACGATGCTCATGCTGCTCATGGGCCTGTTCATCGCGGGGAACCTGCTGTCGGCGGTCGCGCCGGCGTTCGGGGTCATGCTCGCGGGGCGGATTGTCGCGTCGCTGGCGCACGGGGCGTTCTTCGGGATCGGCTCGGTCGTCGCGGCGGAACTGGTCGCGCCGGACAAGCGCGCGGGCGCGATCGCGATCATGTTCACCGGGCTCACCGTCGCCAACATCGTCGGCGTGCCGCTCGGGACGTTTGTCGGGCAGGCGGTCGGCTGGCGGGTCACCTTCGGGATCGTTGCGGCGCTTGGCGTTGTCGGGCTGGCGGGAGTCGCGAAGCTGGTGCCGGATCTGCCTCGGCCGGAAGGTGCGCATCTGCGCAAGGAGCTGGCCGCGTTCCGGAACGTTCAGGTTGTTCTCGCGATGGCCATGACGGTTCTCGGCTTCGGCGGTGTCTTCGCGGCAATCACCTACATCGCCCCGATGATGACCGAGATCGCCGGATACTCGGCGGGCGCGGTGACCTGGTTGCTGGTGCTGTTCGGCGTCGGCATGTTCCTCGGCAACCTGACCGGCGGCCGGTTCGCTGACCGCAAGCTCATGCCGATGTTGTACGTCAGCCTCGGCGGCCTCGCGATTGTCCTGGCGCTGTTCACGGTCACCGCGCACAGCAAAATCCTCGCCGCGGCAACGATTCTGCTGATCGGCGCGCTCGGGTTCGCCACGGTGCCGCCGCTGCAGAAGCGCGTTCTCGACCAGGCGCACGGCGCGCCGACGCTCGCCTCCGTCGTCAACATCGGCGCCTTCAACCTCGGCAACGCTCTGTCCGCGTGGCTCGGCGGCGTCGTGATTTCCGCCGGATTCGGTTACACCGCACCGAACTGGGTCGGGGTCGCGCTCGCCGCTTCCGCGCTCGGCCTCGCGATCTGGTCGGCCGCCCTCGAGCGCCGTCCGCGCGTCGCGGTGGCCGAACCCCTTGTCCAGCAGTGAGAAAGGCAATTCGCATGACTGTCCCCAACGTTCGCCTCAACAACGGCGTCGAGATCCCGCAACTCGGCTTCGGCGTCTTCCAGGTCCCGGACGACCAGACCGCCGCCGCGGTGACCAGCGCTCTCGAAGCCGGCTACCGCAGCATCGACACCGCCGCGATCTACGGCAATGAGGCCGGCGTCGGCCGCGCCATCGCCGAGTCCGGGATCTCGCGCGAGGACCTCTTCGTCACCACCAAGCTGTGGAACGACGACCAGGGCTACGACTCCACCCTCCGCGCCTTCGACGCCAGCCTCGCGAAGCTCGGTCTTGACTACGTCGACCTGTACCTGATCCACTGGCCGACGCCCGCCCGCGACCGCTACCTCGACACCTGGCGCGCACTGGAACACCTCGCCAAGGACGGCCGGATCCGCGCCGCCGGCGTGTCCAACTTCCAGCCCGCGCACCTGCGCCGACTGCTCGACAACAGCGGCCTCGTGCCCGCGGTCAACCAGATCGAGTTGCACCCCGGCCTCCAGCAGGCGGAGCTGCGCGCCTTCCACGCCGAACACGGCATCGCGACCGAAGCGTGGAGCCCGCTCGCCCAGGGCGCGGTCTTGACCGACCCGGCGATCACCGAAATCGCCGCGCGCACGGGGAAGTCGGCGGCGCAGGTGGTGCTGCGCTGGCACCTGCAGGTGGGCAACATCGTGATCCCGAAGTCCGTGACGCCCGCCCGGATCCGGCAGAACCTCGACGTCTTCGACTTCGAGCTGACCGACGCCGACCTCACCGCGATCGCCGCCGCCGACCGCGGCCTGCGGACTGGTCCGGACCCGGATCAGCTCAACTGACTGATCGTTGCGAGACAAGGGAAAGCCCGGTCGCCGGGAGCCAACACGGCTCCCGGCGACTTGGTGTATCCGGAGGCCGGGAGTCAGCTGAGAAGCCGCTCGATGGGCGGCGAGGGCTTGCGCGGCGGTCGGCGGGGTTGCCGGAAGTGGCGAGAGCCTGGGGGGAGCTAGTGGGGCTCGGTGGCCAGGTGCCCGGGGCGCCGGGAGCGGCCAACGATCCGCCGATCGGTAGCAAGCTTTGCCGGAGGAGTCAGCGGGCGCGTGATTCCTCCGGCTGCCGCGGTTTTCTCAGAACACCGGACTTTCCCTCCCTTTACCGCCGCACGGCCCGTCCGGTCTGCTGGCACCGACCGGCTCGCTCAGCTGCGACGAGGGCGGCGAGCCGGTTCGAGCATCGGCAGTGTTGCTGCGAGCAGCTTGTCTAGTTCCGTACAAGCCGGGTAGCCGTGACCCCGTTCGGAAAGGCCGTTCGCTCCGCCACGGAGAACACCGTCGGATCGAACACGCCGTCCACCATGGGGATGCCCGCACCGGCCACTACCGGGTAGCTCTTCAGCACGATCTCGTCGATCTCGGGCATCAGCGCTCCGGCCAGTTTGCCGCCGCCGCAGAGCCAGATGTCTTGGCCGGTTTCTTCTTTCTTCAGGTCTTTCACCAGGCCGACCGGGTCGCCGGGGACGACGGTTACGGCTGGGTCGATGTCCGGCTTCAGGGTGCTCGACACGACGTACTGCCGCAGGTGCGCATAGGGACTCGGGACGCTCGGATCGAGCTGGTGCGTCGCGCGGCCCATCAGCACGGTGTCGAATCTGCGGTTCGGGGCGCCTTCGACACCGGCCATGGCGCGGAAGGCGGTCGGGACCGTCTCGGGGTACAGCGAGTTCATGAATCCCATGTAGGCGGCGGTCTGCTGCGCATCTCCTCCCGGGAAGAAGTCGAACTCGTCCCCAGGGCCGGCGATGCGGCCGTCGAGGGTGACTGCGATGTAGTACACGAGCTTTCGCATCTGGTAACTCCGTCTGTAGTACTCTGGTTGAAGTGGTTTGAACCGTACAACTACAACTGGAGTGGTGTCAAATGGTGCGGAGGAACGACCAGCGGCGGGCTGCGCTTGTCGACGGGGCGATCGAGGTCTTGGCGCGGGAAGGGGCGCGCGGGCTGACGTTCCGGGCGGTCGACGCGGAGGCCGGCGTGCCCGCGGGGACGGCGTCCAACTACTTCGCCAATCGCGACGAGCTCTTCACGCAGGCTGGGGCTCGGGTGTACGAGCGGCTGCAGCCAGAGGACGACTCGCTCCCGCCTGGGCTGGAGGACCGGGAGTCGTACGCGCAGTTGATGCGCGACCTGGTCGGCCGGATCGCGGCGTTTCGCACGGGGTACCTCGCGTTGCTGGAGCTCCGGCTCGAGGCGACTCGACGGCCGGAGTTGCGCAGGGTGTTGACGGAGCGGGTCCGGGACGATGTCGAGGGGAATGTTGCGTACCACCTGGCGTCCGGGCTCCCGGGCGACGCGACGGCGGTCAAGTTGCTGATTCTCGCGTTGAACTGGCTGATCGTCGAACAGCTCACGTTGCCGGACGTTTTCTCCGAAGCGGAACGGGAAGAATTGATCACCGAGGCGGTCAAACGCATCATCGGCCCCGAATAAGGACTATCCGGGAGGAAAAGAACCGTTTCGCGGCCCGCTCTCGACCGACAATTTAGGTTTGCCTATCGTAATCTTCGTGCAGTGGGCAGACGCGGTTCCGAACCTCATGATCGGCTTGCGCGAAGGGCTGGAAGCAGGCCTCGTCGTGAGCATCCTGCTGGCCGCGTTGCGCAAGCTGCGGCCGGACGACGGCACGGAAAACGGAGTGTCCACGGCTCCGGTGTGGCTGGGCGTAGTGGGCGCGGTGACCGTAGCGGGTAGTTTCGCCACGATTCTCACCTTTTCCACCGATGTCCTTTCTTCTCGGGCGCAGCAGATCGTCGGCGGCTCGTTGAGTGTGCTCGCGGTATTTCTCGTCACCGGCATGGTGTTTTGGATGCGCCGGACTGCGATGGGGCTTTCCGCGCAATTGCGCGGCGAAGTCGAACGCGCGGTGGCGATCGGCGCGGGCGCGCTGACGCTCACGGCATTCCTGGCTGTCGGCCGCGAAGGGCTGGAGACCACGCTGTTCCTCTGGACGGCGGTGAAGGCGTCCGGCACCACGGTCGCGCCGCTGACCGGAGCGGCGCTCGGGCTCGGCATCGCGATCCTGCTGTGCTGGCTGCTCTACCGCCGAGCCGTGAAACTCAACCTCGGCGTTTTCTTCAGCCGTACCGCTTTCGTGCTGATCGTCATCGCGGCCGGCGTCCTCTCCTACGGCCTCGGCGACCTGCAGGACGGGGGAGTGCTGCCCGGCCAGAGCTGGGTCGCGTTCGACCTCACCGGCACGCTCGACCCGAACTCGTGGTGGGTTTCGCTGATCAGCGGCGTCACCGAGCTGACGCCCAGGATGACCGTGCTGCAGGTGACGGCCTGGCTCGGTTACCTCGCCGTCGTGATCCCGCTGTTCGTCAAGGCCGGGCGGCGGCCGATCGAGCGGAAGCCGGAAAGCGAAGCCGCGCCGGCCGGGAAGTGGGAACGGCTCGCGGGTAAGCACACTGTGCTCGTCGCGGGCGCGCTGGTGCTGGTACCGGTCGCGGTGGCGGCTTTGGTGATCGCCGCGCTTCCCCAAGCCGCGACGGGTTCCACGGTTTCGGTGGGCGAGCACGACTGCGCGCCCGAATGGAAGTCCGCGCAGGCCGGGACGCAAAGCATCACCGTCACCAACAAAACCGCGAAGGCGGGCGAGATCCGGCTCGACGACAGCAGCGGCGGGATCGTCGCGGAGATCGAGACGATCGGTCCGGCCACGAGTGCCACGATGTCGGCGACGCTGGCCGACGGGTCCTACACCTTCCACTGCCTGATGTCCGGGCAGGCCACGACCGCGTCGGCTCCGGTGCAGGTCAGTGGTGGTGCGGCCAACGACGGGCCAGCGCCGGTCAAACCGGTCACCACAGAAGATCTCGCCGGACCGAATCAGAAATATCTCGGTTACGCCGCCCAGCAGCTCGCCGCGGTGTCGATCGCGGTGAGTACGGTCCGCGCGGATTTGGCGGCAAATAACACTGAGGCGGCGAAGAAAGATTGGCTCGCCGCGCAGCTCGCGTGGGAGCGCGTGGGGGCGTCCTACAACAGCTTCGGCGACGCTGGCACTGCGGTCGACGGCCTGCCCAACGGCCTGCCCGCGGCCGCGGCCGATCCTGGCTTCACCGGGTTGCACCGCTTGGAGTACGGCCTGTGGCACGGTCAGGCTCCGGCGTCGCTGGTCCCGGTCGCCGACCAGCTCACGCAGGATCTCGCGGCCCTGCGCGGAAAACTCGCCACCGACGACGTCGCGGGCGATCCCACGAAGCTGCCGATCCGCGCGCACGAAATCCTCGAGGACGCGATCCGCGATCATCTGTCCGGAATGGACGATCAAGGCAGCGGAACTGCTTACGCCGCAACGGATGCGGACATCGACGTCACCCGAACTGTGCTGGCCGAGCTGACTCCGCTGCTCACCGAGCGTGCTCCCAACCTGGTCCAGACGGCGGCAAAGCAGCTCGACACGCTGCACGAAGCGCTGGCCAACCACGCGCCCAGCACCCTCGCCCAACGCCAGGCGGTGAACGGCGCGGCCGGGGCTGTCGTCGAGACGCTGTCCGCGGCGCCCACTCTGCTCGAAGTTCCTCCGAGCCACTGATCGGCTGGTGAATCCCGAAGTGACGAACGTCAATCGCCGCAACTTCCTGAAAGGCGCGGCCGCCGGCGCGGCAGGCACCGCGCTCACCGGAGGCGTGCTGATCGGCGGCGCCCAAGCCGACGAACGCTCCGCCGGCGCGGCACCGGCCCCGGCGACCGAGCACCCGTTCCACGGCGCGAACCAGTCCGGCGTGCTCACCCCGGCTCCGGCGGAAAAGCAGGCTTCCGCGGCCTTCGTGGCATTCGACCTGCTCAGCGGCTCGAAGACGGACCTGATCGCGCTCCTGCACACGCTCACCGACCGGGCCCGGTTCCTCACCACCGGCGGAACGCCGCCGAACCTGGGCGTCGGAAGACCGCCGTCGGACAGCGAGGTGCTCGGCCCGTCCGTCCTCGCCGACGGCCTCACCGTCACGGTTTCGTTCGGTGCCAGCCTTTTCGACCGCGTCGGCCTCGGCGCGCACAAACCGAAAAAGCTGACGCCGATGAAGGTCTTCCCCGACGACGCGCCGGAAGCCGCCTGGATGCACGGGGATCTGCTGATCCAATTGTGCGCCAACAACCCGGACACCGTGCACCACGCGCTCCGCGACCTCACCCGGCACACCCGCGGCGCGATGCAGCTGCGGTGGAAGATGCACGGCTACAACCCGCCGCCGCGGCCGTCCGGCGCGGGCCGGAATCTGCTGGGGTTCAAGGACGGCACGGCGAACCCGGTCGGCGGCGAGGCGAACGGGCTGGTGTGGGTCGACGATCCGGCCGAGCCGGTCTGGGCGCGCGGCGGCAGCTATCAGGTGGTGCGGCTGATCCGGATGCTGGTCGAGTTCTGGGACCGGGTGTCGATCAACGAGCAGGAGAAGATGTTCGGCCGCCGCCGCGATTCGGGCGCCCCGCTGGACGGCAACACGGAAACCGACAACCCGAACTACTCCGCCGACCCCCAGGGCGCGGTGATCCCGCTGACCTCGCACATCCGCAAGGCCAACCCGCGCACGCCCGCCACCGACAACCAGCGCCTGGTCCGCCGCTCCTACAACTACGACCTCGGCGTGGACGCGAACGGCGAACTCCAGGCCGGGCACGTGTTCGTCTGCTACCAGCAGGACGTGCGGCGGCAGTTCGAGACGGTGCAGCAGCGGCTGGCCGGCGAGCCGCTGGTGGACTACGTGCAGCCGTTCGGCGGCGGATACTTCTTCACGCTGCCGGGCGTCCGCGACCAGAACGACTGGTACGCGAGCGGACTGTTTGGTTAGGCTAACCTTGCTTTGGTCGTCGTGGTGCGGTGCAATGAGGTATGGACCTGTACTCGATCGGCGAGGTGTCGGCGCGCTTCGCCGTGCCGGTTTCGACGCTGCACTACTGGGAGAGCTGCGGCCTGATCGAGCCGCGCCGCCGCTCCGGCTGGCGGTTTTACGACCGGGACCAGCTGTATCGGATCGCGCTGATCCGCACCTGGCGGGAGACCGGCCACCTGAGCCTCGACGACATCGCCGTGCTGCTCGGGAGCCGCGGCCAGTCCGGCGATTGGCGGGGCACGGTCACCGCTCGGATCGAGGCGATCCAGGCTGAGGTGAGTCGGCTGCTCGACGCGCAGGCGTATCTGCAGCACCTCATGACGTGTCGCCACGACGGCGCCCTGGACGAGTGTCCCCGCTTCCGTGCCGGGGTTGATCTGCCGGTCGCCAAAGCGGTCAAGTAGTCGCAGTGGAGCGCCCCAATGTGGCATTGGGTGCATGCGACGCACCCAATGTGGCGTTCGGTGCGCCTGACGCACCCAATGCCACATTGGGGGCGTCGCGGATCGTGGCGGCGGTGGCTCGGATGCGGGCTTGCTCTGCTGCGAGATCGGGTGGCACGCCATCGCGACACCTGATTTTTCGGGTGGCACCACGCTCTGAACTGGGGTTTTGCTCTCAACGGTGCCGTAGTGGTGCCAAGGTGAGCCAAGGTGGCTTGTGGTGGTGCCAAGCGTGTGCCATAGTGGTGCCATGGACTTGACCACGTACGTAAGCAACCTCGGGCGGGAATTCGCGACGCTGGCCGAGGCCAGCGGCGAAGAGGGACGCGCGCTGGTCGAGCGGCTGACCGGATCGCTCGAATCGGCGATCCGGATGACCCTCCTGGACACGCTGTCCGGCGCCGTCGACGAGATCACCCGGGACCTCGCGCCCGGCTCGGTCGAATTGCGCCTGCGCGGCCGCGACCCGAACTTCGTCGTGACCTCGCCGCCCGCCGAGCCCGCTCCGGCCGCCGCGCCCGCGGCGGAACCGCTGCCGGAGAGCAGCGAGCCGCTGTTCTCCGAGGACGGGCCGTCGGCGCGGATCAACGTGCGGCTGCCCGAACAGCTCAAAGCCGCGGTCGAGGAGGCCGCCGCCAAGGAGGGCCGTTCGGTCAACGCGTGGCTCGTCCGGGCGGCCACCGCGGCGTTGCAGCAGCGGCCCGAACGCGAGCAGCGCTTCGAACCGCCCGGCGGCAGTTTCTCCAAGCAGAGCTTCACCGGCTGGGTCCGGTAGCTCCCTTCTTCACTCACTCCTTCACCCGTCTCTGACCTGCGGAGACGGCACACCTAACCGAAATGTGGGGACAACCATGCCTAAATTCGATACTCCCGAACCGATTTCCGTCACCGTCGACCTCGGCGTCGGCCAGGTCCGGTTCGCCGCGAGCGACCGCGTCGACACGGTCGTCGACGTCCGCCCGACCGACGAGTCGGACGACTCCGACGTCAAGACCGCCAAGCAGATCCGCGTCGAGTACGGCAACGGCACGCTGCACATCACCGGCCCGAAGATGCGGGCGTTCGACTTCTCCCGCAAGACCCGCTCGGTCGACGTGACGGTCGAACTTCCCACCGGCTCCCGGGTTTCCGCCGAGGTGCAGGCTGGCGCCTTCCAGGGCTCCGGCGAACTCGGGCAGACGCGGCTCAAGACCGCGGCCGGGAACGTCAGCCTCGACCGCACCGGCCCGCTGCGCGTCGACACCTCGGTCGGCCACGTCACGGTCGACGGGGTCGCGGGCGACGCCGAGGTCACCAGCGCGTCCGGCCGGATCCGGCTCGGCCCGGTCGACGGGACCGCGGTGGTCAAGAACTCCAACGGCGACACCACGATCGACTCGGCCGGCGGCGACGTCCGGGTGCGCGCGGCCAACGGCGACATCACGGTCGAGCACGCCGGCGCGGGGGTCGACGCGAAGACGTCCAACGGCGCCATCTCGCTCGGCGAGGTCGTCCGCGGTTCGGTCCTGCTCGAGAGCGCGATCGGCGACCTGCGGATCGGCATCGCGAAGGGCACCGCGGCCTGGCTCGACGTGAAGACCAACTTCGGCCACGTGCGCAACCAGCTGGAGACCTCGGCCAGCCCGGGTGAGTCCAAGGAGACCGTCGAGGTCCGCGGGCACACCGCGTTCGGCGAAATCGTCATCCACCGCTCCTGATCACAGTCTTGGAGAAACCTATGTCCAGCAACCATTCCCGGCCGGCGATCGCCGCCACCGGACTGCGCAAATCCTTCGGCGATCACCTCGTGCTCGACGGCATCGACCTCTCCGTCGCCCGCGGCACAGTCTTCTCGCTGCTCGGCGCGAACGGCGCGGGCAAGACCACCACGGTCAAGATTCTGTCCACTTTGATCAATGCCGACGGCGGCGCGGCGCAGGTCGCCGGGTACGACGTCGCCTCGGAAGCCGACGGGGTGCGCGCCTCGATCGGCGTCACCGGCCAGTTCTCCGCGGTCGACAATCTGCTGACCGCCGAGGAAAACCTCCTGCTGATGGCGGATCTGCACCACCTCGACCGCGCCGCGCGGCAGCGGCGTGCGGCGGAGCTGCTCGAACAGTTCGATCTCGTCGAAGCGGCGAAGAAGCCGGTGTCGACGTTCTCCGGTGGCATGCGGCGCCGGCTCGACCTGGCGATGACGCTCGTCGGCAGCCCGCGGGTGATCTTCCTCGACGAGCCGACGACCGGCCTGGACCCGCGCAGCCGCCGGGCGATGTGGGAGATCGTGCGCAAGCTGGTGGCCGGCGGGGTCACGATTTTCCTTACCACGCAATACCTCGAAGAGGCCGACGAACTGGCCGACCGGATCGCGGTGCTCGACCGCGGGCGGATTGTCGCCGAGGGCACCGCGGAAGAGCTCAAGCGCCAGATCCCCGGCGGGCACGTCCAGTTGCGCTTCGAAGAAGAGGCCGACCTCCTCCACGCACAGCGTGCGCTGAGCGAGGCGTCCCGGCAGAACGACGCGCTCGTGCTGCGCGTGCCCAGCGACGGCAGCCTGCAGTCGCTCAAATCGCTGATCGACCGGCTCGACTCGCTTTCGGTGAAGGTCGACGAACTTTCCGTGCACACGCCTGATCTCGACGACGTATTCCTTGCCCTCACCGGCAACCCCACTGACGAAAAGGTGACTTCCCGATGACCGCGCCCGCTCTCGCCGGACCCGACCTGCGCTTCCACCCGGTCCGCGATTCGATGACCATGCTGCGCCGGAATCTCAAGCACATGCTCCGGTACCCGTCGCTGACGATCATGCTGGTCGGCATGCCGGTGGTGTTCCTGCTGCTGTTCGTCTACGTTTTCGGCGGCACGCTCGGCGCCGGATTGGGCGGGGCCGGCGGCGGCAGAGCCGAATACGCCAACTTCGTCGCGCCGACGATTCTGCTGATGACCATTACCGCCACGGTGCAGGGAACGGCGATTTCGGTGGCGATGGACCTGACCGAAGGCGTCATCGCCCGGTTCCGGACCATGCATATCGCCCGGGTTTCGGTGCTGACCGGGCACGTGCTCGGCAGTGTGCTGCAAGCGTTGTTCGGGCTCGTGGTGGTCACCGGGGTCGCGTTGCTGGTCGGCTTCCGGCCCGCCGCCGGGGTCGGCTCGTGGTTCGCCGCGGTCGGGTTCCTCGTGGTGGTGGCGCTCGCGCTGGTGTGGCTGTGCGTCGCGCTCGGCCAGGTGAGCAAGAGCGTCGAATCGGCCAGCAACACGCCGATGCCGTTGCTGCTCCTGCCTTTCCTCGGCAGCGGGTTCGTGCCCGCCGATTCGATGCCGGGCGCGCTGCGGTGGTTCGCCGAGTACCAGCCGTTCACTCCGATCATCGAAACCCTGCGCGCGCTGCTGCTCGACAAGCCGCTCGGCAACCACCTGTGGTTCGCGCTCGGCTGGTGCGCCGTGCTGGGCGTCGGCGGTTACCTCTGGTCCAAGAAGCTTTTCAATCGCGAATACGCACACTGAAAGGGGCACGGGGATGACTGAGGAAGACGTGGTGCAGGGGGTTCCGCTGGGGCGGACGCAGGGGTGTCCGTTCGACCCGCCGCAGTCGCTGACCGAGGTGCGGGACCGGGCTCCGCTGACGCGGATGGTGTTTCCGGACGGGCACGTCGGGTGGCTGGCCACCGGGCACGCGGAGGTCCGGGCGATTCTGGGGGATCAGCGGTTCAGCAACCGGTACGAATTGTGGCACTACCCGTTTCCCGGGATGGAGCAGTTTTCGGAACTGCCGCCGGCTCCGGTGGGGGACATGACGGGGATTGACGCGCCGGAGCACACGCGGTTCCGGAAGCTGCTGACGGGGAAGTTCACGGTTCGGCGGATGCGGTTGCTCGGTGATCGGGTCGCTGAGGTCGCGGACGAGTATTTGGATTTGATGGAGAAGGCCGGGCCTGGGGTCGATCTGGTTTCGGCTTATGCGCATCCGGTGCCCGCGGTGATGATTTGCGAGCTGCTCGGGGTTCCTTATTCGGATCGGGCGTCGTTCCTGGGGTACGCGGCGGCGATCAGCGATGTCGGTCTTTCCGATGAGGAGAGGATGACTGCTTATGGCCAGTTGCAGGATTATGTGGCTTCGTTGGTACCGGCTAAGCGGTCCTCGCCTACGGACGATCTGTTCAGTGATCTGACCGGCAGTGATTTGACTGACGAGGAGCTGGCTGGGCTGGGGACGTTCCTGCTCGCCGCCGGGTTGGACACTACGGCGAATATGGTGGCGTTGGGGACTTATGCGCTGTTGAACAACCCGGAGCAGTGGGCTGTGGTCCGGGATGAGCCCGAGGCTGCTGGCGGGGCGGTCGAGGAGTTGATGCGGTATCTGTCCATTGCGCACACTGGGGTTCGGGCCGCGTTGACCGACGTTGAGGTCGGGGGATCGGTGATTCGGGCCGGGGAGTCCGTGGTGGTGTCCGTGCAGGCCGCGAATCGGGACCCGCTGAAGTTTGAGCGGCCGGACGAGTTGGACGTTCGGCGGGTCGCGACCGGGCATGTGGGGTTCGGGCATGGGATTCATCAGTGTTTGGGGCAGCAGTTGGCCCGGGTGGAGATGAGTGTGGCGTTGCCTGCGTTGGTTCGGCGGTTTCCGACACTGCGGGTGGCGGGGGAGGTGCCGTTGCGGCCTGAGGTGCAGAATATTTACGGGGTTGTGAAGCTGCCTGTCGCGTGGTGAGTTCCGGGCGGGACGGACTCTCTCGCTTGTGATTGGCTGACACTGGCTCGGTGCCCTCGACAGCGCCGAGCCAGTGCTGACTGTGGCAGGGCGGAGTGGTCGTCCTGGTGAGTTGCGAGAGGGGCTGGCGGTCGTGGTTGACGCGGATGCGGTGTGCGCGGGGGTTCGGGAGCTGGGGGTTTCTGACGGCGGGGTGGTGATTGTGCATTCGTCGTTGTCCGCGTTCGGGGACGTGGACGGTGGCGCGGATGCGGTGGTGCGTGGGCTGCTGCGGGCGGTGGGGTCCGCGGGGACGGTGGTGGTGCCCGCGTTTACGCCGCAGGTGACGGATCCGTTTCCGGACGTCGTGGTGCCGGGGGACGCTGAGGTTGAGGAGGCGCGGGGGAGGGTGCCGTTGTTTCATGAGGGGCTGGTCACGCCGATGGGGGCGGTGCCCAACGCGGTGCTGAGGTGGGAGGGACGGTCGCGTAGTCGGCATCCGCAGGTGTCGGTGGCGGCGGTGGGGGCTCGGGCGGCGGAGGTGACCCGGCGGCAGCCGCTGGGGTATGCGGTGGGGCTGGGGTCGCCGTTTGACTGGCTGTATCGGGAGCGGGCGCGGATTGTGTTGCTGGGGGTCGGGCATGGTCGGAACTCGTTCCTGCACTACGCGGAATCTTCGGTGCCGCATCATCGGCGGAAGGTGCGGCGGTTTCCGTACCTTGTGGACGGGGAGCGGGTGTGGGTGCGAACCGACGACGTCGGGGACGACAACGGGCGCTTCTTCCCTCAGGTCGGGGCCGAATTCGTGGAGACGGGCGGCGTGCGGCGGGGGAAGATCGGTGCCGCCGATTGCCAAGTGATGGACTGTGTACCGCTCGTAGCGTTCGCCCAGCGCAGGCTGGGAGAGCTGCTGCGGTGAAGCCGGCACCTATACTCGGGCGTTGTGACTGAAGGGTTCTCGCAGGTGGTGGAGCGGTGCCGGGCGTTCCTGGAGGAACGACGGCCGCCCACGCCGTGTCTCGTGATGGACCTTGACGTGGTTCGGGGGAACTGCGAGCGGCTCCACAGAGCGTTGCCGGAAGCTCGGATGTACTACGCGGTCAAGGCTAATCCGGTGCCGGAGGTCGTGCGGGTACTTCGGCAAGCGGGGGCTGGGTTTGACGTTGCCGGGCGCGAGGAGATCGAGTTGTGTCTCGCGCAGGGGGTGCGGCCGGAGTTGCTGTCTTATGGCAACACGGTGAAGAAGGCGCGGGACATCGAGTTCGCGCACCGGGTCGGGGTGCGGCGGTTTACCTTTGACAGCCTTGAGGATCTGGAGAATCTCGCGGAGTTCGCGCCAGGGGCCGCTGTTTCTTGCCGGATTCTGGTGGACAGTCCTGGGGCGCTGACGCCCTTCGGGCGGAAGTTCGGTTGCAGCACCGAGATGGCGGTCGACCTGGTGGTGCGGGCGGCTGAGTTGGGCCTCGATCCGGAGGGCGTCGCGTTTCACGTGGGGTCTCAGCACGGTGATCCGCGGGCTTGGGAAGTCGGGATCGCTGCCGCGGCTGAGGTGACCCGTGCGGTAGCCGAGCGCGGGGTTTCGTTGCGGGGGTTGAATATCGGCGGCGGATTTCCGGTGGGGTATCTGACTGAGCCGCCGCCGTTGGGGGACTACGCGGCGGTTATTCGCGAAGCGGTGGGTCGGCATTTCGCGGTCGCGCCCGCGTTGTCGTTCGAGCCGGGGCGGGCGGTGGTGGCGTCGGCTGGGGTGATTCGCAGCGAGGTGGTGCTGGTGTCGCGCAAGTCTTCGGCGGACGAGCGGCGTTGGGTGTACCTGGACATCGGCCGTTATGGCGGGCTTGCTGAGACGGAGAACGAGGCCATCGCGTATCGGCTGGTTACCGCGCACGACGGCGGTCCGGACGGGCCTGTGGTGATCGCGGGGCCGACTTGCGACGGGGACGACGTGCTTTATCAGCGCACGCCGTATCGGCTGCCGTTGGCGTTGCGGGCGGGGGATTACGTCGACATTCCGGACACCGGAGCGTACACGCAAAGTTACTCTTCGGTGTCGTTCAACGGGTTTCCGCCGCTGCGGTCCTACTTCGTCGGCGGGGAGGCCGGCGGGATCGGGGAGTTCGCTGGACGGCATGTGCTGGCTGAGTTTTCCGGGGTGGCCGCGGAGGTGCTCGACGATCCGGCATTTCTGTGCGAGAGCTTGGAACGTGCGCTGGACAAGGCTGGCGCGACGGTGTGCGAGTTGACGTACAAGCAGTTCGAGCCGCACGGGGTGACGGCGATGGCTTTGCTTTCGGAGTCGCACGCTTCGATTCACACGTATCCGGAGCGCGGGTCGGCGTTCGTGGATGTGTTCACGTGCGGGCGCAAGGCGGATCCGGAGCTGGCGGTTCAGTTGCTGCGGGACTTGCTCGGCGCGAGCGTTTCGCGGGTCACCACTATCCACAGAGGACAGGAAGACAGTTGAACATCGAGGAACCGGTCGGCGCTGGGCTGACGCGGCTGTGGCAGGTTTCGGACGTTGTGGTCGACACGCGGACTGCTTATCAGCATTTGGTGATCGGCAAGACGGCGCAGGGGATTTCGCTGTTCTGCGACGACGAGCGGCAGAGTACCGAGTTCAGCCAGCTCGTGTATCACGAGGCGTTGCTGGTGCCCGCGTTGCTGCTGGCGTCCACTGTGGACCGGGTGCTGGTGGTCGGGTCCAGCGAAGGCGTGGTGTGCCAGATCGCGGCCGAGGCGGGGGCTTCGGTCGATCACGTGGACATCGATGCCGAGGCGGTTCGGCTTTGTGCGGCGCATCTTCCGTATGGGTACTCGTCGGCTGAGCTGGCCCGGGCGGAGCGTGGCGAGGGGCCGGTTCGGGTGCATTACGCCGACGGGTGGGAGTACGTCCACACTTGCGGCGAGAAGTACGACGTCGTGTTGGTGGATCTGCCCGATGAGCAGGATTCCACTGAGGCCCAGCACAATCGTTTGTACAGCGCGGAATTCCTGGCTCAGTGCCGGTCGTTGCTGACGCCTGGTGGGGTAGTGGCGTATCAGGGCGGGTGCCCGACGTTGTGGCGGAACTCGACGTTGGTGAAGTGCTGGCGTCGGTTCGAGGACGTCTTCCCGACGCCGGTCTACTTTGGCTCGCCGGAGCATGAGTGGGCGTTTTTCTTTGGGACGGACGTGGAAGCGCCGGTGGAGACGATGGTGGAGCGGTTGCCGACGCTGTCGTATCGGCCGGTGACGATTGATGCCCTGACGTTGCGGGGCGCTACGGTGCCGCCGATCAGTCTTCGCCGGTGAAAGCGTTCGATTGACCGGACTAGTGGGTTCCCGGATTCGGCAGGGGAGTCGGGGTCGTGACGGGCTCGTCGGACGGGCCGGTGTTGCCGGATTTCGTTCCGGGTTCCCAGCCTGCTCCGGGGACCTGGCCCTGGGGGCGCGGGTTGAGCGGCGGTTCGTAGACGCGGTCTCGGATTGCGTCGCTGGGGGCGCGGCCGGTCGCTGCTGAATGCGCGGGCTTCGGCGCTGGGTTGCTGTGGTGCGTGGGATGCGCGCTGGCGGGCTTCGCGGCGGGTGGTGCCGGAGTCGGCGATACGGCGGCTGGGATCGGCGAAGCGGCAGCCGGGGCGGGTGATGCGGCAACCGGGGAAGGCGAAGCCGAGGAAGGCGCGGAAGCGGCCACCGGAGTGGGCTGTTCGCTGCTGGAAGTCAGCCCCATGGTCACCGCGATCGCCGTACCAGCCACCGCTGCGGCGGCCAGCAGGATTCCCCGTCTTCGATGCATGAGCGGATCCAACTGCCGCTCCCGATCGGTGTCAAGCGCCGGAGAACCAGCCCGGCAGATCCAGTCGCGCGGAGTCTGGCGACGCGACCTTCCGCAGGTCCTCCTCCAAGGCACGAAGCCGTCCGGCGCCGAGGGTTTCAGACCACTCCGCGCGTAGTCGGTCGAAGATCTGCGCGGACTTGGCCAGGCAGTCGAGACCTCGGTCGGTCAGGCGCACCAGCATGCGGCGGCCGTCGTCGGGGTCGCGTTCCCGGTGGACGTAGCCCAGCCGCTCAAGGGTGTCGATCGTCTTGCCCGCGGCCTGCTTGGTCACGCCGAGAGCGCGGCCCAGGTCGACGGCGGTCGTGCCCGACGGGCCGATCGCCTGGAAGACGAAGCCGTGCATCGGGCGGACGTCGGGGTGGCCTTGCTTCGCGAGTTCGGCGTGCAGGTCGTCGATCAGGCTGCGGAAGCCGAACAACAGGCGCAGCGGCAGCTCGTATCCGGGCGGATCGCTTGACATGGGTAGACAACCTCGTTGACTATATTGACAACCTCGTTGTCTATTATAAGGGGAGTGGCCAGTGACGGTCATCAGGGACAGTCGTCGGACGGAGACGCCGAACGCGGTCATGACGACGCTGGCGTCGCCGACTCAGGGCGGCAGTCAGCAGGCGGTCTGGAAAGTGGAGATGGTGCCGGGTGCGGTCGGGCCGGTGCATGCGTTCGATTCCGAGCAGGTGTGGACGGTTCTCGGCGGCGGGGCGGAGATTGAACTGGGCGGCGTCGTCGAGGTCGTGAAGGAAGGGGAGACGGTGGTGCTGCCCGCGGACGCCGAGCGGCAGGTGCGGGCCGATGCGAGCAGCGGCATGGTGGCGATCGTGTGTGCGCCGGGGAGTACGCGGGTGTATCGGACTGGCGTGGTGCCAGCGTGTGCGACGGCCGACGGGGACAAGATTCTTCCGGACTGGGTGGCCTGACCTGTGGCGGGCGTCACGGAATGTTCGGCGATCTTGAGCGCTACAACGGATATGTCTGCTCCCACCACGCCGCCCGCCGCTGAAGAAACCGCCTCGGTCGTTCCCGTTCTGGACGACTTCGACTTTCCGCTCGTCGACGGCGCCGCTTGCCGCATCGACGACCCGGATTGCGAAGCCTGCCAGTAATAACGCACGGGGCGTGACGAGCGGTCACCGCATGAGTGACCGCTCGTCTCCGCCGCGAACCTCCAGGTGCGTCAGCCGAAAGAATGGGCCGACTCCGCCGCGGCGGATCGTGTTCCAAGAGGCTTGACCGGCTGCCGCAGAACCGTCTTCAGCTTGTCGGGCGCGGTGCGGCGCGGGTCGCTCAGGTAGATCTCGTGGTGGTCGCCGTTGAACGTCAGGCCGTGCTCGGGCAGGTATTCGTGGTGGAGCCGGTTCAGCGTGGGCGTTTCGTCGTCGTACGAGCCGAGGTGCAGGATCTGGACGCTCGTGCCCTCCGTCAGCGTGCGTAGCCGAACCCCGGCGAGCGCGGGGTTGTCCTTCTTCTTCGCGACGCTCTCGGCGGCCTCCCGGACCATCTCCCCGGTGACCCAGTCCGGCTGGCTGATCAGCATCGTCCAGTCCCATTTCTCTTTGTCGCGCGCGAGAAAAACGCTGGGGTCGTCCGCGCGCCACAGGCCCTCGAGCGGTCCGACGACGAAGTCCCGGCCGAGGTTTTTCTTGCTGGCGAACTTCACCGAATAAGCGATTCCGTACAGCGCTTCGACGGCGTTCGTGTACTCCTGAGCAGTGTTCGGATCGCCGTGGCCGTCGGCGGCGAGGTACTGGAGCGCGGGTACGTCCACGACGGTGAAGTCCTTCGACGGCGGCGAATACAGCGCGCGGTGGGCTTTCTTGACGTCGTACTTGTCCACCGTGGTCTCCTTGCTGAGGACGCTTTCGGTCCAGGTGAGGTCGGCCGTGAGCATCGCTTCGCTGTAGTCGAAGATCGCCGCCGCGGCGTCCGGCAACGGTTCTTGGCTGGCGCGCGTCGCCCGGACTTCGGCGAGTTGTTCGCGCAACGCGGCGAGTCGCGCGGTCAGCCCGGCGTGCACTTCCGCGTCCGGCAGGCCGGGGCTGTTGGCCATCGCGACGAGGACCCGCGCGTGGATCGGGGTCAGCGCGGTGAGCGCTTCGCGGGTGGCCTCCGCGCACAGCTCGACGCCGGCCTGCGTGGCTTGGATGGTCGCGCGCGATTTGCCGGAGCGGGGAGCGCCGGTCGCTTCGATCAGGCCGCGCTTGGCCAGTTTGTCGAGGACGTAATAGATCGAGGAGAAACCGAGCGCGGTCCACGTGCGGATGCCGCGTTCCTCGACCACCCGTTCCAGCGCGTAGCCGTGCCGCGGTTGCTCGACAAGCAAACCGAGGATGGTCAGTTCGGCGTCGGTGAGGGCGGCCATGCCCGCTATTCTAGTACTAGAATAGCTGAGCCTCCAGTACCGCGACCTCCGGTGCGGGGTCGAAGCCGTGCCCGACCAGGAAATGGACGACCCGCAGGCTGCGCAGCGACCACCACGCGCGGAGCACGTCGAGGTCGACGCCGTCGCCGTAGCCGGCCAGGACGTCGTCGAGGTGTTCCTGGTGGGCGAGCGTCAAGGCGGCGAGGTCGAAGTGGGCGTCGCCCTGGGCGGCTTCGGACCAGTCGAGGACGCCGGTCACCTCGTCGCCCTCGACGAAGATGTGCGCGACCTGCAGGTCTCCGTGCGTGAACACCGGGGTCCACGGCCGGAGCGCGGCCTCGGCGAGGCGGCGGTTGCCGGTGACCAGGCTGGCGGGCAGGACGTCGTTCGCGATCAGCCATGCGCATTCGCGGTCGAGGTCCGCGGCGAGCTGGCCGGGGTCGAGGCCGGGCGACGGCGGCAGCGGCGCCTCGTGCAGCTTCCGGGCGGCGGCTCCGGCGGCGACCCAGGCTTCCGGCGACGCGGTCGACGGTTTCCCCGGGCGGCCGAGTTCCCGTCCGGGCAGCGCGGCGAGGGCGAGCACGGGCGGTTTCCGCCAGAGGATCTCCGGGGTCGGGAGCGGTGCCAGCGCCATCGCGGCAACCTCGGCGTCGGCGCGTGCCCGGTCGGTGTCGACCTTCAGGAACACGTCGCCGACGCGCAGGGTCGCGCGTTCGTGGTGGGCGACGACGATTTCGACTTCCTCCATGCCCGCGATTGTCACGAAGACGAGCACGGACGGCACCGGATTTTCGCGACGGCGGCGGCGAGTACCCCCAGCACTCGCCCCCCCTCCGACGCCAGGTAGGCGGGGGCGGTGCGCGGTCCGTGAGGGGAACCTTCACGGACTCTGAGTCCCTCAGGGTTCCCCTCACGGACCTGCCGAGCCGCGCACGCGGGCCTGGCATCGCGCCGCTGGTCGGAGGATGTCCGCCCGGCCCCACCGCCGCCGGCCCCCGAGCCGGCGACCAGGTCCCCACCTCGGGGGCCGGACGTGGTTCCACCATGCCCGGAGGCGTCCCCAACCTGTCCCCGGTCTGTCCCTTCGTCCTCGCGGAGGCCGTTGACCTGCGCGGGTATGCTCAGGCCCGCAGCGGTGCCGGAGCCGAGGGGGGAACCGCGGAATGGATTTTCGCGTGCTCGGGGCGCTGGAAATCCAGACTGGATCCGACCGGCTGACGCTGCCCGGCGCGCGCCATCGCCGCGTGCTGGCTTGTTTGCTGCTCTCGCCGAACTCCGTCGTTCCGCTGCCGAAGCTGATCGAGGCGACGTGGGACGGCGAGCCGCCCGCGACGGCCACGAAGCAGATCCAGAACTGTGTTTCGGTGCTGCGCGAGCGGCTGGCCGATCCCGGACAACAGCTCATCGTGACCGACGGTTCCGGCTACCGGATCACGGTCGACAATCAGCAAGTCGACTGGCTTCGATTTACCGACGCTGTTGCTGCTGCCCGCCAGTCGGCGGAGGGCGGTGCGCTGGCCGAGGGCGTCGAGGAGATCCGCTCGGCGTTGAAGCTGTGGCGTGGTCCGGTGCTGGACGGACTGGACTCCGCAGCGCTAGCCGGGCGCGCGGCGCGGCTGGAGGAGCAGCGGCTGAACGCGCTGGAGCTGTGCATTGACTGGCAGCTGAAGCTGGGCCAGTACCGCGAGGTCGTGGACGAGCTGGCGGAGATCGTCGAGGAACATCCGCTGCGGGAACGGCCGTACGCACAGCTGATGCTCGCGTTGGATCGCAGCGGGCGGCAGGCGGACGCTCTGACGGTGTTCCAGCAGTTGCGGACGCAGCTCGCCGAGGAGCTCGGGGTCGATCCCGGTGCCGAGGTGCGCCGGTTGCACGAGCGGATTCTGCGTGGTGAGACGGAAGAACCGAGCCAGCCGGAGGAGTCGCCGAGCCCGCCGGAGCAACCGTCGAGTCAGCTTGACCGGGCGGCCGACGAACTCGCGGCGGCGATCGTCCGGCAATGGACCGCGGAGGCCGAGATCCGCTCGCTGCACCGTCCGGAACCGGTTCCGCTGACCTGGACGAGCACCGAGCGTCCGGTCGCCGCGGCGGCACCGGCGGTGCTCGGCCTGCCCGGCGACCAGAGCAGGCTGACGTTCAGCGGCGATCTCACCGACGTCGTCGCGAAGTTCCGGCAGGTTTCGGCGCGGCAGCTGGTCGTGCTCGGCGAACCGGGCGCGGGGAAATCGGTGCTGGCCATCCTGCTCACGCTCGGGCTGCTGGCCGACCCGCCGCCGGGCGAACCGGTGCCGGTGCTGCTGCCGCTGTCGTCGTGGAATCCCCGCGAGGAACACCTGCACGGCTGGCTGGCCCGACGGCTGGTCGAGGAGTATCCGGGCCTGGCCAACACCGGCGCGTACGGCAAGGGCGCGGCGCTTCGGCTGGTGCTCGAAGGCCGGATCATCCCGGTGCTCGACGGGCTCGACGAGCTGGCGCCCGGGCTGCACACCGCCGCGATCGACGCGCTGGACCAGGCCGTTTCCGGAGGCCGGCCGCTCGTGGTGACCTGCCGCAGCACCGAGTACGAGTTCGCGGTGCGGCAGTCCGGGACCTTCCTGTCGCGGGCGGCGGTGGTGGAGATCGAACCGGTCGAGACCGAGGACGCGATCGACTTCCTCACCGCGCGGCAGCGGTTCGGCGAAACCCGCTGGGAACCGGTGGTCCGGCAGCTGCGGAAGAGCCCGGAAAGCGCGCTGGCACAGGCACTTCGCACGCCGCTGATGGTCGACCTGGCCAGGACGGCGTACGCGCATCCGTCGACCGATCCCGGCGAACTCTGCGACACGAACCGGTTTCCCGACCGCGCGGCGATCGAGGGACATCTGCTGGACGAGTACCTGCCGGTGGTCTACACCTCCCGTCCGGCACCGCCCGCGCGGCTCGACCGGCCGACCCGGCCCCGCGATTACCCGGCGGACCAGGCGCAGCGCTGGCTGAGTTTCTTCGCCCGGCAGCTGGAACGCGACCAGAGCCGCGATCTCGCGTGGTGGCAGCTGGATCGCGCGGTGCCGAGGCTGGTCCTCGGGCTCTGTCTTGGGCTGCCGCCTGCGTTGCTGTTCGCGCTGACCGGCTGGATCGCGGCAGGGCCGATGATCGGCGCGATCTACGGGCTGTCGTTCGCGGTTGCAGGTTGTGTAACGCATACAGTCGGCAGCCGACCGGGTCCGTTGCGCGTGGAGGCGCGGTTCCGCGGCACTGCGGGCCGTTTCCTGCGGCGGTTCGCGGTCGGGGTGCTGATCGGGGTCTGCCTCGGGCTGGCCTGGTCGCTGTCGGCCGGGGTGATCGCGCTGCTCGCGGTGGTGTTCGGGCTGGCGATCGGGGTGCACGTCTGGCTGGACACGCCGCTGGAGGCGAGCCGGGTGTCGAGTCCGGCGAGCGTCCTGCGCAACGACCGCGCCGCGACGCTGTCGTTCACCTTGTCCTTCATCGTTTCGCTGGGCTTGTTCTATGGGATGGCGTTCGCCTTCACGAAGGAGACGCGATTCCTCGGCGTTTTCCACGACCACTACGACCTGGCGCTGGCCTTCGCCGGCGGGCTGGCGTCGGCGTTGCTCGGCCGGTTTTTGGTGCGGAGCCCGGGAAGTCTCGCCTACGGCCTCGCTGGCGTGCTCATCGGCGGCCAAGTCTTTTCGCGGGCGTCGAGCACGGCGCAGGCGATCGCGGCGGGGGTCGGGTTCGGGCTGGCGGTGGGGCTGAGCGTGTGGATCGCCCGGGCTTGGGGTGCGTACACGTTCAGCCGGTTGTGGCTGGCCTCGCGGAAGCGGATCCCGTTGGACCTGATGGGTTTCCTCGACGACGCGCATCGCCGGGGCGTCCTGCGGCAGGTCGGCGAGGTATACCAGTTCCGGCACGCTCGATTGCAGGAACGGCTGGCGGATCCGTCCTAGGCCCGCAAACTCGGGTCCTGCGAAGGGTCGGCGTACATCGGCGGGCAGCCCTGGTCGATAGCTTCGGGGCGCAGTTCGTAGTGCCACGGTTCGTTGCGGTAGATCTGGCACAGTCCATACGCGGCACCGTGTTTCGACAGCCAGGCCGTGGCCTCGAAGGGACCGAGGTCGATCGCGTTCCCCAAAACGTGCGCGGACCGGTCCGCAGTGGCTACCCAACGCGCGGCTTCCTGTTCCGAGCCGTATCTGGCGATTGCCTTGTGCCGAAGCTGATTCTGATACGCCGGGGACCGCCAGCCGCTGTTGACGCGGAACTCGACGCCGTCGTTCGCGGCGTCCTTCGCCGCCCGCCGCAGTGCATCCAGGAACGCCGGGGCGAGATTGGCGACGGCGGAAATCTCGGCGAACACCGTCGTGCCGGACGGGACGGCTCCGTCGGCCTCGCTCAGTGCGTCACGACGGCGAAGCACCCGGCCGACAGTTCGCCGGAAGACGGCGAGAGCCGGGCGTCGTGCTGATTCGCTGCGGGTCATGGCGTTCAGCCAAGGCGAAACGGTGTTGCCGGCGTGTACGCGGTTTCGGATATGCCAGCGATACGCGTCTGCTCGTAGCATCGACGGCATGCGTGTGCTGATCGTCGAGGACGAGCCGTACCTGGCCGAGGCCATTCGGGACGGACTGCGCCTGGAAGCGATCGCGGCCGACCTCGCCGGGGACGGGGACACCGCGCTGGAAATGCTCAGCGTCAACGCTTACGACATGGCGGTGCTCGACCGGGACATCCCCGGCCCGTCCGGCGACGAGATCGCGAAACGCGTCGTCGCGTCCGGCAGCGGCATGCCGATCCTGATGCTCACCGCCGCCGACCGGCTCGACGACAAGGTCTCCGGCTTCGAACTCGGCGCCGACGACTACCTCACCAAACCGTTCGAGCTGCGGGAACTCGTGCTCCGGCTGCGCGCGCTCGACCGCAGGCGCGCGCACAACCGGCCGCCGGTCCGGGAAATCGCGGGACTGAAGCTGGACCCGTTCCGCCGCGAGGTCTACCGGGACGGCCGGTACGTCGCGCTGACCCGGAAACAATTCGCCGTCCTCGAGGTTCTGGTCGCGGCCGAGGGCGGCGTGGTCAGCGCCGAAGAGCTCCTCGAGCGGGCCTGGGACGAGAACGCGGACCCGTTCACCAACGCTGTCCGCATCACGGTCTCGGCGCTGCGCAAACGGCTCGGCGAACCGTGGCTGGTCGCGACCGTCCCCGGGGTCGGCTACCGGATCGACGACGGATCGGCTCGCGGATGATCCGCGAGCCGGGGATGAGCGTCCGGCTCAAACTGACCCTCAGCTACGCCGGGTTCCTCATGCTGGCCGGCACGCTGCTGCTCGGCGCGGTGGGCCTGTTCCTGCTGAACTACCAGGAACGGGCGCTGGAAGTGATGCCGGTGGTGATGGCTCCGTCCGGCCGCGACCTGATCAAGGACTTCGCGCCCGACGCGGCCGTCGTGATGCTGCTCCTGCTGGTGTTCGGCCTGCTGGGCGGCTGGGTCCTGGCCGGGCGCATGCTCGCCCCGCTGACCCGGATCACCGCCGCGACCCGGCGCGCCGCGACCGGGTCGCTCGCCCACCGGATCGAACTGGAAGGCCGCGACGACGAGTTCCGCGAACTCGCCGACAGCTTCGACGCCATGCTCGCCCGCCTCGACGCGCACGTCGCCGAACAGCGCAGATTCGCCGCCAACGCCTCCCACGAGCTGCGCACCCCGCTGGCGATCACGCAGAGCCTCCTCGAAGTCGCCCGCAACGACCCGGACCGCGACGTCGGCGAACTCCACGAGCGTCTCCGCGTCGTGAACGCCCGGGCGATCGAGCTCACCGAAGCCTTGCTGCTGCTCAGCCGCGCGGATCAGCGGTCCTTCACCCGGGAACCGGTCGATCTGTCGCTTCTGGCCGAGGAAGCCGCCGAGACGCTTCTCCCGCTGGCCGAGAAGCACGGGGTCGTCATCGAGACTTCGGGAGACATCACTGCCGTTCGCGGGTCGCGTGCGCTGCTGCTGCAGTTGACGACGAATCTGCTGCACAACGCGATCGTCCACAACTTGCCGGAAGGCGGGACGGTGCAGCTTCGCGCCACTGCCTCCGCGACGGCGAGCACGCTCATCGTGGAAAACACCGGGGAGGAAGTCAGCCCGGAGAAGATCTGGACGTTCACCGAGCCGTTCCAGCGCGGTACCGAGCGGATCCGTCGTGACCACGCCGGGGTCGGTCTTGGGCTGGCGATCGTGAAGAGCATCGCGCAGGCGCATGACGGGACTCTTTCTCTCGCGCCGGGTGTTGCTGGCGGGCTTCGCGTGACGGTGCGGCTACCTGGCGGGGCGATGTCGTTCGGCGATCGCCAGGACGTGCCGGGCTAGGACGGTGTCGGCGTTGGGCGCTCCGGTCGCGGAGGCGCGGGCGGACATCGCCGCGATACGGGCCGGGTCGGTGAGGATCGGGATGAGCGTGGCTTCGATCCAAGCAGGGGTGAGGTCGGCGTCGTTGACGAGCAGTGCGCCACCCGCTGCGACGACTGGTCCGGCGTTCAGGCGTTGCTCGCCGCCGCGGTCCGGGAGCGGGACGAACGCGGCTGGCAGTCCGACGGCGGCCAGTTCCGCGCAGGTCATCGCGCCTGAGCGGCAGATCGCGAAGTCAGCTGCGGCGTAGGCGTACTGCATTTCGTCGACATACGGCAGGACTGCATACGACGGGTCGTTCGCTTCGACGGTGTGCTGTGGGCCGGTGATGTGCAGGACTTGGACCCCGGCTGCTTTCAGCTGTGCAGCTGCGCCGGAGGCGGCGGCGTTGATCGCGGTGGCGCCTTGCGAGCCGCCGGTGACCAGCAGAACTGGGCCGTCGGGGTGGAGGCCGAACTTCCGTCGAGCTGCTTCGCGGGTTGCGAGGCGGTCGAGTCCGGTGATCGCCGGTCGCAGTGGGATGCCGATCGCGGTGCTGTGTTTCAGCCGGACGTCCGGGGAGGCGGTGTAGACGTGCGTCGTCATCCGGGCGGCCAGCCGATTGGCTGCGCCGGGGCGGACGTTCGCCTCGTGGATCACGATGGGCAGGCGTCGCTGGCGGGCGGCGAGGTAAGCGGGTGCGGCGACGTAGCCGCCGAAACCCACTACGACGTCTGCCTGGACCTGGTCGAGGACCGCTCCGGCGGCGCGGATCGAATCGCGCAACCGGGACGGCGTCTTCAGGAGGGCCCGGGTTGCCTTGCGCGGCAAGGGCGCGGGAGGGATGAGTTCGAGCGGGTAGCCGCGGGCCGGGATGAGCGTGGTGTCCAGGCCGCGGACGGTGCCGAGCGCGGTGACCTCGGCGGCGGGGGCCAGCTTTCGCAGTGCGTCGGCGAAGTTCATCGCGGGCTCGATGTGCCCGGCGGAATGGCCTCCGGCGACGACCACGCGTGGTGCTCTGGTTTCCATCTACGCGACGAGGAAATCGAAGTACGTGTCTGGATAGGGCTCGTCCTTCAGCGTGTAGTGCCACCATTCGGCTTCGTAGGCGGCGAAACCGCAGTCCTCCATAATGGACCGGAGGTGTTCGCGGTTCGCTGCCTCGGTCGCGGTGATGCTGGGTGCGCCGTGGTGTGAGACGACGTCCATCAGGTCGAAGCCGCCGCCCATGGGGAGAAGCTCGCCGGTGTCCAGGCGATACAGCGTCAGATCGGCTGTGCTGCCTCGGGTGTGGCCGGATTTGGTCGCCACGTAGCCGTTTTCGAACATCTCCGCCCGGTTGAGGTTCGGGTAGTGCCGGCGTTTTGTGCGGCCGTCTTCGGGCTGTTCCGCCCAGCGCAGGAAGCAGTCCACGGCGCGCTGTGGCCGGTAGCCGTCCCAGATCAGCAGGCCGAAGCCCAGCGTCGCGGCTTTGTCTTGGGCGCTGTGGAGGGCGGTGCACAAGGCGTGGGTGCCGACGATCCGGTTCGCGAGGTAACCGTCGACGGGTTTGCCGGTGAAGTTGTCCCAGGTGGCGTACTTGGCGTCCCAGCGGATCCCGGGCGCGGCCTCGTCCAGGAAGGCGAAACCGTGCTTCATCGCGGCTGCCTGGCCAACGCGAGCGACACCATCCGGTCGAGCATTTCGGGGAACGGCAGCCCGGCCGCCGCCATCATCCGCGGGTACCGGCTGTAGGAGGTCAGGCCGGGGAAGGTGTTGACCTCGTTCAGCATGGCGGTGCCGTCTTCCAGCAGGAACAGGTCGACCCGGGCGAGTCCCGCGCAGCCCAGCGCGCGGTAGATGGTCTGGGCGGTCGCCTGGACGCGGGCGCGCGCCTGGCCGGAGATGTCGGCGGGGACGAGGATGGTCGAGTTCTCGGAGCCGCTTTCGGGATTGTCTTCCTGGTGGATCTTGAAGAAGCCGTGCGACAGCCGGATCTGGTCCGGTTCGCCGACTGTCAGCTCCGCGCCGTTGCCCAGCACCGCGCAACCCACCTCGCTGCCTTCGACCGCTTCCTCGATCAGCAACTTGGAATCGAACCGCGCTGCCTCAGCGATCGCGCCCGGCAAGTCCTCCTCGCGCGAAACCTTGGTGACGCCGAACGACGAACCGGACCGGGCCGGTTTCACGAAGACGGGGTAGGTGAACTTGCTCGCGTCGACGTTCTCGGCCGCGGTCCCGGCCCAGAAGTTCGGCGTGGCGATGCCCGCGCTGTCGACGACCAGGTACGCGAGGGATTTGTCCATGCACAGCGCGGAACTCTGCACGTCGCAGCCCGCGTACGGGATTCCGGACAGCTCCAGGAGGCCCTGCGTCGCGCCGTCCTCGCCGAGCTTTCCGTGCAGTACCGGCAGCACCACGTCCAGCCGGACCGGTTCGTATTTCCCCTGGTCCTCGACGAGCAGCCCGTGGACGCTCCGGTCGGGCGACAGCATCGCCGGGCGTCCGCCGTCCTCCCACGCTTCGCCGGGGCCGTCGCACAGCTTCCAGGAGCCGTCCTTGGTGATCCCGATCCAGTACGGCTCGTACTTTTCCGGGTCGAGGTTCTTCGCGACCTCGCGCGCGGATTTGACCGAGACGGGGTGTTCCTCGGAGATTCCCCCGAAGATGACGCCGACCTTGAGTTTAGTCATGGTTCGTCCAGCTTTCGAAATTCAGGCAGTTGAGGAGACTGTTTTCCACGGCGTCGCGCAAGGCGTGGTCGGTGTAGTACGCGGTGTGCGGGCTGATCAGGACGTTCGGCAGTTTCTGCAATCGCGCCAGATTCGTGTTTTCGATCGGTTTTCGGCGGCAGTCGGCATAGAACATCCCTTCCTCCCCTTCGAGGACGTCCAATGCCGCGCCGCCCAGCCTGCCGCTTTCCAGCGCGGACAGGAGGGCTTCGGTGTCGATCAGCCCGCCGCGGCCGGTGTTGACGACGATCGCCCCGGGTTTCAGCTGCGCGATCCGCGGCCGGTTCAGCAGGTGGCGGGTCTCGGGCGTGAGCGGGGTGTGGAGGGTGACGATGTCGCTCTGCCGCAGCAAATCGTCGAGGGGAACGTAGTCCGCCGACGTCCGCGGGCGGAGGTCGTAAGCCAGCTTCTGGCCGCCGAAACCCCACAGCCGGTCGATGACCGCCGCGCCGATCCGTCCGGTTCCGATGACGCCGACGGTGAGGTCGCGCAGTTCTTTTCCCGGTAGATCGATTAACCGGTAATCGTGTGCGTCAGTCCGGCGGATGAGCGATTTCGCGTTGCGGATCGCCATTAGCATCAACATCAGCGTGTAGTCAGCGACGCTGTCGGGCGAGTACGCGACGTTTTCCACCGTGATGCCGATTTTCTCGGCGTACGCGACGTCGAGATGATTGCACCCGATGCTCCGCGTGGAGAGATATCTGACCCCGACCTCGCCGAGCGCGTGCAGAGCCGCGTTGGTGATGCGGGTTTTGTGGCTGACACTGACGCACCGATTCCCGGCGGCGAGCTCGACGTTGGCTTCCGACAGCGCCGCCGAGGTGACAGCCGGTGCCACCCCCAAACGAGACACCGCCTCCCGGACCAAGGCGGCTTCGTCGGGCCCGCACCCGTAGATCGTGATGCCGGTCGCCGGAACCAGCGACCGCAGCCCCGCGGCACGTGCCGGTTCGCGGTAGGTCATGCCTGCCAGTCAAGGCAGAACGATGTTGCCAGCACGTATGCGGTTTCCGATACACGGACGATATCTCCGGCCCAGCGAAGAAGGAAAACCGCACCGTGTGCGGTAACCACCGGTGTGATAGCCACAAATCCGGGAGCCATACCACTGTTTTCGCAGTTCAGGCACCCGGGTGTCGTCGTGGACCGGCACGGGCGCGATATCGGGCAACTCTTGTCCAGTGGCAACAAACCGTGCGACCGTTGAACGGACGGAACGATCTGCCGGGACCACGCCGGTCGTTCGAGGTGGCGGGCCGGTGGCGGCGCTGGGGGCGCGAAGGGCGGACGCGCAGGGGAGAAGCGGCAGTGACGGCGGTCGTGGCAGTGCATGTCCCGCGCCGGACGGTTCTGGACGTCGTTTTCGTCCACGGGCTGGACGGCGATGCCCGCGCGTCGTGGCGCTGCGGCGGGGACGGCACGTTCTGGCCGCGGTGGCTGGCCGCGGACCTCGCCGGCGTCGCGGTCTGGACCGTTGGGTACGAGGCGTGGTCGAGCGGATGGCGCGGCCAGTCGATGCCGGTGCCGGACCGGGCGGTCAACCTGATGGCGCAGCTGCGGAACGCCGGTCTCGGCGAGCGTCCGTTGTGCTTCGTCACGCACAGCATGGGCGGGCTGCTGGTGAAGGAGATCCTGCTGCACGCCGCTGAAAGCCGGACCGATTTCGCGTGCTTCGCGAAGGCGGCGCAGGGCGTCGTCTTCCTGAGCACGCCGCACACCGGCTCCGGGCTGGCGCGGGCGGTGGACGCGCTGGGCGTGCTGTACCGGGGCACGCCCGCGGTCGAGGACCTGCGCCGCAACGGCGCGTACTTGCGGCAGCTCAACGACCGCTACCGGGATTGGGCGGACGAGACCGGCATCGCCAACCTGGTGTTCTTCGAAACGCGCCTGACCCGCCGGGTCCGGGTGGTGGACGAGGCGTCGGCCAATCCCGGGCTGCCGAGGGTCCGCCCGATTCCGGTGGACGCGGACCACGTGGGCATCTGCAAGCCCGAGGACCGCGAGTCGCTCGTCTACGGGCAGGTCAAGCGGTTCGTCCTCGGCCTGCTGCCCGGGCAGGGCGACGGCCGGTCGCGCCCGGCGGCGGTGCACCGGACGATTCTCGTCGCCGACGTCGAAGGGTTCAGCGACCGGAGCCGGACCAACCGGAACCAGCTGTCCGTGCGCGACGCGATGTACCAGACGCTGCGCCGGGCGTTCCGGGAAGCCGGCATCCCCTGGGAGGCGTGCTACCACGAGGACCGGGGCGACGGGGTGCTGGTGCTCGCTCCCCCGGAAGTGCCGAAGGCGGCTTTCACCGAATCGCTTCCCGGCGCGATCGTCGAAACCCTGGAGGTCCACAACCGGGTCGCCGCCGCGGAAGAACAGATCCGGTTGCGGCTGGCGGTGCACGCCGGCGAGGTCCACTACGACCAGCACGGCGTGACGTCGAACGCGGTCGTGCTGGCTTTCCGGCTGGTTGATTCGCCCGCGCTGAAGTCCGCGCTGGCCGGGTCTTCGAGCGTTCTCGCGATGATGGTCTCGACGTGGTTCTTCGACGAGGTCGTGCGGCACAGCCAGAGCGGGTGCGCGGAGAACTCCCGGCCTTTCGCGGTGCCGCTGCGGGAAGGCCGGACGACCGGCTGGGTGAGCCTGCCCGGCGATCCGTGGCCCGCCGGCGGGACCGGCGAACCCCCGGGCCTCCTCGCTCCGCCCGCCGACCAGCCTTTCCGGTACCCGCCGGAGCGGGAGGGCGGCGTGAACGGCCAGCTGGCGAAACGCACGCTTCCCCGCGACGCTCCCGCGTTCACCGGCCGGGCCGCGGAACTGGAGAACGTGCTCAACGAGGTCGCCGACGCGGTCCAAACCGGCCGCATGGTGGCCATTCACGCGATCGACGGCATGGCGGGAGTCGGGAAAACCGCGCTCGCCGTGCACGCGGGCCACCTTCTCGCGGACCGGTTCCCGGACGCGCAGCTGTTCCTGCGGCTGCACGGGCACACCCCGGGCGAGCGGCCTGTCGGACCGGCGGACGCGCTCGCGTCGCTGCTGACCCTGATCGGCGTGACCGCACAGCAGATGCCCGCGGAGCTGGACGCCAGGGCGGCGCTGTGGCGCGACCGGCTGGCGGACAAGCGGGCGCTGCTGATCCTGGACGACGCGCTGAGCCACCAGCAGGTCGAACCGCTGCTGCCCGCGACGGCCGGATCGCTGGTGATCATCACCAGCCGCCGCAGGCTCATCGCCCTCGACGGGGCGGTTTCGCTGGCGCTCGACGTCCTGCCGGCCGAGGAGGCGTCGGCGTTGTTCGTGCGGCTTTCGGGCAGGCCGGTCCGGCCCGAGGAGAGCGAAGCGGTCGAGCGGGTCGTGCGGCTGTGCGGATGGCTGCCGCTGGCGGTGACGCTGCTGGCGGGGAGGCTCCGCAGTCGTCCACAGTGGACAGTGACCGACCTGGCGGACGAACTGGACTCGACGCACGACCGGCTCGGGCGGCTGCGCGCGGAGGACATCGAGGTGGCCGCCGCCTTCGACCTGTCCTACCGCGAACTCGGCCCCGGCCAGCAACGGTTCTTCCGCCGCGTCGGCCTGCATCCGGGGCCGGAACTCGACGCGCACGCGACGGCGGCGATGGCGGACATTCCGGTGGCCGAGGCCGGTGCGCACCTCGGCGCCCTCTACGACGACCACATGCTCGAGGAGCCGGCCTTCGACCGCTACCGGATGCACGACCTGATCCGCGAGTACTCCCGGAACCTCAGCCACAAGGACGGCCAGCAGGAGGCGGAACGAGCGGTCGGCAGGCTTTTCGACTACTACTGCGACACCGCCGCCGACGCGGCCGCGCGCATCGCCAAGGACGTGACCACCGACGGGCTCCGGGAAACCCGGTCGCTCCGGCGGCGGGCGGCCCGCGACACCCGGGTGGCCAACAGCATCGAAGCGTGGCGGTGGATGCGGGTCGAGTCTGTCAACCTGCTCGCCTGCGCCGACCACGCCATCCGGCACGGCTGGCATCAGCAGGTCGTCGATTTGTCGGCGTGCCTGGCCAAATTCCTCTATATCGCCGGGCCGTGGGACCGGGCGTCGCGGCTGCACCAGTCGGCGGTGCGCGCGGCGGAGCACAACGGCGACGAGGCGGCGCGGGCGCGCGCGTTGAACCATCTGGGAGGCGTGCAGCGGCGCATCGGCGACTATCAGTCCGCGGCCACGTCGCACACTGCCGCCCTGGAGAGTTACACGGCGCTGGGGGACGAGGCGGGACAGGCTGCCGCGCTCAGTCAGCTCGGGGCTGTGCGGCGCTGCCTCGACGACTATCCCGGCGCCGCCGAGGCCTTCCAGCGCGCGCTCGCCATGGCGATGAAACTCGGCGATCGCAGCGGGGAAGCACACGCACGCAACGAACTGGGCATCCTGTATCTGGTCAACGGCGACTACCGGGCCGCGGTCGGCTCGCACGAGCACGCCTTGAGCATTTACGAGGAGCTGGACGACCTTCTGGGGCAGGCGGACGCCTGGAACGAACTGGGGGTCGCGCGGCGGGCGATCGGCGATTTCCCCGGCGCGGTCGACGCGAACACCCGCGCGGTCGGCGGCTTCCGCAGGCTCGGCGACGGTTTCCACGAATCGTTCGCGCTCAACAGCCTCGCCGTGGCCTGGCGGATGATCGGCGAACCGCGGAAAGCGGCCGCCGCGCACAACGAGGCGCTGGCGATCTCCCGCGCGCTGGGCGACCGGCTCGGCGAAGGGTTCGGACTCAACGAACTCGGTGCGGCGCTGCGTCTTCTCGGGGAACTCGAGTCCGCGGAAAAGTGCCACACCGAGGCCCTGGACATCTTCTCCGAGCTGGGCAACCAGCTCGGCAAAGCCGAGACGCTGAACCACATGGGCGCGCTGCTGCTGGCGACCGGGCAGGCGGAGGACGCGGGCGAGCGGTACCGGAGCGCGCTGCCGCTGGCTCGCGAGGTGAACAGCCCGCTGGAAGAGGCACAGGCCTTGGCCGGGCTCGGCCGCTGCGCGCTTTCGCGCGGCGATCAGGACGCCGCGCGCGACTGCCTGCGCGCCGCGCTGGAGATCTTCGACCGCATCGGCTCGTCGGAGGCGGATTCCGTCCGGAACTATCTTCGCTTCGGCCGTGGATCGCCTTGACCCTCGGGTGGTTCGGGGAAACTCGGGGAATTCGGTGGAGTTCGCGGACTTGAGCGTGGTCGGATACCCGGATGCGAGAGTGGGAGCGGAAGTACGCCGAGCGCCGGGCGAAGGTCTTGGCGCTGCCGACCGTTCCTGTCTGGCACCATGCGCGAATCGTGCCGCCGCAGCGGGGAGATGTGCGGATTTCGGAGTCGATCGGGCCGTTCGGCGAGTTGATGGCGCTGTGGTCGGCCCCCGAGGACCAGCCGGTGAGGTTTCCGCGCGCGCCGGAATCGCGGCCGACGGCGGTGCCTGGTGCACGTGGCGGCCGGAAAGCCCGGACCGCAACGCGATCGTCTACGGCCCCGACGGCGAAGCGCTGGCCGAGCAGACGTTCCGCGACGGGATCGACCACGTCCAGACCACGCGGAGCGGCGAGACCTGGGTCGGCTACTTCGATGAGGGCGTCCTCGGCTCGAACGGCTGGAGCCACGGCGGCGGCGCGCCTCCGATCGGCCGGAGTGGGCTGGTGCGGTTCTCGGCCGACTTGACTGGGGAATGGCATTATCCCGACTTCGCTCGGGCGGCGCGGGGCAACTTTCTGGATTGCTACGCACTCAACGTCGACGGCGACACCGCCTGGACGTGCTACTACACCGATTGGCCCGTCGTCCGGATCCGCGACGACGGCGTGACCGGGTGGACCAACGGCATCAGCGGCGCCATCGCCTTGGCAGTGCGCGGTTCCCGGGTGGCGTTGTACGGCGGTTACGAGCCGTTGCGTGATCGGCTGGTGGCCGGGGTCCTGGACGACGGCCGCTTCCGGGTGACCGGCGAGTACCGGCTCGTTCTGCCCGACGGACACGAGGTACCGCGGCAGGCGAGGGTATTCGGGAGGGGCGCGGACCTGCACCTCGTGACCGGAGACGACTGGTTCCGGATCAGCCTCGACGACCTCCCGGCGTAAGAAAATCCCCGCCGCCAAACGGATTCCGCCACCGCGCCACCAAAGACCCCGGTTGTTCATCGACCGTTCACGCCGAAATCCCCGTGCCGCGCGTCAAAAGCTGAAGGATTCGGGAAGAACGCGTCGGGGGACGTGCGAGAGGGTGGGTCGTGAAGCGCCGGTTGTCGATCGGGCTGGCTGTGGTTTTGGTGCTCGCCGTGGTGGGGGTCGTGGTCTGGGGGCGGTCCGGCGAAGACCGCGCGGCCGGCGGCGGAATTACCGTCGTGCGCGGGGTGATCGGGTCGGAGAAGCAGGCCTTCTTCACTGATCAGCGAGTGGTGGACGCGTTCGCCAAACAGGGGCTGAAGGTCGAGGTCGACACCGCGGGGTCGCGGCAGATCGCGACTGCCGTGGACCTCGGGAAGTACGAGTTCGCGTTCCCCTCCTCGTCGCCGGCGGCGCAGAAGATCCAGCGCGACAGGAAGGTCACGACGGTCTACACGCCGTTCCAGTCGCCGATGGCGGTCGCGACGTTCGAGCCGATCGTGCAGCTGCTGAGCGGCAACGGCGTGGTGCACAAGGGCGCGGGCGACTACCAGGTGCTCGACATCGCGAAGTACCTGCAGCTCGCGGGCACCCGCTGGGATCAGCTGCCGAACAACACGGCCTACCCGGTGCGCAAGAACGTCCTCGTGACCACTACCGACCCGCGCGAGTCCAATTCCGCGGCGATGTATCTGTCGATCGTTTCGTTCGTGGCCAACGGGAACAATGTCGTCTCCAGTCCGGACCAGGAGACGAAGGTGCTGCCACAGGTCGCGAAGTTGTTCCTGGACCAGGGGTATACGCAGAACAGCACCGAGGGGCCGTTCGAGGACTACCTGTCGGCGGGCATGGGCAAGACGCCGCTCGCGTTGATCTACGAGTCGCAGTACGTCGACCGGGTGCTGCGGAACGACGGCTCGATTCGGCCGGACATGCGGATGCTTTACACGGCGCCGACGGTGTATTCCAAGCATACCCTGGTTCCCTTCTCCGCCAACGGAAACAAGGTCGGCCAGGCGCTGTCGACGGATCCGGAGCTCGGCAAGCTCGCCGCCGCCTTCGGGTTCCGTACGACGAATCCGCAGGTGTTCCGCGAGGTCGCCGCGCGGGCCAAGGTGCCGGGCGAGCTCGTCGACGCCGTCGAGCCGCCGAGTTTCGAGACCCTGGAACGCATGCTCGACGCGATCCAGAAGCAGTACTGATGGACGAATTCACCCTCACCCCGCCGGAACCGGTGGCGGCGGTGCCCGTGGAACGCGCGGCCGGGCTCATCACGCTCGGCGACGACACCCGGGCCGGGATTTCCCAGCGGGCCGAAGAATTCGCCTCGCGGCTCGAAGCGCTCGACGTCAAATCGCCCGAGTTCACCGCGTTGCTTGACGAGATCCTCGCGGTCGGCGAGGCAGACATGCGCACGGCGGCGACCGTCGCGGGCACGATGCTGGACCGGTCGACGAAGGCACTCGACGCTGCTCGTTCGCCGCAACAGGAAGTGACGATCAGCCTGACCGAGTTGCGCCGCACGGTCGCGGAACTCGATCCGGCGAAGCTGCCCATCACTGGCCGCAAGCTGCTCGGGATCTTCCCTGCGGCGGCCAGTGCGAAGCGGGCGCTTGACCGGTATCGGGCGGCGAACGAGCCGGTGAACGCGCTGGTCCGCGAGTTGCGCGTGCGGCAGGACGTGCTGCGGCGCGACAACGCGGCGATCAAGGGCGAACGCGAGCGGCTTTGGGCGACACTGGGCAAACTGGCCGAGGCCGCCGCGTTCGCTGAGGCGGTCGACGGGGCGATCGATCGGCAGGCGGGCGTCTTCGATCTGACGGATCCCGCGCACGCCAACGCTTTGCGCGCCGACCTGCTGTATCCGATCCGCCAGCGGCACCAGGATGTGCTGACGCAGTTGGCCGTGAGCGCACAGGGGTATCTCGCGCTCGATCTGGTGCGGCGGACCAACGACGAGCTGATCCGCGGCGTCGAGCGGGCGGCGACCACGACGGTTTCCGCGCTGCGCGTCGCGATGCTGGTGAGTGCGGCGCTGGCCAACCAGCGTGACGTGCTCGACGAGGTCAACGCGTTGCAGGCGACCACCAACGGCCTGCTGCGGGCGAACGCGGAGCTGTTGCAGTCGCAGAGCGAGGAAATCCGCAAGGCTTCGAGCGACCCGGCGATCGCGGTCGACACCCTGCGCGAGTCGTTCGACCGGATCTACTCGGCGTTCGACGCGATCGACGGGTTCAAGGCCGAAGCTGTGTCGCGGATGGCGTCCACTGTGGAATCCCTGTCCGGGGAGCTGCGTCGCGCGGAGGATCGGCTGCGCCGGTCGCACGAGGGGGAGCTGTGAGAAGACTCGGCGTACTGGCGCTGGCCGCCGCACTGCTGGTGACTGGTTGTTCGTCGGCGGAACCGGCCGATCCGGGCCAGCCTGCGGCGGACACCTTGCGAGTGTTCGCGGGCAGCGAGCTGGCCGACCTGCAGCCGGTCCTCGATGAAGCCGCGAAGGCGACCGGCGTGCGGGTCAAGTTCACTTTCACCGGCACGCTGGAAGGCGCGGAGGCGCTAGCGAAGGGCAGCGTCGACGGGAAGTACGACACGGTGTGGTTCTCCTCGAACCGTTACCCGGCAGGCATTCCCGACGCGAACAAACGGCTCGGCAACCAGGCGAAGATCATGCGTTCGCCGGTGGTGCTCGGGCTCTCGGCACCGGTCGCGCAGCGGCTTGGCTGGGACAGGAAATCGCCGACCTGGGGCGACATCGCCGTGGCTGCCGGGAAGAAAGAGTTCAGCTACGGGATGACCGACCCGTCGGCGTCGAACTCCGGGTTCTCCGCGCTCGTCGGGGTCGCTTCGGCGCTCGCCGGCGCGGGCACGGCGATCGACGCGAAGCAGATCGAAGCGGTCACGCCGCAGCTCACGCAGTTCTTCAGCGCGCAGCAGATGTCGGCGGGCTCGTCGGGCTGGCTGTCCGATGCCTTCCAGAAGCGCGCGACCGGGCAGGATCCCGGGCAGAAGGTCGACGGACTGGTCAACTACGAGTCCGTCCTGCTGTCGTTGAACGCCTCGGGCAAGCTGCCGCAGCCGCTGACGCTGATCTACCCGACGGACGGCGTCGTCACCGCCGACTACCCGCTCACCCTGCTCAACGGCGCGAGCGACGCCGCGCGCACGGCGCACCAGAAGCTCTCGGACTACCTGCGCACGCCCGATGTGCAGCGCCGGATCATGACCACAACGCAGCGTCGCCCGGCTGTCCCTGGCGTCCAACTCGGGCAGCAGTTCGCTTCACACGACCTGGTGGAGCTTCCGTTCCCGGCGACCCAGCAGGCGGTCGATGCGCTGCTTTCCGCTTACTTCAGCAAGATCCGCCGCCCGTCGCGGACGTTGTACCTGCTGGACACGTCGGGGTCGATGCGGGACGGCCGGATCGAGGCGCTGCGTTCGGCGTTGTCGGGACTCACCGGCGCGGACAGTTCGCTGGTCGGCCGCTACCGGCAGTTCCGCAGCCGGGAAGAGGTCACGATGCTGCCGTTCAACACCCAGCCGGGGATGCCGACGACGTTCACCGTGCCCGAGCAGTACCCGCAGCCCGAACTGGCGAAGATCAAGGACTACGTCGGCGGCCTGACGGCCAACGGCGGCACGGCCATCTACGACACCCTGCGGCACGGGTACCAGGTGCTGGAGCCGCTCGTCGCGAAGGATCCGGACCGCTTCAACTCGATCGTGCTGATGACCGACGGCCAGAACGAGAACGGCTCGGACCTCGCCGCGTTCAAGGCGGCGTTCGGCGCGCTGCCGCCCGCGATGCGGCAGATCCCGGTGTTCACGGTCCTGTTCGGCGAGGGCAGCGGCGACGAACTCGGCCAGGTCGCCGCACTGACCGGCGGCAAGGTCTTCGATGCCAGGAACGTGCAGTTGTCCAGCGTGTTCCAGGAGATTCGCGGGTATCAATGAGACGCTGGTTCGGCTCCACCAAGAATCTCTTCGGCTGCGTTGGCGCACTGGCCGGGCTGCTGCTGTACGTGACCGGCGTGATCGGTCCGTTGTGGCTGATGTTCGTAGTCTTGGCCGTCCTTTACGCGGCGGGCGCGCTGCTCGGCCCGCCGGAGAAGGTGCGGCTGGTTGTCGACCCGTCGGTGGAGGCAGCCGAGGTCCGTTCGTCGCTGGACACTTTGGTACAGACGGCTTCTGGTCGGCTTCCAGAGTCCACTATGGACGCAGTGCGGCGGGTGGCGGAGATGTTGTCGGATCTGCTCGCGGATCCTCGACGGCTGGCGGGGAATCCGGACTTGCAGCATCGGGTGTTGTTGCTGGCGCGGACGGATTTGCCGTTGTCGGTTCAGACGTATCTCAACTTGCCGCGGTGGTTCGCCGCGCATCGGGGCGAGGCGGGGCAGGAATTGGCGACCCAGCTGGGGCTGATCGAGCGTCGCACGCATCAGCTGGCGGAGGAGTATTACGCGGCGGAGGTCAACCAGCAGAAGGACCAGACGCGCTACCTCGGCGAGGAGCCGTAGCGAGACCCGGCGGGGCCTGCCACCGGGCGAGGCGGTCGTAGAGCCGGGACAGCCGGACTTGGAAAGTCTCCAGCGCCCAGGCCAGTTGCCAACCGGCGGGGTTCCGTTCGAGCGTGGTCGCGGTGTGCTGCGCGGCGAGCAGGCAAGCGTGCTCCGTGTTGCACCAGGCCAGAGCCGCCAGCGCGTCGGGCAGCGGATGGAGCAGGACATCCGGTGCGGGCGGATCTAACGGGACCGAGTCCTGGCGCGGGTTCAGCAGCCGGTCGGCGGCGTGGGCGGTGTGCGTGTAGAAGTACAGGATTCGCCGCAGAGCCGCGTCGCGCGCGTCTTCGGCGAGGGTGTGCTGGGCGGTTTCGCTGGCGTACAGGCGGACCAGGTCATGCATCCGGTACCGGCCCGGAACGTGTTGCTGTACCAGGGAAGCGATCTCTAACTCGCGCAGGACCGTTCGCAGTTGGGCGGCGGGAAGTGCCGCCAAAGCCTCGGCGGCGGCCAGGCTGATGTCCGGGCCGGGAGCGATGCCCAGCAGGCCGAAAAGCCGCGTCGCTTGCGGGCTGAGTGCCCGTACTGACCAGGACAGCACCGCGCGCAGATTCACGCGCAGGCCACCGGCGTTCAGGCCGTCCAGCCGGGCGGAGGCGTCGCGCAGTTCCTCGGCCAGCACTGCCAGCGGGAACGTCGGGTGGTGCTGGGCGCGGGCGGCCACGATCCGTACTGCCAGCGGCAATCCGGCGCACATCGTGAGCAGATCGGCGACCGTGTCCGGTTCGGCGGCAAGCCGCTCCGGACCGAGGTGTCCGGCCAGGAGTTCCCGGGCGTCGGAGTCCGGGAGCACGTCCAGGTTGAGCAGGTGGACGCCGTACAGCGCGGCGAGGCCGACCAGATGGCGGCGGCTGGTGATCAGGACGGTGCAGGTGGGAGTGCCGGGCAGCAGCGGCGTGACCTGGTCGATGTCGCGGGCGTTGTCCAGCACGAGCAGCATCCGTTTCCCGGCCAGCAGGCTGCGGTAGAGCCCGATTTGCGCTTCCAAGTCGACGGGGATCGCGGACGGGACGACGCCGAGGGCGTCCAGGAATCCGCGCACTGCCTCGGCGGCGGCCACGGGCTGCCCGGTGGGATCGAAACCGTGCAGGTTGACGTGAAGTTGCCCGTCCGGGAACCGGCTGAGCCGCTGATGCGCCCAGTGCAGCGCCAGCCACGTTTTGCCGATCCCGCCGGTGCCGCCGATGGCCACCGTGCCAGCCAGGTCCATGTGCCGGTCCAGTTGGACGAGTTCGCCGCTGCGGCCGGCGAACAGCCGGGGCGGGCACGGCAGTTGCCGGGGGACCGACGGCCGGGTCGCGGGTTCCGGCGTGGGCGCGGCCAGCGCGGGGTCGGCGGCGAGGATCTGCTCGTGCAACTGACGGAGCGGACGGCTGGGGTCGGTGCCGAGCTCGTCGGCCAGAACGCGTTGCAGGCGATGGTAATGCTGCAGCGCCTCGGCTTGGCGGCGGCTGCGGTAGAGGGCCAGCAGGTACTGCCCGGCGAGGCGTTCGTCGAACGGGTGGCTCGCGGTGTCGGCGGCGAGTTCGGCGAGCAGTTCGGCGTGGTTGCCTTGGCGCAGCCGGATATCGGTCAGGTCGAGGCGGGCGGTTCGCTGGCGTGCGGTCAGCGCGGCGCGCAGCGAGCACAGCCACGGGATGTCGGCCGCGGCGGCGAGATCGGAGAAAGGCTTGCCTTGCCACAAGGACAGCGCCTGTTCGAGGGCGGCCGCGGCGATCTGGTCCGCACGGGAGTCGTGTTGCGGTGTGTTACGGGCCTGTTCCAGCAGCGCGTGGAAACGGTGCAGATCGATCGCGTCCGGTTCGACGGAAAGCCGGTAACCGCAGCCGTTGCGGGTGAGCGCGACCTCCGGAATCGGAGCGAGCACCTTGCGCAGCAACGGAATGTTGTGCTGCACCGCCCGGCGCGGCTGCCGGGGGAGCGCGCCTTCGGGCCAGACGCGGTCGATGAGCTCGTCCATCGCGACCGTCTGGTTGGCCTCGGTCAGCAACACCGCCGCCATGCAGCGCAACTGCTGATGGCCGAGTGCGATCGCACGGTCGTCCACCGTCACGCCAACAGGGCCGAGCAGACGGAATCGTACCGTCATCGTGATCACCCGTGAGCCGGTCGCCGGACCAGGACGTAGTGTGTCTAGCGGCCTTTGCCCGGGCCGTGCAACGGCGAGGGCGGATCTGCGGCGCTACGGGCGAGCAGTTTCGGCCAAGCGGACCGGGAACGCGTCCCGGGGCGGCCCGCCGGATGGCCGCCCCGGGACGTTTCCGGGCTAACCCAAGGATTCCCAGTTAATCGTTCGCACCGGTACGCCCGGGCAGGAAAGAACGAAACGGTAGATGTTGCCCGCGTACATCACGGGGCCGTAGACCAGGGCATTGTCCGAGCAGATGAGGTAAACCCGCATCACCCCCGCCTGGACCGCGCAGCTGAGAGCGACGTCGTGGAACGGGGCCCGGGAGTAATAGTTGCAGTTGAATACCGGCGGTACGGCGTGGTCCGCGGTGCGGGAGCCCGCTGAGCTGAGGGTTCCCGTCTCCGGTGGCGCGGCCGGGGCCGCCGTGGCGACGCTCGCGCCCGCGAACAACGCGACGATAGTCAATGCGATGGCGAGGAACGGCTTGGCGGCTCTTTCGGAAAGAGAACCGGGGCCGGTGAATCGAACCATAACGAATATTCCTTCGCGCCTGGGAGCACCTCGGGCGGTGCGCCTCGCGACCCATGCTGTCCGGTCGCGGCGTCGCGGATGCGGCATCGATGCGTCATCGCGGAAACCGCGACAAACCCTTGCGCGGCTTCAGTTATTGCTGGCGCTGACCGTTCTGATAGTTGAGTGCGTAGCGGACCGCGTCGGCGCGCGAGTGGAAACCCGCTTTAGCGAAAAGGTTGTTGATGTGGGTTTTCACGGTGGCCTCGCTGATGACCAATGCGGCCGCGATTTCCGGATTGCGCAGGCCGTCGCCGATCAGGCCGAGGATTTCCCGTTCGCGCGCGGTCAGCGCGAGCTCCGGTTCCGCGCGCGGAGCCGGTTTGGCGGCCAGCGCGAGCAGCCGCCGCTGCACCTCCGGCGAGAGCACGGTCTGGCCCTGCGCGGCGGTGCGCACGGCGTGCAGGATCGTGGTGCGGTCGGCTTCCTTGGTCAGGTAGCCGCTCGCGCCCGCCTGCAGCGCGGCCAGGATCGATTTGTCGTCGTCGAACGTCGTGAGCACGAGCACGGTGGTGTCCGGCTGGGTTTCGCGGATGCGCCCGGTCGCGCCGACCCCGTCCAGCACCGGCATGTTGAGGTCCATGAGCACGACGTCCGGATGGTGCCGCCGCGCCGCCTCGACGGCTTCGGCCCCGTTGGTCGCGGTCGCCACGACGGTGACGTCTTCGGCGAGGTCGAGCATGACCGCGAGCGCCTCGCGGACGGTCGCCTGGTCGTCGACGACAACGAGGCTGATCGGGCGGTCGGTCATCGAGGCAGCTCCAGTTCCACGGTCCAGCCGTCGCCGGCGGGGCCTGCTCGCAGGGTGCCGCCGAGCAGGGCGGCCCGTTCGCGCATCCCGACGAGCCCGACCCCGGAACCGCCGGCCAGTTCGGCACGCAGCGGCTCGGTCGCGGGCCCGTTGTGCACGATCAGCCTTACCTGATCAGCCGTGAAGGCCAGTCGCAGGCTGCGGGTCGCGCCCGGCGCGTACTTGGCCGCGTTGGTCATCGCCTCCTGCGCCGCCCGGACCATGGTGTGCGTGGTCTCCGGGCCGACCACCCCGGCCTCGCCCTCGATGGCGAACTCCGCCGACGCGTGTTCGGCGAGTTGGCACAACGTCTCAGGCAGCGGCAAGGTGTCTTCGCGCAGCGCGTGCACCGCGCGGCGGGTCTCGTTGATCGAGTCGACGGCGATGGCGCGCGCCTTGCGGACCGCGGCAGCTGCCTCGTCGTCGCGGCCGCTGTCGCGCAGTGCGTCGGCCATGTCCAATTGCAGCGCGATACCCGAGAGCGAATGACCGAGCACGTCGTGAATCTCGCGCGCGATCCGGCCTCGTTCGACGAGCGCGGCCTCGCGCGCCTCGGACTCGCGGGCGCGCTGGGCCGCGTCCGCGGCGAGCTGCGCGTTGCGAACGGCGTCAAGACGGTCGTGGTGCGAGATGCCGACGGCGACCGGCAGGCCCACGGTCAGCGTCACCCACACCGGCCACACCGGGAAGCCCGGTGACAGGTGTCCGACCGTCCAGGTCGCGGCGGCCGCGACGGCGGTGCCGGCGACCGCGATGGTCACCGCGGCCCGGCGGGACGCGAGCTTGACCCCCGAGGCGGACGCGGCGACGAACGGGAACATCGCCGCGAACGTTCCGTGCGTCAGCGGCAGGAGCAGCGCGCCGAACAGCATGTAGGCGCTCATCACCCCGATCTGCCGGTGCTCGGACAGCCGGGTCCAGGGCAGCAGCGAGACGATCCCGGAAACCGAGGCGAGCACGAACAGCGGCAAGGCCAATGGCCGGTACGCGATCTGCGCGTCCGGCCACTGAACGGCGGTGCAAGCGATGGCGGTGAGGACGAGGACGGGCTGGATCAGCTCGTCCCGGTACTGCCCGAGAAGCGACAGCGACCGCTGGTCCGGCGTGCTCATGGGACCAGGTTCCTCCTCGTCGGGGCGGCGTCGTGGGCGGACTGAGTGTTCCACTCCGCCGGACGGCCGTTGAGGTTGCGCTGGATGTTGTCCAGCAGCGGCGAGGTCTGCCCGGGAGCGCCGTCGCTGCCCTGGGTCCACATGACCTGGTGCCCGGCGCGCAGTGCGCGGTAGAGCACGACCAGCCCTTCGGCGAGGATGCCGACGCCGATGGTGAGCAGCATGCTGTTGGCGACGCCGCCGGCGTCCTGCGGGGCGAACGCGTCGAGTGCGAGGTTCACGCCGATCTTGACCACGATGTTCGCCACCCACAGCGCGACGGTGAGCGCGGTGTAGCGGACGAAGGCGGTGCCGTCGCGCCGGGAGATCCGGACGCTCATCCCGCGCAGGACGCCGAGGGCGACGCTGACCGCCGCGGTCCCGACGAGGAAGACCATCGAGGCGGGCGTCTTCACCTCGCCGGACAAAGTGCTGAGGCCGACGACGGACAGCACCGCGGGCAGGATGAGCATCTGCTTGGCCTGCGCGGGTTCGCCGATCAGCCGCCGCACCATCAGGTAGCCGATCGCCGCCACGATCAGGACGATCTCCACGGGTCCGCTCATGAGTTGTTCCTGCCTTTCGCATCCGTTCCGATGCCGAGAAAACTACGGAGGAACGGCTTCGAAGTCGTGCGGTGCGCGGGGTATCTCCGGGTGGAGAAATCCCTCCACCCGAGCCGGTGTTTCTCCACCCGGGATACCCCCTGAGCCGCAAGACGGCGGGCGGCGGCGACCGTAGCGTTTCCTGGCGAATCCCAGCACTCAAGCCGAAAACGGGGAGCCCGGCATGACCAAGTCCACCCGCACGATGATCACCACGATGTTCCTGGACGTCGGTTTGTCCGTCGTCGTCTACTACGCGGCCAACCTGCTCGGCGCGAGTGCGTACGTGTCGCTGCTGGCCGGCACGATCGTCGCCGGATTGCGGACGATCTGGGTCGCGGTCGCGCAGCGCCGGATCGACCTGTTCTCGTCGTTCCTCGTGCTGCTTTTCGGTCTGGGCCTGGGGCTGAGCTTCCTGACCGGCGACCCGCGCCTGCTGCTGGCGAAGGAATCGGTGACCACCTTCTGCGCTGGGGTGGCCCTGGTCGGCAGCTGCGTGCTCGGCCGCCCTCTCGCGTACTACGCGGCCCGCCGCCTCGCCCATTCGGCGGGCGGTGCTCGGCAGCGTGAATTCGACGCCACCGCACAGGACGCGACCCTTCGGCGGCGGTGGTACCAGATCTCATTGGTGTGGGGCGTCGGGCTGACTGCTGATTCGGTGCTGCGCATCGTGGGCGTTTACACGCTGCCGTTCGACACGGCGGCTGCTTTCTCGCAGGCGCTGATGGTCGTCGCTTTCGCGGGGCTGATCGGGTGGACTGTGGTGACGAAGCGGCGGTTCGAGCAGGCGGCTCAGGGCTGACGGTCGTAGGCGCGCATGGCGGCTGCGACGTCGTCGAGGAATGACAGGACGACGGGGACGTGCTCGGGGTCGAGGCGGTTGGTGATGGCCTCGATCTCGGTGAGCAGCGGGGTCAGCGCAGTCCGGACGTCCTCGCGGGCGTGGTCGGTGGCCTGGAGGTGGACGCGCCGCCGGTCGGCCGGGTCGGCGTGGCGGGCCAGGTGCCCGGCGGCGGCGAGGCGGTCGACCAGCACCGTCGCCGAGGCCGAGGTGATGCCGAGCCGGTTGCCCAGTTCGCCTGGTCCGATCAGCTCGGGGCTGGAGACCACCTGGTCGATGGCCTGCACGTCGGTGACCCGCAGCGACAGCCTGCGCGCCAGCGCCGCCTGCATGCCCCGGCCCGCTTGCAGCAGTCGCCGCACTGCCAGGGAGACCTGCCGCGCCGTCTGTTCGTCCGCCACGACCGAATGGTAGCTAGAAGTTCTAGGGAAGCGGTATGCTGGGCGATATGGCTAGAAAATCTAGCGAATTTGCCCAGGTCAATGCCGAGATGGTGCGGAAACTGCTCGACGCCGATCCGCAGCCGATACCCGACGGCGGCTACGGGTTGCGCGTGCTCGAAACGACCGGACGCCGCAGCGGCCGAACCCGGCAGACGCCGCTCGGAGTGCTCCGCCTCGGCGGCGACCGCTACCTCGTGTCGCCGGACGCGAACCGCGATTGGGTACGCAATCTCGCCGCGGTTCCGGCTTGTCGCGTCCGGGGTGGCGACAACAGCGAACGCGTGCGCGCGCAACCGGTGAACGGCGCCGAGGCGGTGTCGGTGATCGCGGCTTACCTGGCCGCGGTGCGGGCTCCGTGGGCGCTCGCCGCGTTCCCGGTCGGCCCCGATTCCTCGGCGGACGAGATAGCCGCGCACTTGGACTCGCTTGCGGTGTTCCGCCTCGAAGCGGGTGGCGCGTGACGGACCCCGTGGTCGTCGTAGGCGGCGGGCCGGGCGGAATGGTGCTCGCCTACCTGCTCGGCCGGGCCGGAATCCCCGTCACGCTGCTGGAAACGCACAAAGACTTCGATCGAGACTTCCGCGGCGATTCGCTGCATCCCTACACCCTCGAACTGCTCGACCAGCTTGGTCTGGCCGATCGGCTGCTCGACCTGCCGCACCACAAAGCACGCTTCTTCCGCTTCCACACCCCGGCCGGGTCTATCACCACCGCGGACTACGGCAAGCTCGCCTCGCCGTACAACTACGTCGCGCTGATGCCGCAGGCGCAATTCCTCGACTTTCTCGCCGCCGAAACCGCCGCATTGCCCAGCGCGAGCGTGCGCACGGGGGCCAAGGTCGTCGACCTGATCCGCGACGGCCGCGTCACCGGCGTCCGTTATCGCGACGACACCGGAACCCACGACCTGGCAGCCTCGCTGGTGGTCGGTGCGGACGGCCGGTTTTCCCGGATCCGCCGACTCGCGGACGCTCCGGCCCGCTCCCTCGGCGCCACCACCGACCTGCTGTGGTTCCGGCTGCCGCACCGTCCCGAGGACCCGCCGGACGCTGACGTCGACCTCTTCTTCGGGCGGCACCACTACGTCGGCCTGCTCGCCGGGACGAACGGCTGGCAAGTCGGGTACAGCCTGCCCAAGGGCGGATACGCCGAGGCCCGCGAGCGCGGGGTCGGCCCGATCCGGACGTTCCTCGCCGACCACGTGCCCTGGCTGGCCGATCGTGCCGAGCTGCTGACCGATTTCGGCCAGACGACCCTGCTGTCGGTCGACATCTCGCGGGTGGAGCGCTGGTGGCGTCCGGGCCTGCTGCTCATCGGCGACGCCGCGCACGTCATCTCGCCGGTCGGGGGCAACGGAATCCTCATGGCAGTGCAGGACGCCGTCGCCGCGGCCAATCACCTCGTGCGGGATCGGTCCGATGCTGCCCTCGCGCGGATTCAGGCCGAGCGTGAGCCCGCGATCCGGCAGGTGCAGGCACAGCAAGTCCGGCTGGAACAACGCGCCGCCCGTGCGCGGGAGCGTGGTCGTCCGGCCGCTCCGCCGTATCGGCTGCTGCGGTTGCTCACCGGCATTCCTGGTGCCCGCGCTCGCGCTGCCCGCGCCAATGCCTACGGACCCACTCCGCCCGAGTTGGACTGAGGCGGGAAAAGCTGAGGCAGGAAGCCGATCATCAGGGCGGACCAGGTCACGTGCGTCAGCAATGGTGCCTGGACGCCACCGCTTCGACGGCGTTGCAGCGTAAAGAGCGTCCCCATGGTCGCTGACGCCAGCACCAACGCTGGATTCCGCGTCGCCGTCGTCGACAGGACGTACATCGCGGTCGATGTTCGCGGGCCGAACGCGTCGTAAAGCGCGCCGCGGAAGAAAACCTCTTCAGCGGCACCGGTTACGAGGGCAGTCGTCACCACTGTCGGCGTCGAGCCGTGGTGGGCGTGGCTGAGCACGCCGGTGATTGCCCGGCGCAGCAACGGAATCCGGCGAGCGACCAGCGCGCAGCCGTAGAACGCTCCGAACGCGCCCGCGCCCGCCAGCACCGGCTGTACGACGTCCGGACGTCCCCGTGACACCGGCCCGGCCGCTCGCGCACCGGCGAACCAGGTCGCCGCGACTGAGGCGGTCAGCACGTGGAACCGTCGCGATCCCGGTTTGCTGGCCAGCGACGCGCCCAGCAGTCCGGACCCGGCCGCGGTCACCGCCTTCAGGAACGCCTTCACCTGGCCCGCCGTTGTCGCGCGCGTTCGCCGAGCGCTTGCAGCACGGCGTCGTTGTAGCTCAGCGGCTCGAACTCGACGATCCGGCGGATCGCGTCGTCGCGGACGACGACCTCGTTGCCCATCGAGTCGATCAGCGCGCGCCCGGTCGTCGCGTCGATGTCGGTGACCAGCGCGAGCCAGTAGGACGACAGCCGTGGCGAGAGCAGCGGGACCGGCACGATCACCAGCGGCCTGCCCTCGATCGTCGCGACGCGCTGGAGCATTTCCCGATAGGTCAGCACTTCGGGGCCGCCGATGTCGAACGTCCGGCCCTCGGTCTCCGGATGCTCCAGCACGCCGGTGAGGTAGCGGACGACGTCGGCGAGCGCGATCGGCTGGGTGCGGGTGCTGACCCAGCGCGGGGTGATCATGGCGGGCAGGTGTTCGACGAGCTGGCGGGTCAGCTCCCACGACGTGCCGCCGTGCCCGATGACGATCCCCGCGCGCAGCACGGTCACCGGCACGCCGGTCTCCGCCAGCAGCCGTTCGACCTCGCGCCTGCTGGCCAGGTGTTCGGACAGCGAGTCGCCGTCGTCGCCGAGACCGCCGAGGTAGACGATCCGGCGCACTCCCGCTTCCGCGGCGGCCCGGGCGAACGCGCGGGCCGCGTTGGCGTCGCGCTGCTGGAAGTCGGTGCTGTCCAGGGAATGCACCAGGTAGTAGGCGACTTCGACGTTCTTGAGCGCGTTCCGCAAGGACCCGATGTCGGCGACGTCGCCGTGGACCGGCTCGCCCGCCCCGCGATAGCTCTCCGGACGGCGGGTCATGGCGAGCACGTCGTGCCCGGCTTCTTCCAGCGCCGGGCACAAGCGGCTGCCGACGAACCCCGAGGCTCCGGCGACCAGTGCACGCATGCTTGCGACGGTAGCCGCGCGGACGCCGATTCGCAGACTCGCCGGCACCTGCTCGGGTGACCGGCTTCAGCCGGCGCCGGTCCGCCGGGCGGTTCCGGGGCGCTGCCGGTCCTCCACGAGCTTGCCCATCAGCTGCGCGAGCGCCTCGTCCAGCCGCCCGCTGAGGCGCTGGCCGAGCCGCTCGGCCAGCTCGGCGTCGACCGCCGCCGCGAGCGAACCCATCTCGGCCAGCAGGGATTTCCCTTCCTCGGTGACGGTGAGGATGTGCTTGCGCCGGTTCTCCGGGTCTCGCCGCCGTTCGATGAGGTTCCGCTGCTCCAGCTGGTCCGCCAGCCGGACGACCAGGCTGGGACTCACCCGCATGAGCCTCGCGATGTCGTCCTGGGTCCGCGCGAAACCCTGCTCGACCATGGCGAGAGTCCCGAGGTGTTTGGGGGTCAGACCGGTTTCGCGCAGGTGCTCGGCGAAGTCGTTGGCCAGGTCGGTGCCGAGCACCATGAGCCGGAACGCCGAGGTCTCGGGAAAAGAGCTGTTGGCCGCCACGCCGGTACCCTATCATCCGTGAACAGTTCAAACTGTGAACAGTTGACAGATGGAGTAGTGATGATCGTCTTGGTGGTGGCCAATGCCGTGCTCGCGGTGGTCAGCGTGGCTTTCGCGGTGGTCGCGGCAGTGCGACCGGCGGCGTTGAGCCACAGTGCGGCGCCGACGGGCGGCGAGAAGTTCTACGGCTGGATGTATGCGGTGAGAGCCGTGCCGCTGGGCGGTGCGGCTGCGGCGGTGCCGCTGATCTGGTCTGGACCAGTCTGCGCGGTGGTCCTGATCGCGGCCGCGGTCGCGCAGGCGGGCGACGTCGGCATCGGGGTGTTCCGCGGGGAACGGGGCATGATCGCGGGAAGCTCCGTGGCGGGTGCGGTGCATGTGCTCACCGCCGTCGTGGTGTGGTGAGCAAACCCTCCTGAAAGCCGCGCGTCAGCGTCGCGTCAGTGCCGATTGCGACTCTGTCGGGGTGACGTGCCTGATGTCTGTGTCCAGTTACCTGCCCGCCGCGGTGCCGATCGCGGCGTTGCAGGGCGAACTCGACCTCACCGACGCCCAGTTGCGCAGGCTGCATCGCATCTACGGGCTGTCCGAGGTCTGCCGGTCGCCGGAGTCCGAGGCCGAGATGTTGCTCGGCGCGGTCGCGAAACTCGACGGGTTCGCCGGGGTGGAGGAGCGCGTCCGGTATGTGCTGCGGCCCAAGACAGTGCCCGCGGCGTCGCCGTTTCCGCTCGATCCGCTGGCCGAGGTGCAGCAGCGGCTGGGGCTCCGGAACGCGCTGGCTTTCACCGTCACCGATCACGCGTGCGCGTCCGGCTTGCTCGCCCTCGACCTGGCCGGTGCGCTGCTCGAACAGGACGGCGACCCTGACGCGCTGGCGTTGATTCTCGCCGGGGAGAAGGCTTTCACCCCGGCCGCGCAGATCATCCCGGACGTCGCGGTGATGGGCGAGGGGACGGCCGCGGTGCTGGTCGCCCCTGGCGGGCAACGGGATCGGCTGCTCGGCTACGCGACGACGACGCTCGGCGGCCCGGGCGGCGAGGTCATCACGAACGAAGAGCAGAACAAGGTCTTCCGGCAGATCTATCCGGATGCGCTGGGCGACGTCACCCGCGCCGCGCTCGAAGCCGCCGGGTGTGCGGCAAGCGATCTCGCGCTCGTGCTTCCGCACAACGTCAACAAAGTTTCGTGGATCCGCGCGGCGGAGGCGATGGCCGTGCCGCGGAAAAAGATCTTCCTCGGCAACGTCCCGCGCACCGGGCATTGCTTCTGCGCGGACCCGTTTCTCAACTACCACACCGCGACCCGGCTCGGGCTGCTGAACCCGGGCGAGCGCTACCTGATGGTTTCGGTCGGCCTCGGCTCGACGTTTTCCGCGATGGTCTTCGAACACTAGGAGCAGGCGCTGCTGTGCGCCGTGAGGGGAACCCTGAGGGACTCAGAGTCCCTCAGGGTTCCCCCCACGGCAGGCCGCCACAACAGGAGGAGCAGAACCTGATGAGTACGGAACTCGAGATCGAGGGCGTCGGGATCACCGAGCTCGCGGACCGCTGCGGCACCCCGCTGTTCGTCTACGACGGCGGCGAGCTGGCCGGGCGGATGTCCCGGCTGCGGCGGGAACTGCACGACAGCATGGAGGTCTTCTTCTCGCTGAAGTCGAACCCGAACGTGTCGATTCTCGCTGTGCTGCACGACAACGGGGCCCGCGCCGAGGTGTCGAGCCTCGCCGAGCTGCGTACCGCGCGCCGTGCTGGGGTCGAACCGCGCGACATCATTTTCCTTGGCCCCGGCAAGAGCCAAGGCGAGCTGGAAGCCTGCCTGGACGAGGACATCGCGGCGATCGTCTGCGAATCCTTCGGTGAGCTGGCGTTGATCGACCGGCTCGCTGGAGCGCGCGGGGTGAAAGCGCGGGTGGCGTTGCGGGTCAACCCGAGCTTCGCGGTCAAGGGTTCCGGGCTGACGATGGGCGGAAAACCGCGTCAGTTCGGCATCGACGAGGAGCAGCTGTTCGCCGCCGAAGCCCTGGTTTCCCGGCACGCGAACGTGAAGATCATGGGCGTCCAGGTGTACATGGGCACGCGCATTCTCAGCGAGGAATCGGTGGTGGAGAACACCACCCGCATCTTCGCGCTGGCCGAGCAGCTGTCCGCGCGGCTGGGCTTCGGGCTGGACCTGGTCGACGTCGGCGGCGGACTGGGCGTGGCGTACTTCGACGGGGAACGCGACCTCGACCTCGATCTGCTGACCTCCCGGCTCAACCCGGTGATCGACGAGTTCGCGACGCGGCATCCCGGCACCCGGCTGGTGATGGAACTGGGCCGTTACCTCACCGCGATGAGCGGCACCTACGTCGTGCGGGTCCGTTACGTCAAAACCTCGCTGGGACAGAACTTCGCGGTCGCCGACGGCGGCACGAACCACCACATGGCCGCGGTCGGGATCGGCTCCTACGTCAAACGCGACTTCCCGATGCGGCTGCTCAACCGGATCGACGAACCGGCCACCGAAACCTGGCAGATCACCGGTCCGCTGTGCACGCCGAACGACGTGCTGGGCAAGAAGATCCCGCTGCCGCCGGTCCGTCCCGGCGACCTGATCGGAGTGGAACGCTCCGGTGCTTACGGTCCGAGCGCGTCGCCGGTGTTGTTCCTGAGCCACGGCTACCCCGCCGAGGTTTTGGTCCATGATGGACAGTCCTATGTGATCAGCGAACGGGATCAGCCGGAGGACCTGTTGCGCCGTCAGCACCTGCACCGGCTGCCGGTTCCCGCGGTGGAGGGCTGATGTTCAGTGCTGGTGCTCCCGTAGCAGCGACGCGCACTTCACCGTTCGCGGTGCTGCCGATGGGGTTGAAAACCGCACTGCACCGGCGATTCGAGTCCGGCGACGACCGGCTCGACGGGCCGATCATGACGCGGTACTTCACCGACTTGGCCGCTGGACACGACGTCGGCTACTCGCCGGACCTGGTCGCTCAAGCGCAGGGCAACACGTTCATCTCCCTGGCCCGGGAACTGCTCGACGGCCAGGTGAGCGAGCCGATCGACCTGGTCGTCGTCGCGCACGACGGCCCCGATTTCGACCCGCGCCTGTCCGCTCCGGTCAACCTGACCGCGGTGCTGCCGGGTGGTCCGATGACGTACTCGGTGTCCGGCCAAGGACCGCTTGCCGGTTTCCTCGCCCTGCGAGTGGCGGCCGGATACGTGCGGCGCAGGCCGATGCACCGCGTGCTGATCCTCATCATGGAGCAGCGAGGAATGCCGTACGCCGGAGTACGTCCGCCGGTGGACGCGGCGACTGCACTGCTGTTCGAGGCCGGAATGGGCAGCACCCGAGTCGCGGTGCTGCCCGGAATCGCCCCGGCCGACGCGCGGGCCGAGGCCGATGGGCTCGCGCCAGCAGACCGTTACGGAGCAGGTCTCACCGGCGGACCGAGCACCGAAGGACGCTCCGCCACCGCGCTGTGGGCCGAACCGCCCGCGGTGCTCGCCGATTACGACCCGGTTCGCGGGACTCTCGGAATCTGCGCCTTCGCCCGGGAAATCGAGCCGTCCGCGCCCCGGTAAACCTGACCGAGGCGGGGCCGGCCCATCCGGGGAGGTACCCACGGTGTTCGAGGTCCGTGAGGGGAACCCTGAGGGAATCAGAGTCCGTCAGGGTTCCCCTCACGGACCTGGAGACACGGGCCGAACCACCCGCGGCACCCGGGAAATCGAGCCGTCCGCGCCCCTATAATCAGGAGCGGAACAGCCGCGGCGAAGAAAAGGTGAAGCTCTGTGCGCGTGGTCATCGGCGAAGACCAGTTCCTGCTCCGCGACGGGCTGGTCCGGCTGCTCGAAGCGCACGGGATGACGATCGTCGCGGCGCTCGACAACGGGCCGGACCTGCTGAACGCGCTGGTCACGGAGAAGCCGGACGTCGGCGTGGTCGACATCCGGCTCCCGCCGTCGTTCACCGACGAGGGCCTGCGCGCGGCGATCGAGGCGCGTCGTCAGGTGCCGGGGCTGCCGGTGCTGGTGCTGTCGCAGTACGTCGAACGCTTGTACGTCAACGAATTGCTGGCCGACGGCGCGGGCGCGGTCGGCTACCAGCTCAAGGACCGGGTGCTCGACGGCGACCACTTCGTCGACGTGCTGCGCGGGGTCGCCGCGGGCAACACCATGATGGATCCCGAAGTGGTGTCGCGGCTGTTCACGCACAACACGCGCGACCGCGCGCTGGAAAGCCTCACTCCGCGCGAGAACGACGTGCTCCGGTTGATCGCCGAGGGCCGGTCGAACAGCAACATCGCCGCCGAGCTGTTCGTCACCGAGAAGGCGGTGTCCAAGCACATCAACAACATCCTGGCGAAACTGCAGCTGCCGGTGTCCGACGACAGCAACCGCCGCGTGCAGGCGGTGCTGGCTTACCTGCGCCACTGAGTCTTGTGGTCCGTGAAGGGCTTCTTGAGGGAATCTGAGTCCCTCAAGGAGCCCTTCACGGACCACTGCTCGGCTTCCGTTCCCGGGTCGGCAGCCCACGGCGACCTGCGCTCAACCGGACCGAACCAGCTGAGCTGGGGAAACAGGCGGAAGCGCGTCCACAGCACAATCTTGAGTTCCTGGCATGGAGACTCAGAGTCCCGCACGGACCGCGAACCCGCCCAGCCAGCGTGCGTCAGCCGACCGGCTCGCAGGGGATTTCGATGACCACCGAGGTCGGGCCGCCGAGCGGGCTGAGCACGGTGAGGAATCCGTCCAGCGGCGCGAGCCGCCGTTCCAGTTCCCGCAGCCCGGTGCCCTTGGCCGGGTCCGCGCCGCCCTTGCCGTAGTCGGTGACCGTGATGGACAGCCGGCCGCCGGAATGGTGCACGTCGATTTTCCCGGAATCCGCGCCGGAATGCTTCATCGCGTTGTTGAGCACCTCGGAAACGGTGAAATACGCGGCCGTCTCGACGGCGGGCGCGAACCGGCCGGGAAGGTCGACGGTGGTTTCCATCTCCAGCGTCGCTTCCATCCCGAGTTCGCGGACCGCGTCGGCGAGCCCGCGGTCGACCAGCACCGGCGGCTGGATCCCGCGCACCAGATCGCGCAGTTCCTGCAGCGCTTTCACCGAACTCGCCTTGGCCTCTTCCAGCAGGCTCTTCGCGGCTTCCGGCTGCCGTTCGGCGAGTTTCGCCGCCGCGTCGAGCGTCATGCCCATCGCGACCAGCCGGGCTTGCGCGCCGTCGTGCAGGTTGCGTTCGATCCGGCGCAGCTCCAGCGCCTGATAGCCGACGGCGTCGTCGCGCGTCGTGGTGAGGTGCTGGACGCGCTGCGCGAGGACGGTGCTTTCGGACGGGGAAAGGAACTTGGCCGCCAGCGCCGCGTGCAGCTTCAGCAGATGCGGAGCGGCCCAGAGCACGAGCGGGAAATGCAGCAGACCGAGCACGACGGCGGCCCAGGCGACCGTCGGGTTGTCCACCGGCCACGCGACGTACCAGTCGCCGAGCCACAGATCGTCCAGAACCGGATAGAGCAACGGCATCAGCAGCCCGCGCACGCCGTCGATCACGAGGGCTACCGGGGCGAGCGTGAGCAGGCAGCCGATGGTGCAGTCCACCAGCAGCCAAGCCGTGTCCCGCCAAGTGGCACGGTCGGCCAGCAACCGCGCGAACACCTGAAAGAACCGCGTGCCCTCGGGCAGCGGGAGATACGGCCGCGCCACCTGCCGTCCGGTCCAGGTGCCGTGCAGTTTCCGTTGCAGATTGGCGACCGCGCGGACGGCGTAGACCACCGGCGGAATCAGGAACACGCCGACGCCGACGCCCAGCAGCGAAGCGGCGCAGGCCAGCAGTCCGAAAAGCACCGCCTCGACCGGTGCGAGCAGGCCCAGCGCGGTGCTGTGCAGCACGGCGAGGCCGCCTCTCGCGAACCAGGGCTTCGGCTCGCCGGCATCGGTGGAGGGCATATCCCGATTATGTGCTGTTCCGGGCTTTCCCGGCAGGGGTGCTAGGACCAGTCCGGATCGAAGAGCTAGCACCATCGGAATCCGGCCCCCGCGCTCGTAGCTTTCTTCTATAGCCCGACGCGCCTGGGAGAGTGACCGATGTACCAGTCCGGACAGCCAAGCACGGATGCGGTGACGCTCCGGTCCGTCACCAAATTCTACGGAGGGAACCGGGCCCGCGTCGTCGCACTCGACGGGATTTCGGTTTCGTTCGCCCGCGGCAGTTTCACCGCGGTGATGGGACCGTCCGGTTCGGGCAAGAGCACGCTGCTGCACTGCGCGGCGGGACTCGACCAGCCGGATTCGGGCACCGTCGTGCTCGCCGACCAGGACCTCGGCCGGCTCGACGAGGCCGCGCTGACCCGGATGCGCCGCGACCACATCGGATTCATCTTCCAGCAGTTCAACCTGCTGCCGTCGCTGGACGTGGTCGACAACGTGACGCTGCCGCTGCGGCTGGCGGGCAAACGGGCCGACCCGGCGCTGGTGAACCGGATCATCGAGCAGGTCGGGCTCGGCGGGCGGCGCGGGCACCGCCCCGGTGAATTGTCCGGTGGCCAACAGCAGCGCGTGGCGATCGCCCGCGCGCTGGTCAGCCGTCCGCACGTGACCTTCGCCGACGAGCCGACCGGCGCGCTGGACACGACGTCGGCGAGCGAGATCCTGGACCTGCTGCGCACCGCGGTGCGGGCCGAGCGGCAGACCATCGTGATGGTGACGCACGATCCGGTCGCCGCCTCCTACGCCGACCGGGTGCTGTTCCTGGCCGACGGCCAGTTCGCCGGCGAGTTGCACGAACCGACCGTGGACGAGGTCGCGCGCGGGCTGACCGCGTTGAGCTCGCGTACGTCGCGGCTCGGCCGCGACGGCCGGAACACCGTCGGGACGGTGCGCTGATGCTGCGCCTTGCCCTGAGCACCCTCCGGTTCCGCAAGGCCGGATTCACCGCGACGTTCGTCGCGCTGCTCGTCGGCACCGCGATCGTGATGGCGTGCGGCGGGCTCATGCAGACCGGGATCTCGCCCCGCGTACCGCCGCAGCGGCTCGCCGAGGCGCCGGTGGTCGTCGCGGGCGACCAGCACTACGACCTGCCGCCGACGAATCCCGGCACCGAGGACGAGGACCACGAATCCGCGACGCTGCCCGAACGCGTGCGCCTGGACGCGTCGCTCGGGGCCAAGATCGCGGCCGTTCCGGGCGTCGCGAAGGTCATTCCCGACGTGTCGATCCCGGCGACCCTTCCGGCCGATCCCGACGTGAAGCTGGTGCGCGGCACCGCGTTGGGCCACGACTGGGCGACCGCCGAGCTGGCCCCGTACTCGCTGACTGACGGCCGCGCTCCGCAGCGCAGCGGCGAAGTGGTGCTCGACCAGGCGACGGCCGCTGCCACCGGGGTGGCGCCGGGCGGTTCGGTGCAGATCGCCGTGCGTGGCGGCGTCCGGTCCTTCCAAGTCGCCGGAATCGCCGTCGCGAGCGGGAAAATGGCGTCCGACGCGGTGTTCTTCTCCCACGAAGACGCTCTCGCGCTGACGCCCGCGACCGGGCAGGTCGACGCGTTCGGCGTGCTTCCCGCCGCTGGCACGGATCCGGCCGCGCTGAGCACCCAGATCGCGAACGCGGTCCGGGATCAGCACGCGGTCGCGCTCACCGGTGTCGCGCGCGGGACGGCCGAGTTCGCGCAGGCGAGCGACGGCGGGGAAATCCTCGTGATCCTGGCCGCGGTGTTCGGTGGCCTGGCCGTGCAGGTCGCGTTGTTCGTGGTCGCCAGCACGCTCGGGTTGTCGGTGCAGCAACGCCGTCGCGAGGTCGCGCTGCTGCGTGCGGTCGGCGCGACGCCTAAGCAGGTCAGCCGCATGATCACCGCGGAGTCGATGGTGATCGGCGTGCTCGCGACCGTGCTTGCCGCGTTCCCCGGTGAGCTGCTGGGGAACTGGCTGTTCGACCGGCTGTCCGGGTTCGGCGTCTTCGAACCGGTGCTGGCGTATCACCAGGACTGGATTCCGACCGCCGCGGGCGTTCTGGTCGGCCTGCTGTCAGCGTGGGGCGCGGGGTTCGTTGCGGCGCGGTACGCCGGGCGGACGCGTCCGGTGGAGGCGATGCAGGAACTCGTCTCGCCGAAGCGCTGGCTGACGTCCTTCCGGCTCTGGTGGGGCATCGGCAGCCTGATCGGCGGTGTGGCACTGGCGTATCTGACGATCACGGTGATGGACGGACCGCTCGCGGCCAGCACAGCCGGGCCTGCGGTCACGCTGGTGGCGGCGGCGGTCGCGCTCTTCGCACCGGGGATCACCCGGTTGATGGTCGCGGTGCTGCGGGTTCCGGTGCGCGCGGTGAGCGGGCTGTCCGGCTACCTCGCGATGGCCAACGCCCGGGTGCGCTGGCTGCCGATGTCCGGTGCCGTCGTGCCAGTCATGCTCGCCACGACGCTGGCCGTGTTCATGCTCTATTTCCAGACCACGCAGGTGGAATCGGCGAAGCAGAAGTACGCGTCGAACCTCTCGGCGGACGCAGTGGTCACCTCGTCGACCGGCGACGTCGGCACCGGGCTGCTCGACAAGGTCCGGTCGCTGCCCGGCGTCGGCACCGCTTCGGCGTACGTGACCAGCAAGGGCTACAACGAGAAGCCGTCGGACTCTGGCCAGGACGAGGACGGGCTCGCGCTGACCGGGGTCACCGGCGACGCGGTCGCGAAGACGCGGGCCGCGGAACTCGCTTCCGGTTCGCTCAACGACCTGCGGGGCAACACCATCGCGCTTCCGGTCGACAACGCGAATCGGCTGCACGTCAAGGTCGGCGACGAGATCGGGTTGCGGCTCGGCGACGGTGCGCAGGTGCGGTTGCGGGTAGTGGCGACACTGCGGTCCGCGCCGTCTTTCGCGACGGCGTTGATGCCCGCGGGCACGCTGGCGCCGCACACCACGGACGGGATCGCGTCGCAGGTGCTTGTCACCGCGGCGGCGGGAACGAGCGTCTCGCAGCTGATGAGCACGCTCGACGGGCTGGCGCAGGCCTCGCCGGGGGTACAGGTCGCGAACCGGGACACGCTGACCGCCAAGTTCGTGCAGGAACAGGAAGCGAACGCGTGGGTGAACTACCTCGTGGTCGGCATGATCCTGCTCTACGCGGCGATCTCGGTGGTGAACACGCTCGTGCTCTCGACCGCGCACCGGCGGCGCGAGTTCGGCCTGCAGCGCCTCGCCGGGTCGAGCCGGGGCCAGGTGCTCGGCGTGATGGCCGTGGAGGGGATGGTCGTCGCGATCATCGGCGTGGTCCTCGGCACCGCCGTCTCGCTCGCGATGCTGGTTCCGTTCAGCCAGGCGGTGTCCGACAGCTGGCTGCCTTACGGTCCATTGTGGATTTATGCGGTGGTGGTCCTGCTCGCGGTCGTGGTAAGCATGGTCGCCACGCTCTTCCCGACCTGGCTCGCGGTGCGCGGCAAGACCTCGATCGCCATGCTCTCTCCTGAATAGGTGACCCCTGGGCGACCGCCTGCCGCTGACTGCCCCCAGCTGTCAGCGCGCGGTCAGCCCGGGGTCACCGCCCCGCCGTAGCGTCAGCGGCATGAGTCCGAACGAGGCGGGAAGCTCCTCCTGGGACGCGATCGTGATCGGGTCCGGGATCGGCGGCCTCGTCTGCGCCGGGTACCTCGCCGCCTTCGGCCGCCGGGTGCTGGTGCTCGAACAGCACGACGTGGCGGGCGGCAACTGCCACATGTTCCGGCGGCGGCGCTCCTACGAGTTCGACATCGGCGTGCACTACCTCGGCGACTGCGGGCCCGGCGGGCTGCTCCCGTCGCTGCTGGCCGGGCTCGGCGTCGACGACCGGGTGCGGTTCCGCCGGCTCGACCCGGACGGCTTCGACCGGATCGTGCTGCCGGGCCTGCGCTTCGACGTCCCGGAAGGCTGGTCCAAGTACGGGGACCGGCTGCTGGAGACCTTTCCAGCGGAGGCAGCTGGGCTTCAGGAGTACCTCGCGATCTGCGGCGAGATCGCCGCGGCGGCCCGGTATTCCGCGAGCGCTCGGCCGGTGCTCGGCAATTCGGCCGCGGTGGTGCGCTGGAGCCGACGCAGCCTGAGCCGCCTTTTTGACCATTGTGGACTGTCGGCGGCCGTGCGTACGGTGCTGGCAGCGCAGTCCGGAAACTATGCGTCGTCGCCAGCGAATACCGTTGTCGCGGCGCACATCCGCATGCTCGACGACTACCTGACCGGGGGCGCGTACTACCCCGAGGGCGGCGGTCAGATGCTGGCCGCCGCGCTGGTGGAGCAGCTCGAAACGCACGGCGGCCAGCTGCGCACCAAAGCGCGCGCCGCCCGGATTCTCATCGAGCACGGGCGCGCGGCCGGTGTCGAGCTGGCCGACGGAGACGTGCTGCGCGCGCCACTGGTGGTGTCGAACGCGGACTATCGGCGCACAGTGCTGGAGTTGTGCGGTGGCCGGGAAAACCTCCCCGAAGGCATCGTCCGGCGCACTGAAGACGCGGTCATGCGGCTGCCGTTGGTGACCAGTTACGCGGTGGTGGACACCGAGTTGGTCGAAGCGTCCGAAGCCAACATCTGGTACTGGCCGAGCGGTGACGTCGAAAGTGCTTATGCCCGAACGGAATCGGGCCAGTTCGACGAGCTGCCTTTTGTGTTCATCTCGTCCGCCTCGCACAAGGACCCCGGCAACACTGCCGTCTGCCCGCCCGGCTACACGAACCTACAGATCATGACCGCGTGCCCGCCCGGCTACGAGCAGTGGGGTGTAGCCGACGGACCGGCGTCCGGGCTCCGCTACCGGCGCGTCGCCGAATACCGCGCGGCCAAAGAGAAACTCGCGGGCTGCCTGCTCGACCGCGCCGAAGAGGTGCTCGGCCCGTTCCGGGACCGCATCGTCTACCTCGAGTCGGCCACCCCGCTCACGCAAGAGCGCTACACCCTCGCCACCGGCGGAGCCGCGTACGGACTGCAGTCCTGGGGCCCGCACGGACGGCGGCCGGACGTGCGCACCGACGTCGAAGGACTGTTCGTCGCCGGACAGGACATCCATGGCGGGGGAGTCGTCGGCGCCGCGGTCGGCGGTGCGCAGTGCGCCGAGGCGATCCTCGACCGGCCGGTGCTGGCCGAAGCGTACGACGGCGCGGTCTTCGCCGACCGCGCCCTGCTGCCCGAACGCGGCCACGACTGGGATCCGCTTCGGATTTCCCGCGGCCAAGCCCGCCGCGACGCCCGCGGATTCGCTCCGACGGCGCGCTGAACCCCGTAAAAGAAGGAGAAGCCATGACTGAGACCACGCAGATCGCGCAGACCCTGACCGAGGACCGGATCGTCGAGGGCATCACCGGCGCGCTGGGCGCGGTGCTCGAACGGGACGTCGCCGACCTGTCCGCGGACACCCGGCTGTCCGACGCCGGCCTCGACTCGACCGGCGTGCTGGAACTGCTGATGCAGCTCGAGGACACGTTCGGCATCGAGTTCGACACCGAGAACCTGGAGATGCAGCACTTCGAATCGGTGCGTTCGCTCGCCGCGTTCGTCATCGCGGAAATCCGTGCCTGACCCGGTGCCGTGGCAGGAGTACCGGCGCGTCGCCCGGGAACAGGGCGTCGCGCCCGCACTCAAACTGCTGCGGACGACGCGGCGGACCGGCGCGATCGCGGCCGCCCCGGCGGGAGAACTGCCCGCCGGGACGGAGATCTTGCGGCAAGCCGACCTTCCCGGCGGCGCTGTCGCGTTCGCCCGGGGCCTGCCGGACGCGCCCGCGGGGCCGGAGCTGTTGTGGGTGCGGCTGGGGCTTTCGCAGTGGCTGCTCGACGAGTGCCTTCAGTACCTGGGCGAGCGGCGTTCCGGTGAGGAGTCGTTGCTGCGCAAGCAGATGATCCAGGACTGCCTCGCGACCGCGCTCAACGGGCAGCTGGCGGTAGAAGCGGATCTGCTGGCGGACGGGAGCGCGGCTCCCGCGCGAGTGCGGTATCTGCATCAGTGTCTGTCCGATGTGGACAGGAAGCTGCTCGGCCTGCTGGGAGCGAAGGGATTCCTGGCTGGCGGACCGGGCGAGGTCGCCGACGTCTCGGAGCTGCTCGCGAGCTTGCACGAAATGGGGACGACGTGACGGGCACGGTACTGACCGAACCCTTGCTGGCGCTACGGGATCTCGCCGCGGAATGGGCGACCGATCTCCGCGCCGCCGGAGCTGTGCTCGACCGCGATCCCGAGGCCACTGCCGAGCTCGCTGATCTGCCCGCGGCGCGCTGTATGGCGCAACTGCTGGTCCCGGCGGAGTACGGCGCGGAAGGCATCAGAGTCGCCGGGCACCGGTTCAACGGGATGACCGCGCTGGAACGGACGGTGCTGCTGGAGGAGTTCGCCCGGGGCGACGCGGGCGCGACGCTCGCCGCGCCAGGCGCGTCGATGTCCGGAGTCCTGATCGACGTACTCGGGGACGCCGAACAGAAAGCCTGGTTCTACGGCAGGCTCGTCGACCGTCCAACGTGGACCTTCTTCGCGCTCACCGAACCGGACGTGGGCTCCGACGCGAACGCGCTGACCACCAGCCTGACGCCCGGCCCGGACGGCGGCTTCGTCCTCAACGGCCGGAAACGCTACGTCGGCAACGCTTCCCGCGCAGGCATGGGCGTGGTCTTCGCCCGCACCGCGCCCGGCCCGCTCGGCGTGCGCGCGGTCCTCCTGGACACCGCTTCCCCCGGCTTCCACGCCGAACCGCTGGGCATGCTCGGCTTGCGCGGTGCCCGGTTCTGCGCCCTGGAGTTCGACGGAGTACACGTCCCCGCGAACCGGGTGCTGGGCCAGCACCTTTCCCCGACCCGGCGCGGGATGTGGGCCGCCACGCTGACGTTCAACCGGCTCCGCCCCGGCGTCGCCGCCATCGCGGTCGGCATCGCGCGGGCCGCGCACGAGTACGTCCGCGCCGAGGGCGGCCTGCTCACCGGCGGCGCGGCGGCCGAATGGGACCAGCTGGGCTACCGGATCGAGAGCGTCCGGAACCTGGTGCACCTCGCGGCGATGGAGGTCGACGCCGGGGGCAGCCGCGGCGGGCACCTCGCCTCGTCCGCGAAGGCCGAGGCGAGCCGGCTCGCCGAGGACGCGACCAGAGCCGCCTGCCGGTTCTTCGGGCCGAGCGCGCGCTGGACGCATCCCGTGCTGGACAAGCTGATTCGCGACGCGCGCGGCGTCGAGTTCATGGAAGGCGCCGCGAACATCCAGAAACTCATCGTCTTCACCGGGCTGCTCGCCGGCAAAGTCGGCCGCGGCGAGTCGTTCCCGGCGCTGAACCGCCCCTTGGGCACCGGAGGTTTGCCGTGCGGGTGATATCCGCCCCTCAGGAGTTCACCGTCCCGGATCTCTATGTCGACCTGCGCCGGTTCGTCGGCCGCGACCTGTTCGTCAAATGCGAGGGCTTCAACTTCGCCGGGTCGATCAAGCTCAAGGCGGCGCTCGAGATCGTCGAACGCGCCGAGCGGGACGGCCAGCTGCGCCCCGGCGCCACGATCGTCGAAAGCTCGTCCGGGAACATCGGCGTCGCGCTCGCGATGGTCGCCGCCAGCCGGGGATACCGGTTCATCTGCGTCACCGACGACCACTGCACGCTGTCCGCGCGGCAGCTGATGCAGAACTACGGCGCCGAGGTTCACGTCCTCACCGAGCCGCATCCGGTGGAAGGCCTGGTCGGCGCGCGGCAGCGAATGGTGGAGAGCCTCTGCACGGAGCACGAGGACTACGTCTGGCTCGACCAGCACACCAACCCGGGCAACTGGACCGCGCACTACCGGACCACCGGCCCGGAGATCCTGCGCATGTTCCCCGGCCTCGACGTGCTGTTCGTCGGCACCGGCACGGCCGGGACGCTGATGGGCTGCGCCCGCTACCTGCGCGAGGCGCGCCGGTCGATCCGCGTGGTCGCGGTGGACAGCGTCGGCTCGGTGAGCTTCGGCGGCCCACCCGGGCCGCGGCAGATCCCCGGGCTGGGCTCCGCGATCCGCCCGGCGCTGCTCGACGAGTCCTTAGTGGACGACGTGGTGCACGTCGAGGAGACCGAAACCGTCGAGATGTGCCGGACGCTGGTGCGGCACGGCTTCCTGTTCGGCGGCTCGACCGGCACCGTCGTCGCCGGCGCGCTGTCCTGGCTCGCCCGCGAGGACCGCGACCTGACCGCCGTGGCCATCTCCCCGGATCTGGGCGACCACTACCTGGACACGGTCTACCGGGACCACTGGGCCGCCGACGCGCTCGGCCGGGTGCCCGAGCAGACCACCGACCGACTTTCCGAGGTGCCGCGATGACTGCTGTCGAGACCAGCCTGCCCCTCTCCACGGCCCAGACCGACGTCTGGTTCGACGAGCAGCTGTCCGGAGGCGGCCTTGCCTACGCGATGGCCGACTACCTGGACATCTCCGGCGACCTCGACGTGACGGCGTTCGTCGAAGCGTTCCGCCTGCTCACCGACGAGGCCGAATGCTTCCGCGCGCGCTTCTTCGAGGTCGACGGCGAGCCGCGCCAGATCGTCGAGCCGTTGACCGAATTGCCGGTGCGCTTCCTGGACCTGTCCGGCGAAGCGGACCCCGAGGCGGCCGCGCTCGCGTGGATGCACGAGGACTTGGCGCGGCCGTTCTCCGTCACTGATTTCCCGCTGTTCCGCGCCGCGCTGCTCACGCTCGGCCCGCGTCGGCGATTCTGGTATCTCACCACCCACCACCTGGTCGGCGACGGGTTCAGCGCCGCGATCTGCCACCGGCGGATGGGCGAGCTGTACACGGCGGTGCTGACCGGCGCGGAGCCCGAGGGCCGTCCGCTGCCGCCGTTCCGGGACCTGCTGGAATCCGAACTCGCGTACCAGACCTCGACGCATCTCGGGCGGGACCGCGAGTTCTGGAGCAGCCACTTCCGCACAGTCCCGGACTTGATCAGCTTGTCCGGCAAGGAACCCGCACCCGCTCGAGGCTTCCTTCGCCGCACGCTCGCCCTGCCCGCCGATGCCGCCGCAGCCGCGCGGAAGGCAGTGGCGCAGGCCGGGGTGACCCTGCCGACCTTCCTGCTCGCCGCGATGGCCGCCTACACCGAACGCCTTTCCGGCATCCAAGACCTGATGCTGACCGTCCCGGTGGCCGCCCGCGCCGGTGTCCGGACGCGGACGATTCCGGGGATGATGGCGAACTACCTGCCGTTGAAAATGCAGGTCAGGCCCGCGATGACCCCGCAGCTGCTGCTGAAGCAGGCCTCGCGGGAACTCGCTCGCACGCTCAAGCACCAGCGGTACCACGTCAACCAGATCCGGCGCGACATCGGCGTGCGAAGCGACGAACGGCGGCCGTTCGGCGGTCCGTTCGTCAACGTGCTGCCCGCGGATCCCGGGCTGCGGCTCGGCGACTGCGTGACCCGGGTGCGGAACCTGTCCACCGGGATCACGAACGACCTGTCCATCACGGTCCTCGACGAGCCCGGCGGCGGGATCGAACTGCACCTCAACGGGAATCCCGACCTCTACGACGAGTCCGGAGTGGACACTCACCTGCACCGGTTCGCCGGGTTCCTGGACCGCTTCGCGCGCGCCGATCCGGACGCGCCGCTCGCGCACATCGACGTCGCCGATGCGCAGGAGCGCGAGGAACTGCTCGCCGCCGGGCTGGGCGCTAGTGGCCCGGTCGGCGCGGGCGTGATGGAGCGAGTGCGCGCGCAGGCTCCGGATGCGGTCGCGGTGGTCGACGCGGCCGGGTCGGTGAGCTATGCGGACCTGGTCGGGAGGGCCTCGGCGTTGTCGCGGCGGTTGCCGGTGGGGCGCGTGGTTGGCGTGCTCGCTGGCCCGGGGAGCGGCTTCATCTCAGCGGTTCTCGGTGTGTTGGGCGCGGGCGGTGCCTACGTGCCGCTGGATCCGACGCTGCCGTTGGCGCGGTTGCGCGACTTGGTGGCGGACAGCGGTGCGGCTTGCGTGGTCGCCGCACCGGAGTTTCGGGACGTCGCCGCGGAGCTGCCGGTGGACGTCGTGGAGCTGGATGGCACAGTTGATGCCGAGCTGGCACCGGTGGTGGGTGCGGACGATGACGTGGCGTACGTGATCTTCACGTCGGGGTCGACCGGGCGTCCGAAGGGCGCGATGGTGTCGCGGCTCGGGATGGTGAACCACCTGCTGGCGAAGGTGGCGGACCTCGGGCTGGGCGCGTCCGACGTGGTGGTGCAGAACGCGCCGCTGACGTTCGACGTGTCGGTGTGGCAGATGCTCGCGCCGCTGGTGGTCGGCGGTCAGGTCCGCGTGGTGGACCGACGGATCGCGGCGGACCCGGAGACGCTGTTCGGCTTGGGGATGTCGGTGCTGGAAGTGGTGCCGTCGTTGCTGCGGGCCGCGCTGGACTTCTGGGACGCCGGTGGCCCGCCGGAGCTGGCCGGACTGCGCTGGCTGGTGGTGACCGGCGAGGCGTTGCCGCCGGACCTGTGCGTGCGGTGGTTCGGGTACTTCCCGGAGATCCCGCTCGTGAACGCCTACGGGCCGACCGAGTGCTCGGACGACGTGACGCACGCGGTTCTGTCCAGTGTGGACGATGTGCGCGGGGTGCGGACGCCGATCGGTCTCCCCGTGCGGAACACCCGGCTGTACGTGCTGAGCGACGAGCTGCGGCCGGTCCCGGCGGGTGCGGCTGGCGAACTGTACATCGGCGGTCTGGTGGTCGGACGCGGTTACGTGGGCGATCCGGCCAAGACAGGTTCGGTGTTCGTCGCGGATCCGTTCGGCGAGCCGGGCACCCGGATGTACCGGACTGGCGATCGCGTAGTGCGCCGGGACGACGGTGCGCTGGAGTTCATCGAGCGCCGCGACTTCCAGGTCAAGATCCGCGGCCACCGCATCGAACTCGGCGAGATCGAAGCCACCCTGCGCGAACTGCCCGAGATCGCGGACGCGGTCGTGGTGGTGCGCACCGACGACGCCGGGACCAAACGGCTGGCCGCGTACCTGGTCGGGACCGAGCCGGTTGACATCCCTTCGGTGCGAAGCGAACTGCAGCAGCGGCTGCCGGACTACCTGGTGCCGCCCGCGATGGTCGTGCTCGACGCGATGCCGTTGACCGTGCACGGCAAGGTCGACCGGGACGCGTTGCCAGAGCCCGATTTCGCCGCCGAGGCGGTCGGCCGGGCTCCGCGCAATGCCGTCGAGGCCATCCTGTGCGACGTCCTGGCCGAAGTGCTGACCGTGCCGAAGGTCTACATCGACGACAACTTCTTCGCTCTCGGCGGCGACAGCGTCAGCTCGATCCAGGTGGTCAGCCGCGCGCGCAAGGCCGGGCTGATCATCACCCCGCGCGACCTGCTGGAAGCCCGCACTCCGGCGGCGATCGCGGAGAACGCGGTCCCGGCGGGGGACGAGGTTGCGCTTGAATCCGTCGTCTTGGTCGAACTCGAGCCGGGAGAACTGGACGAGCTGCGGGTCGGTCCGGTCGAGGAAGTGCTTCCGCTCGCCCCGTTGCAACAGGGCATGCTCTTCCACGCCGAACTGGACGCCGAAGGCGTGGATTTCTATGCCGTGCAAGCAATCGCGGACCTCGAAGGACCGCTCGACACCGCCGCGGTCCGGGACGCCTGCGCCACGCTGCTGACCCGGCACACCGCCCTGCGCGGATACTTCCGGCGACGCCGCAACGGGGAGCCGGTGCAGCTGGTCGCCGAATCGGTCGAGCTGCCGTGGACCGAGATCGACCTGACCGTGCTGCCGGAGGACCGTCGCGTGGCGGAGCTGCAGCGACTGGTCGAGGAGGACCGGTTGCGCCGTTTCGACCTCGCCCGCCCGCCGCTGGTCCGCTTCACCCTGATCCGGATCGCCGCTGAGCGCTACCGGTTCCTGTGGAGCGCGCACCACATCGCCACGGACGGCTGGTCGGTGCCCATCCTCATCGACGAGCTGGCGCAGCTCTACGCGCGCGGCGCGAAGGCCCAACTGCCCGCGGTGCCGCAGATGCGCGACTACCTCGCCTGGCTGTCCCGCCAAGATCAGGAAGCCGGACGGAAAGCCTGGCAGGACCTGCTCGACGGCCTGCCCGGACCGACCCGCGTGGCGCCGGACCTGCCCGCCGCCGCGAATCTGCCCGCGACTGTCGAGTTAGTACTGTCCGAAAGCGACACTGCGAATCTCTATGCGTGGGCGCGGGAACACGAGCTGACGGTCAGCACGATTGTGCAAGCGTGCTGGGCGATTCTGGTCGGCAGGCTGGCCGGACAGCAGGACGTGGTCTTCGGCGCAGTGGCCTCCGGACGTCCCGCGGAACTGCCCGGCGTCGAAACGATGGTCGGCATGTTCGTGAACACCGTCCCGGTGCGGGCTCGCCTGGACCCGGCTCGCCCGGTCCGCGAACTGCTCGCCGAACTGGGGCATCAGCAAGCCTCAATGGTGTCCTACCAGCACATCGGACAGGCCCAGCTGAGCGGAGCCATCCCGGACAGCGGAGAACTCTTCGACACCGCGGTGGTGTTCGAGAACGTCCCCGCCGGCGACGGCGGCCCGCTGGTGAAACTCGGCGAAGACGTCCGGGTGGTCGACGCGGTGACGCTCGATTCGCGGCACTACCCGCTCAGCCTCGTCGTGGAACCGCGCGGCTCCCTCGTCTTCCGCTTCGACTACCTCCGCGAGGCATTCGGCGACGACCGTGTCCGCGGACTGGCGCAGCAGTTCCAGGCGCTGCTCGACACGGTGCTCGGCGACCCGGACCGCCTGCTCGGCCGGATCGACGTGGTGGCCGAACCCTCGGAGACTTTCCTGCTGGGCGCGCCCGGACCGGTCGGCACGGGCGTCGTCGAGCGGGTGCGTGCACAGGCCGCGGACGCTCTGGCGGTGGTCGATGACTCCGGTGCCGTGAGTTATGCGGAACTGGTGGGGTTGGCGTCGGCGCTGTCTCGGCGGTTGCCGCCGGGGCGCGTGGCGGGTGTGCTCGCCGGTCCCGGTATTGGCTTTATTTCAGCGGTTCTCGGTGTCCTGGGCGCAGGCGGTGCCTATGTGCCGTTGGATCCGACGGTGCCGCTCGCTCGGCTGCAAGGCTTGGTCGAGGACAGCGGCGCGGCGTGCGTGATCGTGGCTCCGGAATTCCGGGAGCTCGCGGCCAGCCTGCCGGTGGACGTCATCGAACTGGACGGCGTCGTCGACACCGAGCTGGCTCCGGTGGTCGGTGCTGACGACGATGTCGCGTACCTGATCTTCACTTCCGGCTCCACCGGCCGTCCCAAGGGCGCGATGGTGACTCGCCTCGGGATGGTCAACCACCTGCTCGCCAAGGTGGAGGACCTGTCGTTGAGACCGTCGGATGTGCTGGTGCAGAACGCCCCGCTGACCTTCGACGTGTCGGTGTGGCAGATGCTGGCCCCGCTGATGGTCGGCGCTCAAGTCCGCGCAGTGAGCCGGGAGACGGCGGCCGATCCAGACGCGCTCTTCGGCTTGGGCATGTCCGTGCTGGAAGTCGTGCCCTCGTTGCTGCGCGCGGCATTGGACTTCTGGGACGCGGGCAGCCCGCCTGAGCTGGACGGGTTGCGCTGGCTGGTGGTCACCGGCGAGGCCTTGCCGCCGGACCTGTGCGTGCGGTGGTTCGAGTACTTCCCGAACATCCCGATGGTGAACGCCTACGGTCCGACCGAGTGTTCCGACGACGTGACGCACGCAGTTCTGTCCAGTGTGGACGATGTACAGGGCCTGCGGGTGCCGATTGGCCTCCCGGTGCGGAACACCCGGCTGTACGTGCTCGGCGACGAACTGCGGCCGGTTCCGTCAGGCGCGGCCGGCGAACTGTACGTCGGCGGCTTGGTCGTCGGCCGCGGCTATGTCGGTGACCCGGTCAAGACGGGCTCCGTGTTCGTGGCCGACCCGTTCGGCGAGCCGGGCACTCGCATGTACCGGACGGGCGACCGCGTGGTGTGCCGGGCCGATGGCGCGCTGGAGTTCGTGGAACGCCGCGACTTCCAGGTCAAGATCCGCGGCCACCGCATCGAACTCGGCGAAATCGAAGCCGGTCTCCTCGCGCAGGACTCCGTCACCGACGCGGTCGTCGTCGTGCAAGGCTCCGACGCGGCCAACCGGCACCTGGTCGGCTACGTCGCGGGAACCGCCCGCCCAGAGGATCTGCAGGCTCAGCTGGCCGAGCTGCTGCCCGCGTACATGGTGCCCAGCGCGATCGTCGTACTCGACCGGCTCCCGCTGACCGCACACGGCAAGGTCGACCGCAAAGCCCTGCCCGCGCCGGAAAACCTGACCGGACAGGAGAAACGCGGCCCCCGCACCCCGGTCGAGGAACAACTGACCCGGCTCTACGCGGAGGTGCTGGGCCTGCCCGAGGCCGGAATCGACGACGACTTCTTCGAACTCGGCGGCCATTCCCTCCTGGCCACCGCGCTGGTCAGCCGGATCCGGTCGGAACTGGACGTCGAACTGCCGCTGCGGGACCTGTTCGAGGCCCGCACCGTCGCCGCGCTGGCCGGGCGGCTCGCGTCCGCGGGACAGGCTCGCGCGGCGTTCCGGAAACTGGACCGTCCCGATCCGCTGCCGCTGTCGTACGCCCAGCAGCGGATGTGGTTCCTCAACCGGCTCGAAGGCGAACACGGCGGCTACACCATCCCGCTCGCCGTGCGGCTGTCCGGAGAGCTGGACCGCTCGGCACTCGCCGCGGCCGTCGACGATCTGACCGCACGCCACGAAATCCTGCGCACTGTCTTCCCCGACACCGACGGCGTGCCGTACCAGCGCGTTCTCGACGCAGGGGAGTCCCTGCGCACCGCGCCGATGCCCGCGGACCTCACCGCGACCCTGGAAGAGGAAGTCGCCCGCGGATTCGATCTGGCGACCGATCTTCCGTTGCGCAGCAAGCTCTTCGGCCCATCCGAGAACGGCGACCACGTCCTCCTGCTGGTGCTCCACCACATCGCCGGAGACGCCTGGTCCGTCGATGTGCTCGCCCGCGACCTCGCTGCCGCCTACGAGGCGCGGCGGTCCGGAAAGAGTCCGGAGTGGACAGAGCTGCCCGCCCAGTACGCGGACTACTCGGTCTGGCAACACTCCCTCCTGGACGACACCAAGGACGGCGAATCCGCCCGCCTGCTGAAGCACTGGCGGGAAGCGCTCGCCGGGATGCCGGGCGAACTGGCGCTGCCGGTCGACCTGCCGCGTCGCGCCTCAGCGGGCTACCACGGCGGAACCATCGAATTCGAGGTGCCGTCCACCGTGCACCGGGGCCTCGCGCGGCTCGCGCACGAGCAAGGGGCGAGCCTGTTCATGGTCGTCCAGGCCGCGCTGGCGACGCTGCTCACCCGGCTCGGCGCGGGAACCGACATCCCGCTCGGGAGCCTGGTCGCCGGACGTCCGGACGAAGCCGTGCACGACCTCGTCGGGTTCTTCGTCAACACGCTCGTCCTGCGCACCGACACCAGCGGCGACCCGCACTTCGCCGACCTGGTCGCGCGGGTCCGCGATGCCGACCTCGCCGCCTACGCCCACCAGGACCTGCCCTTCGAACGACTGCTGGAGGCGACGCAACCGGCCCGTTCGATGTCGCGACAGCCGTTGTTCGGGGTGCTGCTGTCCTTCTACGACGTGCCGCCGTCCGAAGTCAGTCTCGGCAGCCTTACCGCGCGGCCCGAACTGCTCGCCCCGACGCACAAGAAGTTCAAGTTCGACCTGACCTTCCAGCTGGGCCAGCACAAGGGAGAACGCGGTCTGGAAGGCACGCTCGAGTACAACGCCGACGCGTTCACCGCGGACACCGCGCAACGGCTCGTCGACCGGCTGACGCTCCTGCTGACGGCCGCCGCCGAAGATCCCGGCCAGCCGTTGAGCCGGATCGACCTGCGCACGGTCGCCGAGCGGGCCACCTCAGCCGGGTCGGCTCCCGAGGTTCCCGATGGCTTGCTGGTGCCGGGGGACATCGGCCTGCGCGAGCAAGCCAACCGACTGGCCCGGGCTTTGCAGGCGCAGGGCGCGGGTCCGGGGGAGACGGTGACCGTCGACCTGCCGCCGGGCCGCGACCGCTGGGCAGCGATCTTCGCCGTTCTCGCCATTGGCGCGGCCTGGACGCCGAGCGGGTTGTCTCGCTATACAGTCCCGGCGGATGTGTCCGGATTCGCCGACACCGACCTCGAGGTGCCGCTGGCCGGGGCGGAGCTGGCCTATCGCGGAGAAGCGGTGTTCAGTCGAGACGCCCTGGCCGCGACAATCGCCGCCCTGCTGGCCGAATTGCCGCTCACGGCCAGCGACCGCGTCCTGGCACCGGACACCGAGTTCGCGCTGCCGGTCGTGCTGGCCGCATTGCACGTCGGCGCGGTGGTGACTGTCGCTCCCGCCGCCGAGATCGCGGAACTCGCGTCGTCGGTGGACCCGAGCGTCGTGGTCCTGACTCCGAGCATCGCGAAAATGCTGGCGCTGCGACCGGGCACCCGGGTGCTGAACTTCGGCGAAGCATTTCTCGACGGCGCACTCAACTGCGAGGGCACCGCGGCGTCTGGCTGGCTCTCGCTGGTCAACGGACGCTCGTTCGCGCACAGCCGGGCCGACGTCCTCGACGTGAGTCGGCAATCAGTGCCTCGCGGTGGCCGAGGAGAGCTGTACTTGGCTGGCGCACCCACCGGCGTCCCCGCCCGCGTCCGCCTGGACGGAACTGTGGAAGTGATTCGCGAGGCCCAGGTACGCGGCTTCGCGATCCCGCTCGGGCAGATCGAAGCGGCCCTGCACCGCCAGCCCTCGGTCGCCGCGGCCGCCGTCGTCGCCGAGGACGACTTGATCGCCTACGTTGTCCCGCAATGGGAACGCGGTGTCGACCCGCTCGCCCTGCGGGAGGCGCTCGCCGCCGAACTCCCCGATTACCTGATCCCGACCGCGTTCGCCGAACTCGACACCATCCCCGTCGCCCCGGACGGATCCCTGGACCGCGCCGCGTTGCCCGCTCCTACGGCGCAGACCGGCCAGGACACAGGGGAAACCGTCGAACTGCTGCGCGCAGCTTTCGCTGAAACCCTCGGCCTCGCCGACGTTGACGTCCAGGCCGGGTTCTTCGAACAGGGCGGCAACAGCCTGCAGTCCGTCCGCCTGGTCGCGCTGGCCCGACGAGCCGGACTCCGACTGACGGTGGCCGACGTTCTGACCCACGGCAGCGTCGAACGCCTGGCCGCACTAGCCGAACGAGCCGAACCCGACCTCGCGGACCTGCCGGACCCGTTCGCGCCGCTCCTGCCGATCCGTCCGACCGGGTCGAAACCGCCGCTGTTCTGCTTGCACGCCGGACTCGGCCTGAGCCTGCCGTACCTCGGCTTGGCGGCCCACCTGCCGGACCGTCCGATCTACGGCCTCCAATCACCCGGAATCAGTGGCACAGAACAGTTCCCGGAGTCCGTCGAACAGGTCGCCGAGGACTATCTGAAACACCTCCGCCGCATCCAGCCCCACGGCCCGTACCACCTGCTCGGCTGGTCTTACGGCGGTCTGCTGGCCTTCGAACTGGCCGTACGCCTTGAGTCCGAAGGCGAAACGGTCGGCTCACTGTCCATCTTGGACAGCTACCCGCAGGACGGCTCCGAAACCGCACCGACCCGGCACGAGCTGCTCGTCGATTTCCTGGAGCACGTGGGCTTCCACGACACCGACGCCGGTACCGAGCTGACCCCGGCCGACGTCATCGCCGTGCTGCGAAACGGAGACAGCAGACTGGCCGACATCGGCGAGGAACGCATGACCCGCGTCCTGGCCGTGATGGACAACAACGCTGCCTTGGCCCACCAGTACCGCCCGACGAGGTTCACCGGCGCGGTCGAGTTGTTCGTCGCCGCTGAGGGATTGACCGACGCCGAGGTGGCCGAACGAGCGGGCCGCTGGGTGCCGCACGTGGCAGGACCGGTGCGGCCGCACCGGATCGACTGCGGCCACGAATACCTGATGGACCCGCGACCGCAGGCGGAGGTCGGAGCCGCGGTGGCGGAAACGCTGAGCACCGGAAGCGAGGAGTCGCAGTGACCACGATGACTACCCCGGCGAATCCGCCGCGGGCAGCGGCGTTCGTCGAAACGTTCGCCCTGGCCGGCCGGCGGCTGATCCACCTGCGCCAAGTGCCCGGCCGACTGCTCGCGATCACCCTGAACTCCCTGATCACCATGCTGGCCATCGGGTACGTCTTCAAGGGCGCGGTGAGCGTCGAAGGCGGCGGCAGCTACCCGGAGTTCCTCTTCCCGGCCGCACTCATGCAGGTCGGCCTCGCCGGGGTCGCGCCGACCGCGATCGCGGTGGCGATGGACCTCAAAGGCGGCCTGACCGACCGATTCCGCTCCCTGCCGATCTCCCGTCCCGCCGTGCTGTTCGGCCACACCATCGGCGACGCGCTGGTCGGCTTCATCGCGCTGGCGATCGTCGCCGGGATCGGGCTGGCGGTCGGCGGCCGCGTGCACGCCGGGTTCCCCGCGCTGCTCGCCGGGTTGGCCGTGCTCGCGCTCTTCCTCTACGTGATGATCTGGGTCGGCGTGCTGCTCGGGCTCACGATGGGCAATCCCGAATCGATCGACGGCGTCGGCGCGGTGCTGACGCTCGGGCTTTCCTTCCTGTCCAACGCTTTCATGGCGGTCAGCCAGCTCCCGTCGTGGGTCCGGCCGATCGCCGAATGGAACCCGGTCAGCTCCGTCACCACGCTGTGCCGCCAGCTGTGGGGCGTGCCGGTGCCCGCGGACGATTCGTTCCCCGCCCAGCATCCCGGCATCGTCGTCGCGGTGACGCTGGTCGTGCTGTTCGCCGCGGCGACCCGGCTGAGCTTCCGCCGTTACCGCCTCGCCTAACCGATCCGGAGTACGCGATGACAAACCCGTTTGACGACCAGAACGGCGCTTTCCTGGTCCTGGTCAACGACGCACAGCAGTACAGCCTCTGGCCTTCGTTCGCGGAAGTCCCGCGAGGCTGGCGGGTCTCGCTCGGCGAGAGCAGCCGCGAAGAAGCCCTCGCGCACATTTCGGGCCGCTGGACCGATCTGTCGCCCGAGAACATCCGGGAAGCAGGCTGACATGGCACACGGAGAACTCGCGATCGAAGCCGAAGGGCTCCGCAAGCGCTACGGCGACCACGAAGCGCTCGCCGGCGTCGACCTCGCCGTCCCGCCCGGCACGGTCCTGGGCTTGCTCGGCCCCAACGGCGCGGGCAAAACCACGACCGTCCGGATGCTCGCGACCCTGCTTCCGCCGGACGGCGGCCGCGCGCTGGTCGCCGGGCACGACATCGTGGCGGAACGCAAGCAAGTCCAGCGGCACATCGCGCTCGCGGGGCAGTACGCGGCCGTCGACGAACTGCTGACCGGCAGGCAAAACCTCGTGCTGCTCGGCCGTCTTCTGCACCTCGGTCGTCGAGGCGCCCGCGCCCGCGCGGGAGAACTGCTGGAGCGGTTCAACCTGGTCGAGGCGGCGGACCGCGCGGTCGGCACCTACTCCGGCGGGATGCGTCGCCGCCTGGACCTCGCGACCTGCCTCGTGGCGCGGCCCTCGGTGCTGTTCCTCGACGAACCGACTACGGGGCTCGACCCGGCGAGCCGAATGGGCTTGTGGACGATGGTCCGCGAGCTGGTCAGCGAAGGCGTCACGGTCCTGCTCACCACGCAGTACCTCGAGGAAGCCGACTACCTCGCCGACCGGATCGTGGTCATCGACAAGGGCCGGAGCGTCGCGGAAGGAACCGCGGACGAGCTCAAGCGCAAGGTCGGCCGGGAACGGCTGGAAGTCGCCGTCGCGCACCCCGAAGGCCTCGCGGACGCAGTGGCGGCCCTGACGCCGGTCGCGGTGGGCGTCCCGGTCGTCGACGAACGCCGGTGCAGCATCTCCCTCGAACTGCTCGACGAGAGCGGCGGGATCGCGGCGGCGGCGAACGCGTTGCACGAACGCGGCGTCGCGCTGGCGGATTTCGCGCTGCGCCGGCCGACCCTCGACGAAGCCTTCCTCGACCTCACCGGGCACCCGACCACCGGGTGATCCCGACGCTCGGGTCTTAAGGCGGTGCCGCCCGGGGCGAGGCGGCTGCTGTCGGACCCATCACCGCTTGCTCGCGTCCGTGAGGGGAACCCTGAGGGACTCTGATTCCCTCAGGGTTCCCCTCACGGACAGCGCACGCAGCCGCCTCATCTTCGCGCAGCCCCCGGCCCGGTCCGCCGCCACCAGCGGACCGGGCCGGCTAGCGAGAGCAGCAAGGGCAGCAGCACCAACCGGATCACCAGCACGTCCATCGCCAGCGCCGCGGCGGCCGCCCAGCCGAACTCGCTCAGCGCGCCGGTGCCAGCGATCCCGAGAGCGCTGAAGATCCCGATCGACACCACGCTCGCACTGGAGATCGCCACGGTGCCGCGACGCAGTCCTTCAGCGAGCACATGCTGTGGCGACATCCCAGTCAGCGCTTCGACGCGGAAGTGGTGCAGCAGGCACACGTGCATGTCAGTCGTGGGCGCGGCGAGCACGGCCACCAGCGCCACGGGCAGCCACGTCGGGGTCGGTGGGTCCATGCAGGTGAGCATGGTCAGCGCGAAAAGCGCGGACAGCACCGAAAGCACCGCGGTCGTCAGCGTGATCACCACCGGTCGGAAGGCCGTGATCACCGCCAGCGAAGTCAATCCGATCAGCAGCGCCAACGGCAGCGGCGGCAGCGTCGGCGATTCGAGGTAGCGGTAGACGACGTAGCCGAGTGCCGCGGCGGTGCACACCAGCGCGCCGATGAGCCCTGCTGCGCTGCGGTAACGCCAGGTCGCGGGCAGCCGGGCGACGAACCGCGGCAGCCAGTGCCACTGGAAGGACCGCCGCACGGGAAGCGTGGTCCGGGTCAGCAACACGGGGAGCAGCGTCAGCGCGGCGGCGGCTTCCACGAGGATCACCAGGACCACGGCCGCCGCCAGTCGCATGACCTGCGGCTCGCCGGTGAGATACAGGCCGGTCATCGCGGTCAGCATCGCGAGCCCGGTGACGAGCGCGGTCCGTCCGGCCGTTGAGGCGACGATCTGTGCGGTGTCTGAGACGTTGTGCTTGCCCGGCGGCATCTCCTGCTGCCTGCGGACCGCGAACAGCAGGTGGTTGGCCGCGCTCGTGATGCCCGGCAGGAGAACGAGGTTCCAGCTGCCGAACGAGCCCGTTCCTTCGGCCGCCGTCAGCAGCACCCCGAGCGCGCTGACGCCGACCGTCGCGAGATAGCCGAACGCGATCGCGGCCAGCCGCAGCGATCCCAGCACCAGTACCAGCAGCAACGCGGTGAGCGGGGCGCCGACGGCGAGGACGGAGCCGGCGGGCGGGAATCCGGGCTGGGCGGAGCCGCCGGTCGCGGCGGCGAAACCCTCGCTCGCCGCCGCGACCAGGAACAGCAGCCACGCGCACAGGACCGGGCCGGGGTGTCCGGCACACCAGCGCGCGAGACGGAGCAGAGGTAGCGTTCGCAATTGCCGCACTCCTTGGGCCGCTTCAGGCCTCCCGCCGCGCAGGCGGCAAGCCGGACGGTCTAAGGATGGCTCCTCGTGATCGTGCGCACACTGGGCGTGGCACCTCGATTTCGAGTGGTACTAGCTCCCGAGCGCGGCGGGCGGGGCGAGCGCCGCGTCTCCGTAGAGGTCGGCCACCCACTGGTCGTGGTAGACCGTGTCGAGGTAGCGGTCGCCGAGATCGGGGGAGACCGCCACCGCGGTGAAGTTCTCGCCGTGCGCGTGCCGGTCGAGCCAGTTCAACGCCCCGGCGACGACAGTGCCGGTCGAGCCGCCGAACAGGAAACCCGCCCGGACGAGACGGCGGCACATGCGCACGGTGGCGAGCTCCGGCACGTGCACCACATCGTCCACATAGGACTCGTCGAGCAGTGCGGGCCGGACCCCGGTGCCGAGACCGGGGATCATCCGCGGGGCGGCCGGGGTCCCGAAGGTCACCGAACCGACGGTGTCGATGGCCACCACGCGCATGCCTGGACAGTGTTCGCGCAGGTAGCGCGCGCATCCCATCAGCGTGCCGGTCGTGCCCGCCCCGATGAACGCGACGTCGGCATCGGGGAACGAGTTCGCGATCTGCGGGCCGGTGGTGCGGTAGTGCGCCTGCCAGTTGCCCGCGTTCGCGTACTGGTTGAGCCACACCCGGTCGTCGCCCTCGGCGCACAGCCGCCGCACGTGCGCGATCCGTGCGCCGAGCAGCCCGTCTTTCGGATGCGGCTCGGTGATCACGTGCACCTCGGCGCCGAGCGTCTGCATCAGCTGCCGGGCGCCGAGGGTGCAGCGTGAGTCGGTGACGCAGATGAACCGGTAACCGCGGCTGGTGGCGACCAGGCTGAGCGCCACCCCGAGGTTGCCCGACGAGCTCTCCACGAGGGTCGCGCCGGGCCGCAATGTGCCGTCCAGTTCGGCGGCGTCGATCATCTCGGTCGCGGCCTTGATCTTGATCGAACCGGCGAAGTTGAAGCCCTCGCATTTGAGGTAGAGCGATCGCCCTGTACACCCGAACAGGTCGACGAACAGGTCGGCGACGTTGAACTCGTGCGGGCTGGTGATGATCGGCATCGGCTCAGCGCTTGCCGTAGCGGTCGAGTTCGAAGAAGAAGTCGCCGACCTCGTGCAGTTCGCCGCGGCGGCGCAGTTCGTCCAGGACGTGCTTGCCGACCGCGAGGTCGAGCACGCCGAGGCCGAACGGCGAGAACACCAGCGGCCGGCCGGCGTCCAGGGCGAGTGCCCCGGACATCACGTCGAAGAGGGTGCCGTCGAGGAAGTCGCGCCCGCCGGTGGCCTGTTCGGCCAGGTGCACCGAGGTGTTGGCCTTCAGGCAATGCTCGACGTCGTCGACCACGTTGGCCGACGCGAGGATCACCTCGGTGGACAGGTCGCGCAGGGAAACGTTCAGCACCAGCGGGTTGTGGCCGAACCAGGCCGGATCGTGCACGTGCGGTTCACCGGCGACGGTGGCGAACACGATCAGGTCGCTGCCGCGGATCAGTTCCTCCGCGCTCCCGCGCACCGCGATCCCGCTCGCGCCGGTGCTCTCCAGGTAGCCCTGGAACCCGGCGGCGTGTTCGGCGGAGAGGTCGAAGACCGCGGTCTCGTCGAAGTCCCAGCCGGTGCCGATCAGGAACCGGTGCACGTACCGCGCGATGAGCCCGGTGCCGACGAACCCGAGCCGCCGCGGTCGTTCGCCGCGCCGGCTGAGCCAGCCGGCCGCCAGCGCCGCCGACGCCGCGGTGCGGCTGGCGCTGATGATCGAGCTTTCCATGCAGGCCAGCGGGTAGCCGGTCGCCTGGTCGTTGAGGATCAGCACGGCCGACGCGCGCGGCAGCCCGGTGCGGACGTTCTCCGGGAAGCTGGAGATCCACTTGACGCCGTCCACCGCGACCTCCCCGCCGACCGAGGCGGGCAGCGCGATGATGCGCGCGGACGGCCGGTCCGGGAACCGGAGGAAGTAGGAGGGCGGGTTCACGGTCGCCTGCTGCCCGTGCAGCCGGTAGGTCGCTTCGATCAGTTCGACGAGTTGTTTCTCGGCGCCGTCGAGCACCTGGTGCACCTGGGCTCCGGACACGACGGCGAACTCCGGAACGCTAGCGGTTTCGGTCACAGAACTTCCTTAGTCTTCGGCTGGGCGGAAAACGGGTGCTCAGTCCTGCTGCAGGACGGCCAGCGCGCGTTCGACCCGCGCGTCGATCCGGTCGACCTCGGCGACCGAATCCCCGATGAGCACGCCGTAGAGGCGGCCGGCGAACGGGGCTCCGTCCGCGGTCTGCGCACCGGCGTTGACGGTGGCGAAGTTGTTCACCAGCAGGCCGCTGCCCGCGCCGTCGAACAGCAGGTCGCCGAGCACGTCGCGGACCCGGTCGAAGCCGACGCTGGCGCCGAGCCGCAGCGAGTAGTGCCGGGCCATCGCGGTCTCGCCCGCGGTGACGAAGCGTTCCTGGATCGGCACCTGATAGGTGGACATGTTGTTGCGGGCGTTGATTTCCAGCACCGGGAAGACGCCGCCGTCCGGTTCGACGATCGCGTCCACCCCCACGACGCCGTAGTAGCCGTCGGCGGCGAGCTGCCCGCCGAGCGCCTGAGCCGCAGACTGGATGATCTCGATCTGCTTCTCGTCCAGCCGAGGCGGGATCCGGTGTCCTTTGTGGACGCCGTGCTCGGTGATGAGCTCCTTGACGAAGTCGAAGTGCACCGAACCGTCGCGGCTCACGGTGAACTGGTAGTTGAGGTCGGCGCGCTTGTCGACCCACTCCTCGACGACGAACGCGATCCGGTCCCGGCCCTTGCGCCGCGCGGTCGCGGAGATCATCCGGCGCAACCGGTCGAGCCTGCGTTCGTCGGAGACCACCGAGATCCCCTTGCCGGACACCCCGAACGCCTCCTTGACGACAACCCGCCGTCCGGTGGCGAGCACCGAGGCCGCCTCGGCGACGGCCTCGTCGAGCAGGTCGAGCGTGTCGCACGCCCACCCATTCGGCTGCCGCAATCCGAGCTGCGTCGCGATGCGCCGGCTGTAGATCTTGCTGTTCACCGCCTTGCACCGAGCCGCGTCGGGCGCGGCCAGCGGCAACCCGGTCGCGGTGGACAGGTCTTCCTCCACCGCCGAGACGCCGTGCGCGAGCAGATGCGCTTCGTCGGTGCGCAGCGCGGAAAGCGCGGCGATCAGCCACGGATCGTGCAGGGCGTCCTGGCTGACCGTGCGCGCCGGGTCCGGGTCCGTGATGACGTGGATCTGCGGCAGGTCGAGGCCGAGCCCTTCCAGATAGCCGCGGTAGCCGGGATCGGGCGCGTGCTTGAGCACCACGTGGTCCCGCTTTCCGCCCAGCAGCAATGCGAACTCGTCCATGCTGTTCACGACCGCCATGCCGCCCGGGGCGGACACCCTGGGCAGCCCCTGCTCGTCGACCGCCCACTGCTCCTCGACCTCGAAGTTGCCGACGAACACCAGCGGGCGCTCGGCCGAGCCCAGAACCGCGGTCTTGAGCCGCGGGATGAAACCGTTGTCGGCGCTCATGACGTCCTTTCGCCAGCGCACGGGTAGGACGCGGCACGCGCTGCCTGCGCTGCCGCGGGGGAGGACCGGTTAGACGACGAAGCCGCCGTCGACTTCGAAAACGCTGCCGGTGATGTAGGAGGCGCGTTCGGAAACCAGGAAAGACACCAGGTCCGCGACCTCTTCCGGCTTGCCGAAGCGGCGCAGCGGAACAGCCTTCAGCATTTTCTCGCGGGTCGCGTCGCTCAGCTTGCCGAGCATGTCGGTCTCGATCAGGCCCGGCGCGACGGAGTTGACGCGCACCCCGTACCGGCCGACCTCCTTGGCCAGCGCCTTCGTGAAACCGAGCACGCCGCTCTTGGCCGCGGAGTAGTTGGTCTGCGTCGGATTGCCGTGCACGCCGGACACCGAGGACAGCGTCACCACGCTTCCGGCGCGGCGTTTGATCATCCGGAACACGGCGGGACGGCACGCGTGGAAGACGCCGTCGAGGTTCGTGCGCAGGACGCTCGACCAGTCCGGCTCGGACATCAGCGCGAGCGAACCATCCCGGGTGATCCCCGCCGACGTGACCAGCGCGTCCGGCGCGCCGAACCCGTCGGCCGTGCGCTCCACCCACGCCGTGACCGCCTCGCCGTCGGCGACGTCGACCTGGCTGGCCTCGACCCGGACGCCCAGGTCAAGGACTTCCTTGACGAGGACGTCCGCCGCGGTTCGGTTGCTGTGATAGCAAAAGGCGACGTCGAACCCGTCCTGGGCGAGGCGGAGCACGACTGCCCGGCCGATCCCTCGAGAGCCGCCGGTGACGAGCGCGGTTTTGCTCATCGCGCACCGCCGAGCTGCAGCAGCGCGCAGGCCACCGAACCGTCGTCGTCGCAGGCGGTGACGACGATGTGGTCCTGCTCGCCGTGGTCAGCGCCGTCAGCGATGCTGAGCACCGAAGCCAAGCCGAAGAGCGCCGTCGCCGCCGAGGTGTCGCCGATGAGATCCACCGGCGGCACGCGGTCCGTCACTTCGTCGCCGAACAACTGCCGCAGCGTCGCGTCCTCAGGGCGATCCGACCCAGCGGGGAAGCCGCTGCCAATCGCCGCCCACACCCGTTCTGCCGCGACGCCAGACCGTTTCAGCAGCGAGGACACGGTGGCGTGCAAGGTTCCGGCGAGATCCCCGTCGAGGCAGATCCGCGAGTCGATGCCAGTCAACGTCGCCAGCACGTTGCGCGGATCGGCCGAATCCGCCGGTTCCAGCAGGAACATCGCGCAGCCTTCGCCGAGCGTCGCCGCTCCGCCGCGCCGGTGGTGTTCAAGCCAAGACCGCGCATCTGAATGCTCCTCGGCGGCACCGCACAGTACCTGCGCCGCACGTTCGGTCATCAGCAACCGCCGGGCGTAGTTCAACGCCTGCAACCCAGTGGTGCGACCAGCGGCGATCGTCGCGTTGGGGCCCTTGAGCCCGTGCCAGATCGCGGCCTGCCCGGCCGCGCAGTTCATCACCGTGCCGGGAACGGCGGCGGGTTCGACGTGGTCGGGCTGCTCGCCGGTGATCGACGCGCGGGTGAAGTCCATCATGCTCTGCGCGCTGCCGGTCGTGGTGCCGAGCACGAAACCAATGTGTTCGCGGTCGCCGTCCGGATCCAGGTCCATGTCGGCGAGCAGCTGCTGCGCCGCCGCCACGGTGAGCCCGCTGACCCGGTTCATCGCCCGGGTCTTCTTGCGGCCGAACATCTCGCGCACGTCGAAACTGGGCACGACGGCCGCCGGATCACCTTGTGCACCGCGGTCAACGGTCGGCTCGCGCCGGGAGCGAACGCCGTCGGCGAACGCTTCCCGGCCGTAGCCGAAGGGGGAAATGGCCGTCCAGGCCGAGATGACCGGACGGCGCCGGGCTGGTGCGGTCACCGCGCGGTCTCCTTTCGGGGCTGCCGCTCGTACCGGCCGAGCAGGACCACGGCGTTGTTGCCGCCGAAGGCCCAGCCGTTGTTTTGCACGATGTCGAGGTCGGCGTCGACGGATTCGTTGGGCACGCAGTCCACCGGGCAGTCCGGGTCGGTGTCGCGGTGGTTGATGGTGGGCGGGATGAACTGCTCGGTGAGCGCGATCGAACAGCCGATCGCGGCCAGTGCGCTCGCCGCGCCCATCGAGTGCCCCAGCATGGACTTCATCGACACGGTCCGCGGCGGCTTCGGCCCGAAGAGGTCGCGGATCGCGGCGGATTCGGTCATGTCGTTGGCCTTGGTGCCGGTGCCGTGCGCGGAGATCAGGTCGATCTCGCCGGGCTTGACCCCGGCGTCGGCCAGCGCCAGTTCCATGCAGCGGGCGATCCCGGCCTGATGCGGCGCCACCGGATGGTGCGCGTCGCAGGACATGCCGTACCCCAGCACTTCCGCGTAGATCCGGGCGCCGCGGGCGAGCGCGGAGTCCAGGCTCTCCAGCAGCAGGATGCCCGCGCCCTCGCCGGTGAGGATGCCCATCCGGTTGCGGTCGAAGGGACGGCAGCAGTCCGGGGCGATGCTGCGCAACCGGTAGAACGAGGTGAACGTCTTGCGGCACAGCGCGTCCGCGCCGCCGCAGAGGGCGAACTCGGCGTCCCCGCACCGGATCGCGTCGAGCGAGTTGCCGATGGCGTAGTTGCCCGCCGAACACGCCGTCGCGATGGTCCCGGTCTCGACGTCGGTCAGTTCCAGCTCGCGCGCGATCGACGTGGCGAGCCGGCCCGCGGAGGTGCGGCGCACCAGTCGCGGGTCGAGACCGGCCAGCCCGGCGGAGAGTTCCTGCCCCACCAGCCCGTCGAGTTCGTGCGCCTCGCCGTCGGTGCTGCCCACCGAGACGAGCGTCCGCGCGGCGCGCAGGGTTTCCAGCGGCAGCCCCGAATCCTCGACGGCGAGGCGCGCGGCGGCGGTGGAGAACCGGCTCGCCCGGCCGAGGTCGCCGGGGTCGAGCGTGCGGATCCACTGGGCGGGCTCGAAGTCGGTGACCTCGCAGCCGTTGTCGTGGGCGAACCCGGTGGTGTCGAACACCGAGATCGGCCGGACGTTGCTGCGCCCGGCGCGCAGCGCGGAGGTGAACTCCCGTACCCCGATGCCGATGCTGGACACGACGCCGCATCCGGTGATGACGACCCGGCGTCCGATGCTCGTCGACATGGTCTCTACCAGCTCGCGGATTCCGACACGACCTCGTACACCGCGCGCAGGTTGGTCATCCTGGCGAACTGGGCCTGGTCGATCGTGACGCCGAACTTCTTCTCCAGCGCGGCCAGCACGTCCATCAGCGACAGCGAATCCGCCTCGTGGTCGTCGGCGAAGTCGCTGGTTTCGGTGAGCTCGGCGTCGTCGAGCTCGAGGTGCGTGCAGACGATCTCGCGGATCTGCTGCATGCGTTCGGAGACGGCTGTCGTCATGGGGGCACTCCCGATAGTCAGGGACCGGTTCTGGGATCGGCCCGAAACTAGCGGCGAGCGGTGACACCCTTCTGACCTCGTTCTGACAGAACCCTGACGCGCCCGGTTCGTCGGCGCGCTGTCAGCAGCCGGTCATCGGGGACTGCCATGCTCACGATCGTGAACGACGGCTCAGTCGAGGACCCGGTCCTGCATCAGAATGGACTGGTACAACCGCCGCAGCCCCGGCCCAGGCTCCAGCCCGAGTTCGGCGCTCAGCCACTGCCGGGTGCTGTGGAAGACCGAGACCGCTTCGCCCTGCCTGCCGTCGCGATAGAGCGAGATCATCAAGTACTCGCTGAGCCGCTCACGCGCTGGGTTCTCGGCGACGAGCTGTTTCAGGTCATGGGAAAGCCCGTGATGTTCCCCGACCTGCAACCGCGCGGAGATCAGGTCCTCCTGCACGGTCAGCCGATGCTCGTTGAGCTGCTCGGCGGCCATCCGGCAGCGAGTGCAATCGGCCACGTCGAGCAACGCCGGCCCGCGCCAGAGCCGCAACGCCTGCTCGAACACCGTGATGGCGGCGCGCGGATCCTGCCCGAGCAAGCTCGCGCCGCGCTGCGCCAGAGCGGAGAACCGATGCGCGTCGACCGCCTCGGCGGGCACGGTCATCAGATAACCGCTGCTGACCGTGCGGACCACCTCGCGCTCGCCGGTCACGTTGAACACGAGCTTCCGCAACCGGGCGATGTTGGCCTGCAACGCGTTGCGCACGTTGGAGACCGGTTTGTCGGCCCACAGCTCGTCCGCGAGCGTGTCCAGGGACAACGGCACCCCCGGCGACAAGGCCAGCAACGCGAGCACGGTCCGCACCTTTCGCGACGCGACTCCGTGCCTCCGGCCGGCTTGCCGGAGCGTCACCGATCCCAATAGCTCAATTTCCATATCTACCCCTGAGGAAAAATAGCCCGTCTCAAGTGACCCCACGCACCGAGCTGTCGGCCGAGCCGAGCATGTCAGAACTTGAAAAGACGGTCTACCTCCGATTGGGGTAATGAGTTGGCGTCATGTTCGACAGTTTCGGGCTCCGAATAGGAAGGCCCCTCCCGATTTACCGCCCCTGACCTCCCGATGGTGGTGCTGGCACCAGTCAGGACAGTGGTGGTACCTCCCCCAAGGGGCCCTTCTCGGGCGAATACCTTGTCGTACTCGCCGGTACGGTGTTGAATCAATTAACGCCACCCGGGCGCCACTGCTTATTTCGGCGGGCGCGGAGTTGCAATTGCAGTAACGGGCAATGTTTCTGCCCGTTGCCGCCGAATCGGATAATGGTTATTTATTAGCGATCTGGCGACGGAGGGTGTTTCCATTGTTCCCGTGGGTTGCGGTGGCATTCGGCATCGTGAACGCCCCGCCTCTCGGCTGCTGGGAACAAATCCGCCTTGTGTGCCAGAAGTCCATTGCGTGCGGCCCGTGCAATACTCGTGCCCTTTTGTTACCGGGCTGAGCCGGAGGCCGGAGCTGCGCCAACGGCTTCCCGTGCGCGCGACCCGTCCGGGCGGGGGACTTCCGTCGTTCTCGGGAAAGCTTCCGGGGCTATGACGAGGAGGCCCGGCAAGATCCGGCACTTTCGAGGCGCGCGGAACTCCTCTTCCCGGCTGACGGCAGCAGTGAACGCAAACCTCCGTTTTCGCCCCTTCCTCACATTGGCCTAGACCATTAGTGTGTCGCCCCCGCCGCGACGCGACATCCGCCGACTCTCGTTTTCGCGCCCGCGGACGCCGTCTCCCGCATCTCGGCCGGAACCCTCGACCGCCTCGCCCCGGGCCGTACCTCCGTGCCCAGTGGTCTGGTCCGGCAGCGTCCGGGAACAAACCCGGCCGGGTGGCGGCACCCGCTTCGTTTTGGGCGACTCCGGCCGAGCCGCCCGAAAGTTTCCTTCTGACACTCCGTGGCGTGATTTCCGACCGCCGCGCCTTCGCCCGCAGCCGTTGTCTCCGGGAACGAAAACCGCCCGGTCCGCACTCGCGTGCTTGACCGAGCGGACTTCCTGGCAGTTCCGCCTCGGACGGGCGGCCGTAGAAGGTCTCAACGAAGCAGATGGAGGGACTGGACCAGTTGTCGGCGAAGCAAGGTGTCCAATGTCGGGGACTCAAGCCGGGTGACCTCGGCCCGCTGACCGTCCACAAAGGACACTAACGGCACCGGAATGCCCGATTTGTCGCCATGTAGCCGTGCCTTGAAGTCCGTGAAGGGCTCCTTGAGGGAATCAGATTCCCTCGAGGAGCCCTTCACGGACCACAACCCGGCCCCCGGGGCCAACCGGACCACAACCCGGCCCCCGGGGCCAACCGGACCACAACCCGGCCCCCGGGGCCAACCGGACCACAACCCGGCCCCCGGGGCCAACCGGACCGAACCCGCCGAGCCGGGAAAACACGCCAGCAGCGCGTCCACGTCACAGCCTTAAGTTCCCGACATGGGAGTCTGGGGCAGCGAAGGGACCCTCGCAGACGCCTGGCCCCAATGTCAGGGGCTTAAGGCGGCGCTGCGGGTGCGGTTTGCCCAGGTCGAAGGACCCGGGCGGGGCCAAACGTCCGTGAGGGGAACCCTGAGGGACTCAGAGTCCCTCAGGGTTCCCCTCACGGAGTTCAGCAAGCGGTCACATACTCATCAATCAGGCATTCCGGCGAGCACCGAAGTCCTTTATGGACGGTCGGCGGACGCGGGCCGCGCAGCTTAGGTCCCTGGCAATTGACGCCTGGCCCCGCCAAGGTCCGCCCGGCCCGGCGGCCCCGGAACTCAGCGGCTGTCCGGCCCGCTCAGCACGACCGCGGTCTGGAAGCCGCCGAATCCGCTGCCCACGCTGAGCACGACGTCGGTGCGGTGTTCGCGGGCCACCAGCGGCACGTAGTCGAGCCCGAGGTCCGGGTCCGGTTCTTTCAGGTTGGCGGTCGGCGGCACCACCTGGTTGTCGATCGCCAGCGCGCAGGCGGCGAGCTCCAGCGCGCCGATCGAGCCGAGCGAGTGCCCGATCATCGATTTGATCGAGCTGATCGGGACGTCGAACGCGTGCGCTCCCAGGCTCCGCTTGAACGCCGCCGTCTCGTGCCGGTCGTTCTGTTTGGTCGCCGAACCGTGCGCGTTCACGTAGTCGATCTCGCCCGGGTCCCGTTTCGCGTACCGGAGCGCGGCGTTGATCGCCTCGGACAGCTCCCGGCCGTTCGGCTTGAGCCCGGTCATGTGGAACGCGTTGGTGCGATTGGCGAAACCGTCGATGATCCCGTAGATCTTCGCCCCGCGGGCCCGCGCCGTGGCTTCGCTCTCCAAGGTGAGGATCGCCGCGCCTTCGCCGAGCACGAAACCGTCCCGGCGGACGTCGAACGGCCGCGAAGCGTGCTCCGGGTCGTCCAGGTTCGGGGTGGTGGCCCGGATCGCGTCGAACGAGGCCAAGGTGATCGGCGAGATCGGCGCCTCGGTGGCACCGGCGAAGACCACGTCGGCCTCGCCTCGTTCGATCATCATCGCGCCGTTCCACACCGCGTCCAGTCCGGAGGTGCATCCGGTGGAGACCACCGACGAAGGCCCCTCGGCCCCCACCGCCCAGGCGACTTCGACCGCGAGCGTGCTCGGCACCATGTAGCCGTACAGATGGGGCACCGCGTACTCGTGGTCGAGCAGCCATTCCTTGCCGTCGTCGGACAGCACCCGGTACTCGTTCTCCAGCCCGACGGTGCAGCCGACCGCGCTGCCGACGACGACGCCGACCCGTTCCGGCGGGATCGCGCCCTCCTCGAACCCGCTGTCGCGCATGGCTTCCCCGGCGCAGACGACCGCGAACTGGGCGGCCCGGTCCATCCGGCGCACCTCGCGCGGGGTCAGCCCGTTCGCCAGCGGGTCGAAGTCGACCTCGGCGGCGACCTGGGACCGGAACGGGGCCGGGTCGAAGTGGGTGATCCGCCGGGTGGCCGTCCGGCCCTCGCTGAGCAGGTCCCAGTAGGCCGCGGCGCCGATCGCGCCCGGCGCCACCACGCCGATCCCGGTGACCGCCGCCTTCCGGCTCATCGGGGCCCGCCGACCGCTGGCTGGGATTCGTGCGGCGCGGGCGGTTCCTCGGTGTCCACGTGGCCCAATTCCGGGCGGGGCGCGAGCGGGGACAGGTGGAAGACGTAGTGCGCCTGCTCGGTCCCGTCGTTCACCAGCCGGTGCCGGGCGCCGATCGGCACCAGCAGCGAATCGCCTTCGGCCAGCGGGATCGGCTCGCCGTCGAGGTAGAGCGTCCCGGAACCGCGCACGAGGTGCAGGAATTCCTCGGAGTGCGGGTGGTAGTGCTCGGACACGTACTCGCCGGGCTCGAGCCACAGCACCCCGCCGAAGCCGGACGTGCTCGCGACCGTGCGCGGACTCAGCGTGACCCGCATTTCGCCGCCGCGGCGGCGATTCGCGGCGACCTCGCGGTAGTGCACCTTGCGGCCGGTCTCGTTCACTGTTCCCTCCCGTTCTCCGCCGACCAGACGTAGAACGGCCGGGCCATGGCGTCTTTCGGCTCTTTCCAGTTCGGGTCGTACGGCGACACCAGCGGCAGCAGCTTGGTGTGGATGTCCTGGTACTGGGCTCCCGGCCGGGCCCGGTACAGCCGGGGGGCGATGTCCTCGTCGGCCTCGACGAGGTGGAAATACAGGTCGTGGAAGCTGAACAGGGTCCGGCGGGAGACGCCGACCTCGTGCGGCAACCCGCTGGCGTCCGATTCCTCGAACACCTCCGCGATCCGGCCGGGGTCGGGTGTCTCGAGTCGCGCCACGATCAGGGTCCGGTGCACGGCGTCCTCCTAGGAACGACCTCGAAAGGGGAATGCCCCGATCTGACACACCGGGGCTGGAATCCGGCTCGAACGCGGCTCACCAGCCGATCAGCCGGTCGCCCCTGCGGAAGGTGCCGGTCGGTCCGCTGTCGGGCAGCGTGACCGCGTCGGCGACGGCGATCGCGGACTCCTCGGCGGTCCGGGTCGCCGACGGCATCATCCGGGTCTTGGTCTGCCCGGGGTTGACCGCGTTCACCAGCACGCCGGTGCCCTCGGTGTGCGCGGCGAGCATCTGGGTCAGGCCGTTGAGCGCGGCTTTGGAGACCGAGTAGGCCGGGCAGCCGATGAACAGGCCGGCGGTGAAGGAACCGGTCGCGCTGGAGACGAACACCAGGCGGCCCCAGCCCCGGTCGATCATCGCGGGGAGGAACGCCTGCGCGACCCGCCAGGAGCCGAGGAGGTTGACCGCCATCGTGCGCTCGACCAGCTCCGGCTCGACGGTCAGCGGATCGGCCCCGGTGTCGAGCAGCACGCCGGCGTTGGACACCAGAACGTCCACTTCGGGCAGTGCGCGCGCGGCGGCGGTCACCGACGCGGGGTCGGTGACGTCCAGCGCGACGTGCCGCACCGATCGGCCGAGCCCGGCCGCGGCTTCGCGGGCCCGTGCCCCGTCCCGGGCGCTGACGACGACCTCGAAGCCCCGGCTGTGCAGTTCGGCGGCGACCGCCCGGCCCAGACCCCGGTTCGCACCGGTGACCAATGCGGTGCGGACCCTCGGGCCGCGTTCGGGCTGGACAGTGCCTGCGGCGTTCATGAGCACTCCGGATGCGTCGGCGGAACGGACGCGTCCGATGCTGGAGCCGGCGGCTGGACCGCGGATCGGACCGCGGTCGAAGCGCGGCCCGCCGGGTCACGCGTCGGCGGCGGCCCCGTTCAGCTGCGCGGCGTCCAGTTGCACGAGCGTCCGGCGCAGCCAGTCGATCTCGGCGGTGGCCATGGCCCGCTGATAGTCGGTGTCGACCAGGTGGATCGGGTCGACCGGGTCGGCGAAATCGGCGAGCCGTCCGGTGACCTCGGCCTCGAACTCGGCCAGGTTCCGCTCGCAGGCCTCGAGCCGCTCGCTCAGCGCGGCGATCGCGTCCGGCCGGGAGATCGAGGCGATGAACGCCAGCGCGGCCGGGAATTCGGGGTACTCCACCGCGGGCGTGCGCAGCATGTCCCGCACCCATTCCTGGGACAGCTTGACGCCGCTCTCGGTGGTGCGGAAAACGGTGCGCTCCGGGCGGTTCTCGTGTTTGGCCGTCTCGTGGACGACGATCAGCCCGTGCCGCTCCAGCCGGCGCATCGTCTGGTAGATCGCGTTGCGCTGGCTGACGTTGATGACGCGGTCTTTCTCCCATTCGAGAATCCGCTGCCGCAGCCCGTAGGGATGTTTGGGCTCGACCGCGAGCAGGAGCAGGACGGCCATCGCCAGCGGAGACCGGCGGACGGCCGCCGAGTCTGCCTCGTCGTTCGCGTGTGCGGTCACCCCGGTAATTATAGTCATAACAGAAACATCACAACGGGGCCCGGAGTTCCGGACAGTCCCCGTCCGACGTCGCTCGAGCCTCTCTCCAGGCGCATGTCACACGGTGTGCGCACACCGTGCCGGAGAGATGCGAGGAGACGCGATGCCTTTCGCCGCGATCAGCTACGACGTCAAGAACGGCCACGAGGACGAACTCGTCGAGGTGTTCGCGGATTTCCGCCGTCCGGACACGTCGACCGTGCCGCCCGCGGCCGCCGACGGCACGCCCAGCCGCATCCTGAGCACCGCGGTGTTCATCCGCGACGGGCTGCTGGTGCGGTTCATCGAGTACGAGGGCGACCTCGCCGCGATCGCGAGGTTCATGGCCGCCCAGCCGGGCGTGCGCGAGGTCGAACGCAAGCTCAAGCCGTACTTGCGGACGCCGCGGGACACCGACACCGAAGAGGGTTTCGTGCGCACGTTCACGGCCAGCCTCCTGCGCAGTGTCACCCAGCTCTCCCTGCCCCGGTCCGGCTCGCCTTCGTGACCCGCCCCGGCTCCCCGGCGTCCCCGAACACTCCCGTCCAAGGTCGAACGAAGGAACCAACCATGCAGGAAATCTCTGTACCAGTGCTGATCGTCGGCGCCGGGCCGGTCGGCCTCTCCGCCGCGGCGTTCCTCGGGCGGCACGGGGTGGAGGCGCTCGTCGCCGAACGGCGCGACAGCACCTCGACGCTGCCCCGGGCCCCCGGCCTCCAGGCCCGCACGATGGAGTTGTTCCGCGCGGCGGGCTTCGTCTCGGAGATCCGCGCGCTGGAGATGGGCGATTCGCACCCGTACTTCGAGGGCGGCATCATCCAGACCAGGACGTTCGCCGAGATCGACGACGCGGTGACGCTCGAGGCGCCGTCGCTGGACGGCGAGCACATCAGCCCGGAACGGGTGATGGGCTGCGGGCAGGACCGGTACGAGCGGGTGCTGGTCGACCTGGTCGCCGCGGCGGGCGGCACGGTGAAACACAAGACCACCCTGCTCTCGTTCCGCCAGGACGACTCCGGCGTGACCGCCGAACTCGACGAGGACGGCCGTCCGCTGCGGGTGCGCGCGCAGTACGTGATCGCCGCGGACGGAGCGGGCAGCACCACCCGCGGGATGCTCGGCATCGAGCGCACCGGGCGGGGCACCGTCTTCGACGCGATGTCGATCTACTTCCGGGCGCCGGAGCTGGAAACCATGCTGGCGCACCGGAAATTCATCCTCTGCTACGCGACCGCGGCTCCCGGCACCCTGATGGGCCTGTCCCGGCTGCACGGCTGCGACCCCTGGCTGGCGGCGCCGCTCTACTTCCCGGACCGCGGCGAGACCCGGGAGGATTTCACCGACGAGCGCTGCCTGGAGATCATCCGCACCGCCGCCGGCCGCCCGGAGATGGACGTCGAGGTCATGGCCAAGGTGCCGTGGCGCGGCGCGCAACTCGTCGCCGAGACCTTCCGCAGCGGCCGGATCTTCCTCGCCGGCGACGCCGCGCACGTGCATCCGCCCGCCGGCGGATTCGGCGCCAACACCGGGATCCACGACGCGCACAACCTGGCGTGGAAGCTGGCGGCGGTGCTGGCGGGCACCGCGGACGAGCCGCTGCTCGACTCCTACGACGCCGAGCGCAGGCTGGTCGGCGAGGCGATGGCGGCACAAGCCTTGGTGCGCAACCGGATCCGGCACGGCCACGCGGACGCGGAGACCGCCGCGCAGATGGTCGACGACGTGATCGTCACCCTCGGCTACCGCTACCGCTCCGCGGCCATCACCGGGGTGCCCGAGGACGCCCGCGTGCTCGAACCCGAGCTCGAGCTGACCGGCAAGCCCGGCACCCGGGCGCCGCACTGCTGGCTAGAGCGCACCGGCGAGCGACTGTCCACAATCGACCTCTACTACGACGATTTCGTGCTGCTGACCGGTTCCCGCGACAGCGGCTGGCTCGAAGCGGCGGACCGGGTCGGCAAGCTGCTCGGCACGCCGGTGCGCGGGCACGTGCTGGCCGAGGACGGCGACCTCCGGACGGAACCCGGTACTTTCGCCGCCGCACACGGGGTTCCGGAGCACGGGGCGGTCCTGGTCCGCCCGGACGCTTTCGTGGCGTGGCGGAGCGACGCCGGGGCCGACACCGCCGAAGACGCGCTGCGCGCCGCACTCGCCGCCGCGACCGGACGGCCGTGATGGCGGCCCCGGCCGGATCCGAAGCCGATCCCGGCGACCGGCCGGTCACGCTGTTCGCGATGCCGGCCTGGTACTCCCGTCTGTTCACCGCGGATCTGTTGGAACGCTTCGGTTTCTACGGTCTGCAAGCGGTGCTGGTGTTGTACGCGGCGGCCCCGGCGAGCACCGGCGGGCTGGCCCTCGGCGTCGACGCCGCCGCCCTGTTCGGCGCGTGGATCGCGTTCACCTACCTGCTGTCGCTGGCAGGCGGCTGGATCGGCGACCGGGTGCTCGGCGCGCGGCGGGCGATGCTCACCGGGTGCGCGCTGAGCGCCGCCGGGTTCGTCGCGCTGGGCGCGGGACTGCCCGCGGCGGCCGGCCTCGGCCTGCTGGCGGTCGGCAACGCCGTGTTCAAACCGAACCACCAGGCGCTGGTCAACCTGCTGTTCGGGAACGGGCGCGGACGGGAATCCGGCATCTCGCTGATGTTCGTCGCGACTCAGGTCTCCTCGCTGCTCGCCCCGCTGGCCTGCGGCTGGCTCGGCGAACGGGTCTCCTGGTCGGCGGCGTTCCTCTGCTGCGCGGCGGCGATGCTGCTGACGGGCGTCCGGGTCGCCACGGCGGCGAGCCAGTTCGGCTCGGCGGGCCTTGCCCCGCGAACCGGGCTGAGCGCGGAAGAACGGGGGCGGGTGCTCCGCCGCACCGCGCTGGTCGTCGTCGCGGCGGCGGTCGCGACCGCCGCGGCCGCGGTCGCCGGGGTGCTCACTGTCCGCACGCTCGTCAGCGCGGCCGGAGTGCTGCTTCTGGTCACGACGGTCGCCGGATTCCGTTCCCTGCGCCGGAATCCGGAACTCGCCGAGGCGGACCGGAAACGGCTGTCCGCGTTCCTCGCGGTCCTCTGCGGCGCGGCGCTGTTCTGGATGGTCTTCGCCTACTCCGGATCGCTGCTCACCTTGTTCGCCCGTGACCACGTGCGCCGCGAGTTCGCCGGGTTCCTCGTCCCGGCGAGCTGGCTGCAGTCGGTGATCCCGTTGTGCACGCTCCTGTTCGCCCCGGTGATCGCGCGGCTGCTGCCGAGGCTGGGCAGGCGGAACAACGTCCCGGTGAAGTTCGCGATCGGGCTCTGCCTGATCGGTTCCGGATTCCTGACCATGGCCGTCGCCGCGGGCCAGACCGGCGGCGGGGCCAAGGTTTCCCCGCTCTGGCTGGTCGCCGCCTACCTGGTCTCGGCGCTGGGCGAACTGGTGATCGCGGCGGTCAGCATCGCGGCGACCGCGGACGTGCTGCCCCGCTCGTTCACCGCCCGGATGCTCGGCCTCTACTGGCTTTTCGCCGGTCTCGGCAGTGCGATCGGCGCGATCCTGCTGCGGTTGCTGCAACTGATTCCCGAGCTCTGGTACTACCTCGGGCTCGGCGCCGCCAGCGTCCTCGCCGGACTGTTGTTCGCCGTCTTCCGCGGTCGGCTGACCGCCGCGCTGCGCCGCGATCCCGCCGGGCACGACGCACCGCGCGCCGCCGCCCCCCATCGAAGCTAGAGAAGAGGTTTTTCCCATGCACCAAGGACTGGACGGCAAGAAAGTCGTAGCGACCGGCGGCACGAAAGGCATCGGCCGGGCGATCGTGCTCGCGTTCGCCGCGGCCGGCGCTTCCGTGGTCACTTGCTACCGCGAAGACGAGGAAGCCGCTGCCGCGCTGGAAAAAGAACTGGACCGGATCGGCGGGACGCACCGGGTCGTACGGGCCGACGTCACCAGCGAGGACGGCGCCGCGGCGCTCGCCGCCGAAGCCGCGGAAACGCTGGGCGCGGTGGACGTTCTGGTGAACAACGTCGGTGTGGACGGCGTCGTGCCGTTCGGCCGGCTGACCCCGGCGGAATGGCAGCGGGTGATGGACCACAACGTCACCAGCGTGTACCAGGTGACGCACGCGTTCGCGGACAAGGTGGCCGACGGCGGTTCGGTGATCACCGTCGGCTCGTCGGTGGCGCTGCGCGGACGCGCGAACGGGGTGCACTACACGACGTCGAAAGCCGCGCTGATCGGGTTCACGCGGGCGCTCTGCAAGGAATTCGGGCCGCGAGGCATCCGGGTCAACGCGGTCGCCCCCGGGCTCACCGAAACCGAACCGGGCGCCGGGCTGCCGCCGGAGGCGGTCAGCCGGATCGTGGGCATGACCGCGCTCGGCCGGATCTGCCAGCCCGCCGACGTCGCCGGTGCGGTGCTGTTCCTCGCCGGCGACACCTCGGCCTACATCAGCGGAATCACTCTCAACGTGGACGGAGGAGTCTGATGCCCTACGCGGCCATCTGCTATCGGGTCAAGCCGGGCAACGAGGACCGGATCGCCGAGATTTTCGCCGGGTTCCAGCGGATGTCGACGCCGCAGGCGCCGGCCGGGAACGGCGACGAGGGCGCCCGCCTGCTCGGCACCGCGGTGTTCGTGCAGGACGACGTCGTGGTCCGGTTCGTGCACTACGAAGGAGACTTTTCTGCGGTCGGCAGGCACGTCGGTGCGCAACGCGGCGTGCACCTGATCGAGGAGGCGCTGGCGCCGTACCTCGCCGAGCCCCGCGACACCAAGAGCGAAAAAGGATTCGCCCGCTACTTCGCCGCCGCGACCATGCGCTGCGTCTCCCAGCTCTCGGCCGCCGACCACCCGAACGCCGGGACGCCGCGGTGACCGCCAAGGTAGCCGCGATCGGACTCGGGGAAATGGGTTCGGGGATGGTCCGCGCGCTGCTCGCCGCGCGGTACGAGGTCGTGGTCTTCAACCGCACCGCTTCCCGTGCCGAAGCGCTCCGCCCGGCTGGCGCGCGGGTCGCCGCCACCCCCGCCGAAGCCGTTCAGGACGCGGATCTGGTCCTGGTGAGCCTCGCCGACGAAGACGCGGTGACGCAGGTGCTGCTCGGCGATCTCGCCGGCGTGCTCACCTCCCGGCACACGGTGCTGGATACCTCCACGGTGTCGCCGCCGTTCTCGATCCAGACCACCGAGAAGCTGGCTGGGAAGGGGGTCCGCCGGATCGAAAGCTGCGTCATGGGCAACCCGGAAATGGCGCGGGCCGGGCGGTTGCGGGTCTTCGCCGCGGGGGAGGGCACGCCCGGCGAGGACGTGTCCGCGGTGTTCGCCGCGATCGGCCAGCAGGTGAGCTGGCTCGGCGAGACCGGTCGCGCGAGCACGCTCAAGCTCGCGTTCAACCTCCTGCTCGGCGTGCAGACCGCGGGACTGGCCGAAGCGCTGGAATTCGCCGGATCCGCCGGGATCGACCGCACCCTGCTGCTGGACGTCTTCGCGAACAGCGGATGGTATTCGCCGATCCTCGGCTTCCGCGCGCGGTTCATGCGGGAACGCGACTACCGGCCGGCCGCCTTCCGCAGCGCGTTGATGCACAAGGATCTCCGGCTCGGCTGCGAGGACGCCGCCGGTCGCGGCGTGCCGATGCCGGTGACCGGAGCCGCGGCGGACCGGTTCGGCGCGGTGGTCGACGCCGGGCACGGCGACGACGACGCGGCGGTGATCGCCGAAGGCTTCCACCGCGACCCGTCGTCCGCGCGGTGACGCGGAAGGGATCGATGTGTCCACAGTGGAACGTTGGCTGGCGGGCGCCGCGACGGTCTCCAGCGGCGCGATCGCCGGGGTGCTGTTCGCCGTCGCGCTCGCCGTCCTGCCCGCGCTGTTCGCCATGCCGCCCGCGCAGTACGTCTACAGCCACCAGCTGATCGGCAAACGGTGGGACCCGACGATGCCGGTGCTCGTACTGGGCTCGACGGCGCTCGACGTCGTCCTCGCGTTCCTGGTGCCGGGCCGGGCCTGGCTTTTCGGCGCGGGCGCGGGAGCGCTGGCCGCGGTGTCGGTGGTCTCGCATTTCTGCAACGTCCCGCTCAACCGGGCGGTCAAACGGCTCGACCCGGAGGCGATCCCGGCGCACTGGGCCGATCCGCGTCCGCTGTGGCGCCGGTGGCACCTGCTGCGCACGGGGATCGCGGTGCTCGCGGCCGGGCTCAACGCGGCCGCGATTTCCTGAGCGAACGATCGAGCACCGTTCGAGAAGCGCTTCAGCGAGCGCGCTGAAGATCGGAACCGGGCAGGAAAGCTGTCCGCTGGGGAAGGTGAGGATCATGACCGATTCGGGCGGTGCCGGGCGGACGCTGGTCACCGGGATCGGCGTCGTGGCCCCGACCGGCATCGGGACGGGGGAGCACTGGAGCGCGACGCTCGCCGGCCGCTCCGGGATCGGGCGCATCAGCCGGTTCGACCCGGCGGGCTACCCGGTCCGGCACGCGGGCGAGCTTCGCGGCTTCGCCCCGAACGAGCACCTGCCGGGCAGGCTGCTGGTGGAGACCGACCTCTGGACGCAAACCGGGCTGGTGGCCAGCCACGAGGCACTGGCCGACGCGGCGCTCGACCCGGCCTCGGTCCCCGAGTTCGAGATGGCCGTGCTGACGTCCAGTTCGTCCGGCGGAGTCGAGTTCGGCCAGCGCGAGATGGCGAGCCTGTGGCAGCACGGCCCCCGGATCAGCGCCTACCAGTCCATCGCGTGGTTCTACGCGGCGACGACCGGCCAGCTCGCGATCCGGCACGGCATGCGCGGCTCCTGCGGCGTGGTCTGCGCCGAGCAGGCGGGCGGGCTCGACACCTTCGGCCAGGCAAGGAGATTCACCGCGGGCGACACCCGGGTGGTGGTCGCGGGCGGCACCGACGCGCCGTTGTGCCCCTACTCGCTGGTCGCCCAGCTGACCAACGGCAGGCTGTCCGCCGAACCCGATCCGCGGCGGGCGTACCTGCCGTTCGACGAGGCGGCCTCGGGATATCTGCCGGGCGAGGGCGGCGCGATCCTGGTCGCCGAAAGCGCTCGCGCGCATCGCGAACGCGGGGCCGCGCACTCCTACGGCGAAGTCGCCGGACACGCGGCGGGGATGGACCCCCGGCCGGGCTCGGGCCGGCCGCCCGCGCTCGCCAGGGTGATCCGCGGCGCGCTCGCCGACGCCGGTCTCGGACCGGGCGACATCGACGTCGTCTTCGCGGACGCGGCGGGGTCCCCGGACCTGGACCTGCTTGAGGCGCAAGCGATCGGCGAGGTGTTCGGGGCCGGCGCGGTCCCGGTGACCGCGCCGAAGACACTGGCCGGCCGGCTCTACGGCGGCGGGGCGGCGCTGGACGTGGCGACCGCGCTGCTCGCCCTGCGCGACGGCGTCATCCCGCACACCGCGGGCACCGAGCGGCTGGCCCCCGGCTGCGATCTCGACCTGGTGCGCACCGCGCCCCGGGAAACGGCACTGACCACCGCGCTGGTCCTCGCGCGCGGACACGGCGGCTTCACCTCCGCCCTCGTCCTCCGGAAAACCGAACCCGACGGAACCAGACAGGGAGATCTCCGATGACCGAGCTCACCATCGACGACCTGCGCGACATCCTGCGCACCAGCGTCGGGGTCGACGAAGGAGTCGATCTGGACGCCGACATCGGCGACATCGAATTCGCCGAGCTCGGCTACGACTCGCTGGCCGTCCTGGAACTGGCGGGCCAGCTCCAGCGCCGGTACGGGGTCACCATCACCGACGACGCCGCGCTCGACATGCGCACCCCGGCCGAGGCGCTGCGCACCATCAACCGACACCTGGAGAGGACGGCCCACTGAGATGTCCGGTCACGTCGACAACGAGATCCTCATCAAGGCGCCGCTGGAACTGGTGTGGGAGCGCACCAACGACGTCGAGTCCTGGACCGAGCTCTTCAGCGAGTACTCGGCCGCGGAGATCCTGTCCGAACGGGACGGCACCATCGTCTTCCGGCTGGCGCTGCACCCCGACGAGAACGGCAAGGTGTGGGACTGGGTCTCGGCCCGCACGCCGGATCCCGAGACCCGCACCGTGCGGTCGCAGCGGGTGCAGACCGGGCCGTTCAAGTACATGTGGATCTACTGGGAGTACACCGAAACCCCGGACGGCACGCGGATGCGCTGGGTACAGGACTTCGAGATGAAGGCGGCCGCCCCGATCGACGACGAGGCGATGCGCGCGCGGCTCGACCACAACACCGGCATCCAGCAGAAACTGATCCGGGACCGGCTCGAGCAGCTGGCCGCGGCCCGCTAGCACCGTGGTCGGCCTGCTGTTCCCGGTGGTGCTGCTGGCGAACGGGCTGGCGGCCGGAGTGCTGGTCGGCACCCAGCTCGGCGGCTGGCCGCTGCTGCGCGGCCTCCCGCCGGACCGCTACGTCCAGGCGCACGCCTTCTTCGCCACCCGTTACGACCCGTTCATGCCGCTGTGCTTCGTTTTCACGTTCGCCGGCGACGCGGCGCTGGCCTTCTCCGACACCGGCCCGCGCCGCGCCCTGTTCGCCGCCGCCGCGCTGCTGACCGGCGTCGCGATGGCCGTCTCGCTGGCGAAGAACGTCCCGGTGAACAGGTGGCTCCGGACTCTCGACCCGGACCGCCTGCCCGCCGACTTCGCCCGGCTCGACCCCCGAAAGCACTGGGGCGCCTGGAATCGCGTCCGCAGCACGCTCTCCGTGCTCGCGTTCGCGCTGAACTGCGTCGCGCTCGGCTTCCTGCTGGGCGCGGCGGCCTGACCCGACGAGACAACGAGGAGCGTTCCGATGGATCTTGGTTTGCACGGCAAGACAGCGCTGGTGACCGGAGGGGCCCGGGGCATCGGCCGCGGCATCGTGCTGGAGTACGCCCGGCACGGCATCGACGTCATCACCTGCCACCGCACCGATTCCGAGGCCGCCGCCTCCCTGCAGCGCGAGCTCAAGGAGATCGGCGGCAGGCACCACGTGGTCCGGGCCGACCTGACCGATCCGGACGAGATCGAGCGGCTGTTCGACGTCGTCCGCTCCGAGTACGGCGTGCTGGACGTGGTGGTCAACAACGCGGGCGCGATCAGCCACATCCCGTACGCCGAACTCCCGCTGGAGGAATGGAACCGGGTCCTCGCCACCAACCTGACCGCGGTGCACCTGGTGACCCAGAACGCGATCGAGCTGCTCGACGCGGGCGGCTCGGTGATCAGCATCGGCTCCAAGTCCATCGACGCCGGCATCCCGCTGCGCGCCCACTACACCGCGACCAAGGCCGCGCTGCAGGGCTTGAACCGTTCGCTCGCGAAGGAATTCGGCAGCCGCGGCATCCGGTTCAACGTGCTCTCCCTCGGCGTGATCGCGACCGAGGCGATGGACGCGCTGCCCGCCGAGACCCGCGAAACCATGGTCAAGCGGTACTCCGACAAGACGGCCCTGCACCGGCTCGGCACCCCGGCCGAGGTCGCGGGCGCCGCGCTGTGGCTGGCCAGCGACCTCGCCCGGTACGTCACCGGTTCGGTCGTCAGCGTGGACGGGGGGATCTCCTGATGCCGGCGAGCACCGCGTTCCGGGTCATGCTGCGGATGGTGATCAAACCGGGCATGGGCGCGGACTTCGAACGGGTCTGGCTCGACGTCGGCGACTCGGTGGTCACCCACCCGGCGAACCTCGGGCAGTGGCTGTCCCGCTCGGACGAGGAGACCGAGGACGGCGCGTCGGTCTACTACATCGTCAGCGACTGGGTGAGCGAACCGGCGTTCCGCGAGTTCGAGACGAGCGACCGGCACCTGACCCACCGGCAGAAGCTGCACCCCTACCGCTCCGGCGGCTCGATGGTCACCATGCGGGTGATCGCCTACCTCGACCGGGGCCTCTGATGCCCGGCGCGCTGCGGGTCCTGTTGTTCAACCGGACGGAGGACGGCGAGGGCCTGCGCGCCGCCTACCGCCGCACCAGCGAGGCGCTGAGCGGGACCCCCGGCCTGCTCGGCAACGAACTGCTCGGCAACGTCCACGACGGGGCGGAGTTCATCGTGATCAGCGAGTGGGCCGACCGGAAAGCCTTCGACGACTGGGAAACCGGTGCGTCGCACCGGGCGAGCACCGCCCCGTTGCGGCCCTACCGGGACCTCGGCCTGCCCCGCCCGTTCGGCGTCTACCAGGTACTGGACGGCTTCGCCGGCGAGGCGGCCGACCCGTGCTGACCTCGCTGCGGCGCTGCACGTCCTGGTTGGCTGAGGGGCTGATCGCGCTCGGCGCGGGCGCCGGCTGCATCGTGCTTCCCGGGGAAACCACGTACAGCGAAGAAGGCGAGGAGCCACCATGGCCACCGGAGCACGCGGCCCCAAGACGATCGTCATCGGCGGAGGCGTCGGCGGGCTGATCCTGGCACAGGGCCTGCACGCGGCGGGGCTGCCGGTCGAGGTGCACGAGCGGGACGCCTCCCCGCGCACGCGGACCCAGGGCTACCGGCTGCGAGTGAGCCCGGACGGCGAGCGGGCGATGCGGGAATGCTTGCCGCCGCGCGTGATCGAGCTGCTGCTGGCCACTTCGAACCAACGCCACGGCGAAGGACTGCTGGCCTTCGACGAGCAGCTGGCCCCGCAGTGGGCGCCCGCGTTCGACGACCCGAGGGGCAGCGGCCCGGACAAGATCGACGCGGTCGACCGCGTGACCTTGCGCCGGGTCCTGCTCGCCGGTCTCGACGACGTGGTGCGCTTCGGCCGCAAGCTCACCGAGGTGGTCGAGACCACCGGCGGCGTCACCGCCCGGTTCTCCGACGGCTCGTCCGCGACCGGCGACGTGCTGGTCGCCGCGGACGGGGCGAACTCGGCGGTGCGCACCCAGCTCTGCCCGCACGAGCAGCCGGCCGACCTCGGCGTGCGGACGGTTTTCGCGCGGCTGCCGATGACCGCGGTGCACCAGGCCGGGCTGCCCGCACAGCTGCGCGGCGAGTTCAGCTACGTGATCGGCTCCGACGGGCACCATCTCGGCTTGATGCCGATGGTGTTCCGCGAGGCGCCGCCCGCCGCGGCGGCCCGCCTGTGGCCGGGGCTGGACCTGCCGCCGGGCGAGGACTACTACATGGCGGTGCTCAACGTGCACCGCGACGAACTGGGGTTGTCGGACGACGAGTTCTTCGCGATGGACGGCCGGGCGCTGGCGCGCTTCGCCACCTCCCGGATGAGTGCCTGGCACCCGGCGCTGCGCGGGTTGTTCGCGCTCGGCGACGCCGCGGACACGTTCGCGGTGTCACTGCGCGCGAGCGTGCCGGTCGTGCCGTGGGGGACCGAACGGGTGGTGGCGCTCGGCGACGCTGCGCACACGATGCCGCCCTCCGGCGGGGTCGGAGCGAACAGCGCGGCATGGGACGCGGCCCTGCTGACCGGGCTGCTCCGCCAGGTGGCCGACGGGGATATCAGCCTTGCTGATGCATTTGACCGATATCGAACGGGTGTCACCGAGCACGCGACCGCCGCGGTCGGCCTGTCGCTCAAAATCGCCCAGTGGTCCATTCGCAAGATCGACATCGCGATGCCCGCCGCCGAGCCCGGGAAAAATTCGGCGAACAGCGCGCCCGCGCCGCTGCATTAAAGTCAGCGGAAAAATGGTGCGGAACAAATCGAGTTAACCTTGAAAAGAATGCGGCGGGCTCGCTTTATCCGCCCACCCGGATCGCTCGGAAGCAATTCGAGAAAATTGTTCGGACTGCTTCCGGCGGTGCCGCGGGGGCGGTCGGCGACCCCTCGGCAGGCCGGGCGGCCGGCCTCGCCGAGGGGGCTCCGGTCCAGGTCGGAGCCCTGCGTCCCGGCTTCCGGCACACCGCGAACGCCCAGTACAGCGATAGTGATGATAGGGCTAATCATCAAATAATTAGTGTGCCGCCATTGTGTTGTATTCGCAGGTGAGGCGCATCTCGCGTGCGGTTTTCAATCCCCCGGGGCGGCTTGTCAGGAAAAAAATCACCAGCTCCGGCAATGTTCGGTCAGTGGTGTGCAATGCCTGGCTATCGCGGTTCCGGTCCGTCCGGCGCGGCGCCGTCGAGACGGTCTCGTGCCCTCGACGTGATCTGTGAACGCTTGACAGTTACTGTCAAGAGATTTGTTTGTCCCCCGTCTGGCCGTAGACCGCGACTGATCATTTTGAAACTATTAACGCGAGCAATCGACTTTGCCGATCTATGGGGGAACATACCGTGAGGATTAATCTTCTTGGTCCGCTGGAGGTCGTCCACCTCAACGCAGTTATCACCCCTACCGCCGCAAAACTTCGCCAGGTGCTCGCTCTGCTCGCGCTGCATTCCGGCCGGGTGGTCCGCAACGAGCAGATCCTGGAGGAGCTCTGGGAGGACAACCCGCCGATCAGCGTCACCACCACCATGCAGACCTACATCTACCAGCTGCGCAAGCTGCTCCGGCTGCAGCGGCCCGGCCTGGCCCCCGCGGGCGAGGTCGACACGAGACCGCTGCCCAGCCTGCAGACCTCGCCGGGCGGGTACAGCCTCACCTACCAGCCGGAGGGTCTCGACTCCTACCGTTTCGAGCAGCTGGTGAACCAGGGCCGGGCGGAAAGCGCGGCGGGCCGGTGGACGGACGCCTCGGCCACCCTCGCCCACGCCGGCCTGCTGTGGCGCGGGCCGGCGCTGGCGGACGTCAACGTGGGCCCGGTGCTGCGCGCCGAAATCCTGCGGCTGGACGAGTTCCGCCGCAACGCGCTGGAACTGCGGCTGGAGGCCGACCTCCGGCTCGGCAGGCACCACGAGCTGATCGGCGAGCTCGCCCGGCTGGTCGGCCAGGAGCCGACCAACGAAGGCCTCCATGCGAAGCTGATCATCGCGTTGTACCGGGCCGGGCGCCGGGCCGAGGCGCTGCGCGTCTACCAGCAGCTGCGCACCGCGCTGAACCACGAACTGGGGCTGGACCCGTCGGATGAACTGCAGCGGCTGCATCGCGCGGTGCTCGACGCGGACCGGTCGCTCGACCTGGAACCGGACACCGACGCGCACCGCGTGACCTCGCCGGAGCCGCAGTGCCAGCTGCCGCCCCGGCGCAGCAACCTCGTCAGCCGCGACCAGCCGCGGGCGGCGGCATTGGCGGCGCTGCGCGCCGACGGGGCGGGCGGCCCGGCGACGATCGTCGTGACCGGTCCGCCCGCGTCGGGCAAATCCGCCTTCGCCACGGAGATCGCGCACCTGGTGCGCCGCCAGTACCCGGACGGCCAGCTCTACGCCCGGCTCACCGACGACGACGGCAACCCGGCCGACCGGAGCGAGACGCTCGGCCACTTCCTGCGCGCGCTCGGCGACCAGCGCGCGGACGTGCCCGCCGGTTTCGACGACCGGGTGCTCGGTTTCCGTTCGCGCACCTCGGACCGGCGGCTGCTGACCGTCTTCGAGGACGTGACGAGCCTGGACCAGCTGGCCGGGCTCATGCCGTCCGGGGACGACTGCGCGGTGATCGTGATCAGCAGGCGCCGGATCGTCCCGTCGCCGTCGGCCACCGTCATCGAGCTGTCGCCGCTGGACCTCGACCAGAGCGCGACGATGCTCGCCCAGCTTTTCGGACCGGGCGACGACAGCGCGCGGTCCGCCGCCGACGCCGACTTGCTGCGGCTGTGCGACGGGCTGCCCGGCGCGCTGGAAACCGTGGCGAGCAGGCTGAAAGTCCACTCGCACTGGACGACCGCCCGCGCGGTCCGCTGGATCAAGGCGGAGCTCGCCAGGGACGGCGGGGCCACCAGCGATCCGCTCGGCCTGCGCGCCGGCGTGTGGCAGAGCTACCAATGCCTGACCCCGCTGGGCCGGGCGGCGTTCCGGGTGGTGACCGGCGAGCTGACCGGCTCGGTGTCCGCCGCCGGGCTCGCGGCCCGCCTGTTCGTCCCGGAGCACGTCGCGGAAACGACACTCGACGAGCTGGCCGAGCTGTGCCTGGTGACGATCCGCGAGGACGATTCGAGCGTGTGCCGCTGCCTGCCCGGCATCAGCGCGGTGGGACGGCAGCTCGCCGAGGAGCACGACCGGCTGACCGAGGTGCTCGGCGGGGACGACGCGTTCGGCATCCCGGAGCAGGGCCGGCTGGTCCTCCAGCCCGCCCAGCAGTCCACCTGACCCTCCCGGCCGGACTGACCTCGAGCAAAGGAGCGAGTCCTCGATGCGGGTGCTTTTGACTGCGTGGGCCTGGCCTTCGCATCTGTACGCGCTGGTGCCGATGGCGTGGGCGATGCGCGCGGCGGGCCACGAAGTGCTGCTGGCCAGCCAGCCGGCGGCGGCGGACTGGGTGACCGCGACCGGGCTGCCCGGCGCGAGCGTGGGAACCGACGTCGCCGCCGCCGACCTCGTCCGCCAGTACGTCCTCCCCTCCGCGGCGGACCCCGACGGGTCGCTGGGCGGCGCGAAACGGACCGGGGCCGGGCCGCGGGCGATGGAAATGTTCCTGGCCCACGCGGAATCCATGACCGGCGGGCTGATCGAGCTCGCCGACCGGTGGCGGCCGGACCTCGTGGTGTACGAACCGACCGCGCTGGCCGGGCCGATCTGCGCGGCCGCGGCCGGCGTGCCCGCGGTGCGCCACCTCTACGGCACGGACCTGATGCTGCGCGCCCGCGGAATCCTGCCCTCGGCGCTGGCCCCGCTGGCCCGCCGCCACGGGGTCGCCGAGTTCGATCCGTTCGGCGAGTACACGATCGATCCGGTGCCGGCGTCTCTCCAGCTTCCGGCGGACTACCGGCGGTTCCCCGTGCGGTACGTGCCGTTCAACAGCCCCGGCCCGCGCCCGGCCCCGCCGCCGCGCGGGAGCCGGCCGACCGTGTGCGTCAGCTGGGGGCACACCATGGCCAAGCTCCACCCGCGGCTTTTCCTCGCCGGCTGGATCGCCGGCGTGCTGCGCGAGCTGGACGTGCGGGTGGTGCTGGCGTGCTCCTCGGCGCAGCTCGAACTGCTCGGGCCGCTCCCGGACGACGTCTCGCTGTACGTCGACGCGCCGCTGGAGGGCTTGCTCGACGACTGCGACCTGCTCGTCTCGCACGGCGGGGCGGGAAGCATCCTGACCGCGCTGTCGAAAGGAGTCCCGATGCTCCTCCTGCCGCAACTGCCGGACCACGCCGCGCACGCGGGCCGGGTGCTCGCGACCGGGGCCGGCGAGGTGCTGGCGAGGGACGAGGCCACCGAGGAAGCGGTCGCGGCCCAGGTGACCCGGCTGCTGTCCGACCCGGCGTTCCGCACCGCCGCGCTCGCCCTGCGGGAGGAAATGCGCGCTCAGCCGACTCCGGCGAACGTGGTCGCCGAACTGGAGCGGACGGCGCTGGTCTCCGCCCCCTGACCCCATGCCATGGACCATCCACAAAGGACTTCAGCGCCGCCGGAACGCCTGAACTCCGTGAGGGGAACCCTGAGGGAATCAGAGTCCCTCAGGGTTCCCCTCACGGACGCCTGGCCCGCCCGCAAACCACACCCGCGGCGCCGTC